>DASYNM010000179.1:0-27961 GCA_036008545.1 Verrucomicrobiia bacterium
AATGAATCTTTAGTGCTCTTTGTGCCCTTTTATGGCCAAGTCAATTCCTAATTTCCCTAGCCGCACCCCTTTCTCCCAATCCCTCTGCAAAATGTCAAAGAGCAGGCGCCTGAGCACCGCACGTTTTCACACTACCACGGAAAAATGTAAACGCAAGCGGAATTATTTGCATCGATTTTCCTGCTAGCGGGCACATTTCAGTTTCTGGCAAATTCCTATGAAATCGGCGGATGACATCCCCTCGCCTCGCGGCAACGCGGGGAGAGGGACAGGGAGAGGGGCGCGTCCGGTCGAGCCTCCTCACCTCCAGAACAGAACAACAGATGGGATGCACCGCGCGCGGTGCTGCCCTGTCCTCCACAAGTGTGTGGAAGAGAGGGAGATAAACAAAGCTGGCTAAAAGTGAATCGTGCCCCGGCCAGCGGCCGCTTGACAAATTTCGTAGTGGCGACAATTAACTAAGCTCATTGTGAGCGACAGCGCCATCGCACGAACTCTGGCCCTCCTCGGCATTCTGCTGCTGACTCCGTTGGCGCGGCTGCACGGCGCCGATTCGCCCTGGGCCGCGCAGGACGAGGCGCTGCCACTCATCAAACCCGCAGAATCGACTGCCACAGGCTTGCTCCTTCAGCCGCCGTTGGATTTGTCCAAGTTTACGACGGAGAAATTTGTGGCGCTGAGTTCGTCGGTCGGCACGAATCGGATCCATAAGAAGTGGACTTGCCCCGTCGTGACCTTGCCGCCGCATCAGCGCGCCGATGTCCATGGCCTGAGCGAGCAGGAAGTGAAGGACTACATGATGCAAGTGCGCCGGCTCTTTGACGAAGGGGCCGCCATTCCGATTTCCGACGCGGGGTTAATCAGCACGCAGGAAAATGTGATTCGACGGCCTATGCTCAATCATGTTTCTGCGTTTTCCAATGCGGTGGCCCGTGTGTATTTGCTGGTGCAGAAGACTTCCACCGACAAGGACTGGGGCTATTTTTCCATTGTGCAAGACCTCACGACTGACCCGCCTCTGGATTATTTTGCCGATCTCAATGGCGAGGGAGTTAAATTTGAAGGCGCCAGTTGTTACAAATGCCATTCCTCCGGGCCGCTGGCCATCCACCCGGCGCGGGCCGACCTTGTCAGCGATCCGCCCCTTGCAGCCGCCATCAGCCAACACATCGCCGAGCAACCGCTCTCGCGTTTTCACTTCCCGCAGAGCGAGACCCCGCCCGACTATGGCCAGCCGCTCGCGCTGCGATTCTGCGCGAAATGTCATGAAACGGATGGTTCTCGCTCAGCGCTGTTCCGGGTCCATTCGCATCCCATTCGAGTTCTTGTTGACTTCGGATACATGCCGCCCAAGCGCCGCCTGACTCCCAGCGAGGTCGCCGAACTCAAGGCGTGGTTGGACCAAAAACCCTGACGATAAGTTCTGACACTTTTGCGCGCGCTTATCCTGAAAGGATTGCATCATTCAGCCCAGGGTTGGCCCGACGCCGCGAGGACCTACTCTGGGTGGCGAGAATTAAAATCCTCAACGCTGAAAGTGTTGAATATCGGTTCTTCATTCGCGTTGATTCAACCCATTCAGGGTTGTGATTCTTATTGACTCGAACCCAGCGTAGCTCGCTGCTCGCAACGCTGGGCTGAATGATTCAATTCCTTCAGAATTGCTCCGACAAATCCTCCACGGTAGGGCGAGACTCCGTCGAGCCGTGACTAAATCTGTCCCTTCAATCTACTCAGGGCTCTACGGAGTATCGCCCCACCGACTTTGTATTTGACTTCGTGCTCTTCGTGCCCTTCGTGGTGAACCTGGCTTTCAAAAGTGGAGTGGTTTGGGTTTTCCAAATTGAACAAAAGTTTGGTTTGACTCCTTTAACCTATCCACGTTTGAGATTGATTGTGAATTTGTGTCGATCGTGAGGACACCTGCCTCCCGCCTCAACCTCCCGCGTTACCGCAGCGAATCGAGCAACGCCTGACGATCCACACGTTTATGAGCAGCTACGGTCTTGAGAATGGCGTTGAGCGTGCCAATGCGGAGCGGTTTGTGGTTAGGAACCGACAGCCTTTGATGACCTGGGGTATTGGTCTGCAAAATGACGTGGCTGCCTTCCTGGTTTACCATCTGATAATCCCAATCGCGGCAGAGCGATTTAATCAGTTCCGCGCCGCTTACGTCCCGGGGAACTTTCATGCCCCGGTCAAAATTTCGTCCCGAACCAGGTGCAGCCGGATTTGCTTGGGCGCTTGTGGCTGGTCAAAGTAAAAGGCGCGCACGGCTTCCTGGACGTTCTGACGCAACGCCGCCCAGGAGTCGCCCTGGGTGAAGATGTTTTCGGAGAGGCACTCGGCACAAAAGCCGCCGTCTTCCTCCTGCGTCACTTCAAAAACCAGTTCGTTCATGCGTTCGCAATATCGGCTCATACAGGCGCTCTGGCAAGTCTTTAACCACGAAGAACACGAAGAACACCAAGGTTTGACAGGATTAACAAGATGAACAGGATGGATTGACGGCTTGAGAACCGCGCCTTGAATTCGCTTCGAGTCTCTTGAGTGGCACATCCTTGACGGTAGGGCGAGACTCCGTCGAGCCGTGGCTCGATTGTGCAGAATATGTCACGGCTCGACGGAGTCTCGCCCTACCAATTTTGTATTTGACTTCGTGCTCTTCGTGCCCTTCGTGGTGAACCCGGCTTTCAGAAGTGGAGTGGTTTTGCAAATTGGACAAAACTATGGTTTGACCTCTTTGACCTTTGACGATGCTAATTACCAAATTGCGTATGGCGTGATATCGACCTCAAGTCGATCAGGTTGAGCGTGCCTTCGTTCTTCTATAAAGCCATAGACTTTGATACTGGCAATCTCGCTTTCCGGATGTGCATAAGCTACAGCCAAAGCTAAATGTTGGTGCAAAAACTCCGATTTTAGCAGTCCTTTGCAGTGGAGTGGCATCACTCCGGCAATATCAAATACGAGCTCGGTCGTATTGGTGCCTCGAACTATTTTGACTGGCCCTTCATAGAAAAATAGACTTGGTTTGTCCCCCTTTAGGATGTCCTTTTCATACCGCTGGTGGTCAGCTTCGGATAGTTTTTGTCTCTGGTCCTCCGTAAGGGTAACTCCATTTTGAGATGCGATAGTTACAATGTAATTGCTCTGGGAAAGGCCTGCTGTATTCAATCGAACGACATTTTCGGATTTATGCATCGCATTTATCAATTGGCCCGCGGCGTACGGAGCCGATACCTGGGGCGCTGCTGAAATCACTTCAGTCTCCCCGGCGACTCCCATTCGCCCGGTTGCAACTTTCGCATCAATTTCTAGATCTTTCGAGTGCGAGGTCTTGTCCTTGATTTCGCGAACAGTTAGTGGGGGTGAAAGTGCCTCATATTGCCGTAATATACAATCGTCATTCAGGTAAAGATACACTCCACTCTCAGGGGGCGCGAACTGGTCAGGCAATTTGCCCTCCGCCAAAATCTTTAATTGGTCTTGAACGTGGGCCCAAAGACGCTGCTGATCTTTCGCGCTCCAAAACGCGCTCATTTCAACCGGATGTCGAAAGTACAATCCTCCTGATACGGCAACCGCCAACAATAACAAGTATGCGACCAGCTTGTGGCTCGGCTTCGGGCAAGGTATCCACGTGCGCCACGAGTCTATACCATGTTTTCCATACAGGAGAATCGCCCTGACGATTATGACGACACAGGCCAAGACCCCCAAGCCGCCGAATGGCCAAAATTGCCCAAAGTATTCTTTTACTGTTTGCCATCCTAATTCGAGGTGCGCCGAATCGACAACCCCACCCTCCCAAAAAAACGCCCTCCACCAATCAGGGTACATTACAGACCCAAGCACAATATAGCATGAGGCAATTACGAGAAACCATTTCATGGGACAAACGCTCCATTTCCAGCCTCGCCAACGGTAAATGCTGTGCCACGTCAGCTTGCGCTTCTTTTCCGCTTGCTCATGATTTTGCATGTGAAGATTATTTGTTCCTCCATTCCTACACACGCATCGCAAAAAGCAAACCAATTCGATTGCATTTGGGCGTCAGTCCAAGTTGGGCTTCTTGGCCTTGAAATTTGAAGGCAAAAGGCTCAGTTCTAAAAGTATTGGAATTGTCCGCGTAAAAGTTCGCAGAGATTCGAGGAGGGAGGCCGATATGCCTTAAGTGCGAAAACCTTGAGGGAGGAATCGCCTAACCTTTCCTCTGAATCTTCGCTCCGAGGCTCCGCAGGCGTTGGTCGATGCGCTCGAAGCCGCGGTCGATTTGCCCAATATTCTGAATCACCGATTCGCCTTCGGCGCAGAGGGCGGCGATGAGCATGGTCATGCCGGCGCGAATGTCCGGGCTGGTCAGCCGCGAGCCGCGCAGTTTGGCCGGGCCGATGACCACCGCGCGGTGCGGGTCGCACAAAATGATTTGCGCGCCCATGGCGATCAGGTTGTCCACGAAGAAGAGGCGCGATTCATACATCTTTTCGTGAATGATGATGGTGCCGCGGCATTGGGTGGCCGTGATCAGCGCGATGGATGTCATGTCCGCCGGGAAGCCCGGCCACGGAGCGTCGTCGATCTTGGCCACGGCGCCGCCGAGGTCGTGGGTAATCTCCAGGGCCTGGCCCGCCGGCACCAGCAAATCGTTGCCCTTGGCCACCACTTCGACGCCGAGGCGGCCATAGACTTGCAGGATCATGCGCAGGTCGTCGTGGCAGACATCCTTGATCAAGAGCTTGCCGCCAGTCACGGCTGCGACGGAAATGAAGCTGCCGATTTCCAGGTAATCCGGCGCGATCCGATGCCGCGTGCCGCGCAAGCTGCCCACGCCCTTGATGCGCAGAATGTTGGAGCCGATGCCTTCGATCTTCGCGCCCATTTGCACCAACATGCGGCAAAGGCCCTGAACGTGGGGTTCGCCGGCGGCGTTGCGGAGGATGGTTTGGCCGTCGGCCAGCACAGCGGCGCAAACGGCATTTTCGGTGGCGGTGACGGAGGCTTCGTCGAGGAGCACGTCCGCGCCCTTGAGGCGGTGGGCCTTTAACTCAAAGCCGTCGTCATGAGTGATCACCTTCGCGCCGAGCGCCTGGAGAGCGAGGATATGGGTGTCGAGGCGACGCCGGCCAATGCGGTCGCCGCCCGGCCTGGGCAGGAAGACGCGTCCCGTGCGCGCGAGAATCGGGCCAGCCAGGGTCACGGCGCCGCGAAGTTGGGCGCAGAGCGCGGCGGGGAGATCGGACTTCGGATCTTTGGCGGCGTGGACTTTGACGGAACGACCGGAAGTTTCGACCTTGACTCCCAAGGCGCGCAGAATTTCCTGCATGACCACGACGTCAGCAATGGACGGAAGATTCTCCAGCACCACCGGCTCGTCGGTCAGGCAAGCGGCCGCGCAGACGGGGAGGGCTTCGTTCTTGTTGCCCTGGGGGACGACTTCGCCGGAAACTGGCGTGCCGCCGATGACGTGAAATCTGTCGTTAATCAATTTCATTTACATGCTCATGGTTGGCGGAGATAGGGTAGCTTTGGCAAGTCCGCAAACTTTTTGTTTGATGGGGTGACGTGAAGACCGATTAACGCAAAGTCGCCGAGACGCGAGGCCGCCAGGCTGAAAGCCAATTTTCACCACGAAGAGCACGAAGAAGCACGAAGGAAGAAAAGACATTTTTGACAGGATGAACAAGATGTCGAGGGGGGCCGGACGTCCTCTGAATACAGCGGCTTATCCTGCAAATCCTGTCATCTTGTCTTTCATTTCAGCCTTTTTCAGAACTTCGTGCTTCTTCGTGTTCTTCGTGGCGAAAAAGTCCCCTCAGCCCGCCGCCCAAATTTCCAAAACTTTTTGCTGCTTTTGCTTGCAACGTCGCCCCGAAAAGGGTTAAAGTCCGCACAAGCACAGCCGGTGACGTCAGCAGGTTGAAACAAACTTGTTATGTATTTCGGAGCCGATTATCACCCGGAACATTGGGTCCACCCTTACGCGGGCACTGCCGAAGATTCGGAAGCCCGCTGGAAAGAGGACATCGAATTGATGGTGGCCGCCGGGATGAACATCGTTCGCGTAGGGGAATTTGTCTGGGGCTTGTGCGAGCCCAGCGAGGGAAAATTCGATTTTGCCTGGCTCAAACGCCTCATGGACCTGCTGGGCAAGGAGGACATCAAAGTAGTCCTGGCCACGCCGACCGCCGCGCCGCCGATTTGGCTGACCAAAAAGCATCCGGAAATTCTCCCGACCGATGAAAGGGGCCTGCCGCTGTGCGAAGGCACCCGGCACGCCTGCTGTCTTAACAGCGATCTTTATTGGGATTACTCCAAGAAAATCGTCCGCGCCATGGCCGAGGCCCTGGGCAAACACCCGCAGTTGGTCGCCTGGCAGATCGACAACAACGTCGGCATGCACTCGACGCAACCGTCGTTCAATGCGGAAACGCAGCGCGATTGGCACCTGTGGCTGAAGGCGAAATACGAAACGATCGAGCGCCTCAACGACATGATGGGCATGCGCTTCTGGGGCCAGACCGTCGGGGACTGGGCGCATGTGCCGATGCCGCGTGTGGCGCCGGCTCCGCATAATCCGGCCCTGGTGCTGGATTGGCGGCGTTTTTGCAGCGACACCATTGTGGCGTTCGTCCGGATGCAGGCGGAATTGCTGCACGAACTTTCGCCCCAGGCGCCCGTGACGACCAATATGCGCGCGTTCGGGCAGCAGATCGATTTGTTCGACGTGGCCGATGTGCTCGATTTTGCTTCGCTCAACAGCAACGCGACCGTTAAATCCAAGTCGGCCGAGAACGCCTGCGAAGTCGATTTTCTGCGCTCGCTCAAAAAGGAAAACATCCGGACACCCTCGGTGGAGAGTGGGTTTTGGGTCATCGAACAGAAGGCCGGGCACGTCAACTGGCAGGATGTCAATTCGCTGGTGCGGCCGGGCGTGG
Organism: Verrucomicrobiia bacterium; assembly: GCA_036008545.1. Taxonomy (GTDB): domain Bacteria; phylum Verrucomicrobiota; class Verrucomicrobiia; order Limisphaerales; family Palsa-1400; genus Palsa-1400. Next base: position 6,939 of record DASYNM010000179.1, read on the forward strand.
TGCGCATGTTCACCTACCAGACCATTTCGCGCGGGGCCAACGGCGTGCTCTACTTTTTTTGGCGGCAGCCGCGCATCGGGCAGGAGAAATTTTACGGGGGAGTATTGACGCACAGCGGGCGCGGCGACAATCGTCTTTACAAGGAAATCAGCCAGATCGGGCAGGAAATCAAGCGCCTGGCGCCGGCCTTGGAAGGGACGACCGTACCGGCCGAAGCGTGCATTCTTTACACGCACGACAATGACTGGACGCTCGGCCTGCCGCGCCAGCCCAACAAGTACTTTTCGCTGCGCGAACATATCCAACTCTTTTACACGGCCCTGCATGACCGCAACATCGCGGTGGATTTCGCCCGGCCTCATGAGAATTTGTCGAAATACAAACTGGTCGTTGCGCCTTCGTTGTGCCTGCTCACGGGCTGTGAGGCCGACGCCCTGAAACTTTACGTGCAGAACGGCGGCACCTTGGTGGGCACGTGCAATACCGGGTTGGTGGATGAACATCACATCGCCGCCGACACCGGTTTTCCGCATGACCTGACCGATTTGTTCGGGATGGAGGTGACGGAGTTCGATCCGTTGCCGCCGGAAGATGAGAATCATCTGGCATTCAAAGGCCAGTTCGTGACGAGCCATTTGCACACGGCGCGATTGTGGTGCGACGTGATCGAGCCTAACGGTTGCCAGATTCTATCGACTTTCAACAAGGACTTCTACGCGGGGCGTCCGGCCATGACGATCAATAACTTTGGCCTGGGCAAAGCGATTTACATCGGGACGGTTTCGCAGCAGGCATTTTATTACGACCTGGTCAATTGGTTGAGGAACCTGTGCGGGCTGCAAATGCTCCTCAAAGTGCCCGACACGGTGGAGGTCAGCATGCGACAGAAGCAAGGCACGAAGATATTTTTCCTGCTCAACCATCAAAACACCCCCGTGCGCATCACCTTCTACAAACCAATGCACGATTTCCTGACCGAGCGCACGTTCAGCGGTAATTACGACCTGCCGCCGCACGGCGTGTTGGTCCTGGACGAGCATCAAGTCGAGAAGGCGCCTGGGGAAGTCGAGGATGGGTCGCTTTTGGCGCAGAAGGCGTGAGGGGCGAGACAGCGGCGATCGAATCTACGGCGACTCGCAAGAAATCAACGTTAGGGCCAAGTTAAATCTCCGGCCAAATCCTCGAAGTGCCACGTGTTGCGCGTAATGAGTTCGTCAGACTTTCGATAATAATATGCTAATAATATTTTAGGCGCACAGGCATACAAATGGAACATCCGCCGGTGTCCTATTATTGAATGAAGAGCAATCGAAACGGCCACGGCTTCATCATAGGTCTCATCTTCCTTGGCGCTATCACATGCCTAGCGCACGCAAGCGAACCGACAGCATCCACGAATCTGCTCGGGGATGAGAACGCCTTGCAAGCGTTTGTTGATCGTATAGTCACCAACCGGATGCAGGAGGCCCACGTGCCAGGGGCTGTGGTCACCATTGTCAACGGCGATCGAGTCATCTTCAATAAGGGTTACGGATTCGCGAACCTCGAGCGACATACGCCTGTCGACCCCGACAAAACGCTATTCCGCATCGCGTCGGTTTCCAAGGTCTGCAACGCGATGGCCGTGCTGCGGTTGGTGGACGCGGGCCTCATTGACGTGAATGAAGATGTTCGACCGCGCCTCGCGGCGGTCGGTTTGGAACTGGATCACGAAGCGTACGGGCCGGTCACGCTGAGAGCTTTGCTGACGCATACCGCTGGCATCCGCGACCTCGATATTTCGCCGCCAACGGATCCAGGACAGTTGTTGCCCTTGGGCCAGTATCTCCAAAAATGCCTGCCTTTGCGCTGGCAAGAGCCAGGCGAGTCGGTTTTATACACGGACCACGGGATTACGCTTGCTGGTTACGTGGTTGAGCTGGCGTCCAAAACCAGGTTTGAGGAGGCAATGCTGCAAAGTGTCATGCGTCCGCTGGGTATGAACCAGACCTGCTATGCTGTGACTGAGGAGCAACGAGCGAACTTGGCGGTGGCATATACCTACGGAAATTCAGGCCACCAAGCGATCCCCTTTCGTTACACAAACCTTGATCCTGCGGCTGGAGTGCTGACCACCGGCAGCGATATGGCCCGCTTAATGATTTGTCACCTCTCAAATTGCAAGGGATTCCTGAAACCGGAGACCGCGAAACTGATGCACGAACCTCAGTACGCTGATGATGCGCGCCTGGGGGTGCAGTGGACCTGCGGATTTGTTTACGAGACACATCCCCGCGGGAAGGAGCCTTACCTCTTTCATATTGGAAGCGCTTTCGGGTTCCAAAGTGTCCTGAGCATTTCCGTAAGTCGCCAGATCGCGGTTTTCTCAGCCCAAAACCTGCCGGACGCGCGCGTGTTTCAGTTGGCCGACCTTCTGGACGGGCTTTCAGGCCACGAAGCCGAAATTGCCAATCCTGCAAAAGCTTCTGTCACAGCCGCTGCGGGCATGGCAGATATTCAGTCAGTCGTTGGCACGTACGTGCTCGACCGGACGCTTTCTCGCGGCACGAAACTATCCAAAGAAGATTACGTCTATGTCCGATATGTGAAGGACATAAGGGGCATCGAAGTCGAGTGCCCGCCAGCCCGTGACAACCCGATGCGCTTAACTGAGGTCGCCCCCCTTTTATTCCGCTCGGTCAACGAGGATGAACAACTTTCATTCCGCACAAGCAAAGACGGCAAGAGAACGTACCTCATCGACTATAATTGGAGAGGCGACGGAGCCTTTAGAAAAATCTCGTCCTCGGACCGCGCGGTTGTGCCTCTAAAGCCCTAACCAACAAATCAAATGGGAAATCGTCGAAAGACTCCACGAGAAAAAAATATCATCTCGCGGCGGATTCAGCCTCCATGCTTTCCATGGCTGTCAATCGGCCTGCAAACTCAAGGCACGCCTGAATATCCGCTTCCGTGAGGGAAGGGTAATCCTGCAAAATCTCTGGCGTGGCCTCTCTGGCAGCCACGGACCCGACGACGTTGGCCACCAAGACACGCGTTCCACGGACGACGGGCTTGCCATGACAAACAGCGGGATCAAAAACGATTCTGTCGGACAACCAAGTTTGCATGTTTGGATTCTAACTTGCTAGCGCTCAATTGGCGAGCAAAACTTCTTCCTCGGTGGCAGGGTCTGCTCCTGCAGCACAGGCAAAACAAGGCCTTCGTCAAGAGGGCTGGAGCCACAATAAATAGCATGATCGACCGGAATTCACCCCAACTAATGGTGTTTTTTGCCCAAAAATACCTTCATTTAAATGTTGTCTCCAAACCCCATTTCCGTTACCTTTTTTGATGTCGCGCGAGGCAGGTAAAATCCCGCCCACGCGCGTCTTTTTCAAGGTCTATAATGGACGATAAGAACAGTGAAAATTCAGGCACGGGACCGAACCCGGCAGAGAAATACGACGCCTCCAAAATCGATAAATTGGAGGGCTTGGAGGCGGTCCGAAAGCGCCCGGGCATGTATATCGGCGACCCCGACGAACGCGGGTTGCACCATTGCGTTTTCGAGGTGCTGGACAATTCCATCGACGAGCATCTGGCCGGCTATTGCAAAAACATCAATGTCACCATCCACGTCGATGGCTCCGTCTCCATTCGCGACGACGGCCGCGGTATCCCGGTGGACATGCACCCGAAATGGAAAATGCCGGCGGTGGAATTGGTGTTGACCAATCTGCACGCGGGCGGAAAATTCGGCCAGGGCGCCTACAAGTATTCGGGCGGCTTGCACGGCGTCGGCGCCAAATGCGTCAACGCCCTCTCCGACTGGTTCAAGGTCGAAGTTTCGCGCGACAACCAGGTCTATTATATGGCCTTCGAACGCGGCGTGACCAAACAAAAGCTGGAGGTCATCGGCAAGTCCAAGCACACCGGCACGCTCATCACCTTCAAGCCGGACGCGACCATTTTCACGATAACGACCGAGTTCAAGTTCGACATCCTGGCCAGCCGCCTGCGCGAACTGGCTTTCCTGAATCCCGGCATTGAAATCACGCTCAACGACGAGCGGCTCGAGAACAAGTCCGAGCGGTTCTTTTACCGCGACGGCATCGAGGAATTCGTCAGGCAATTGGGTCGCAACAAGGACGTGCTCCATCCCAAGCCCATCGTGCTGGCGCGGCAGAAGGACGAAGTGCTGATCGATTGCGTCCTGCAATATAACGACAGTTACACCGATCAAATCCTTTGCTTCGCCAATTCCATTCCCAACCCCGACGGCGGGACCCATCTGACCGGCTTCCGCACGGCCCTGACGCGCGCGATCAACCAATACGCCCGCGCTAATAATTTGATCAAGGAAAAGGACCCGGCCATTTCCGGCGATGACGTGCGCGAAGGATTGGTTTGCGTCTTGAGTGTCAAGCTGCCCAACCCGCGTTTCGAATCGCAAACAAAGGTCAAACTCGTCAACACGGAAATCGACGGCATCGTCTCGTCGATTGTGTACGAGGGACTGATGAGTTTCTTCGACGCCAATCCGCCCGTCGCCCGCAAGGTCATCGACAAAAGCCTGATGGCCGCGCGCGCCCGCGAAGCCGCGCGCAAAGCCCGCGAAACGGTGCGCAAGAGCGCGCTGACCGGCGGCGGTTTGCCCGGCAAATTGGCCGACTGCTCCGATCGCGATCCCGCCAACACCGAGCTTTACATCGTCGAGGGTGATTCCGCCGGCGGCTCCGCCAAGCAGGGGCGCGACCGGAAATTCCAGGCCATCCTGCCCATTCGCGGCAAACTCATCAACGTGGAGAAGGCGCGCCTGGACAAGGTGCTGCAAAACACTGAAATCCGCACCATGATCACCGCCATCGGCACGGGCATCGGCGACGGCGAAGGCGAAGGGGCGTTCGACCTGGAGAAGCTTCGCTACCACAAGATTATCATCATGACCGATGCCGACGTGGACGGCTCGCACATCCGCACGTTATTGTTGACATTTTTCTACCGGCAGATGCCGCAATTGGTCAAGCAGGGCTTCGTCTATATTGCCCAGCCGCCGCTTTACAAGCTGACCCGGAAAAAGAGGGTCGAATACGTCGATGACGACGGGCAAATGAACAAAATCCTCATCCAACTAGGCACGGAAGAGGTTCGTCTGCGCGACTTGGCGACCGGGCGGGAGATGTCGGAAAAGCAATTGGCCGAAATCCTGGAGCTGCTCGAATCCTTGGACAAATACGTGCAGTCGCTGCGCCGTCACGGCGGCAATTTTGGCGATTATATCGAGTGCCGCCACAAAACCACGCACGAATTGCCTCGGCACTTGGTCAAGGTGCGCGACGGCAACGATGAATCGGTTTATTACTTCCACACCGAGGAGGAATTGCGCGAGTTTGGCGCGGCCAACACCGATTTGAAACTTTTCGGGGAGGAGTCCGACACCAGCTTGATCGAAAAAGCCGACAAACCGGGGCGCAACGGCAACACGCGGCGCGCCAAGCACGTCGAGCTGCACGAGAGCAAGTCGGTCATGGAATTGCTGGCCAAGCTGGGGCAGAAGGGCTTGAACGTCGAACATTATGCCGCCCAGGATCATCCCCTTTTTGAACTGGTGGAAGGCGAAGGCGAGCGCGCTACTGTGAAGCCGCTTTTTTCCATCGCCGAAATCCTGGCCGGCGTGAAGGAAGCCGGCAAGCGCGGCATTACGATCGGACGCTTCAAGGGCCTGGGCGAAATGAACGCCAAGGAATTGTTTGAGACCACGATGGATCCCGCAAATCGCAAACTCCTGCGCATCGACATGACCAACGTCGTCGAAGCCGAGGAAATGTTCTCCAAGTTGATGGGCGACGAGGTCGAGCCGCGCCGCCAATTCATCGAGGACAACGCGCTCAACGTCCGCAACCTTGATGTGTAGTTGCCATGCCTGCGGAGCGCGTTTCACTTTTTGATGACTTAGTCCATCCCCCTCTCCTCCGCACACTTGCGGAGGAGACGGCCGGGGTGAGAATTCCCCGAACACATTCGCACATTGAACCCATGAACTCTTGGCGTCGTTCCATCTCCCTCTCCTCCACATGCTTGTGGAGGAGAGGGTCGGGGAGAGGAGGCTCCTTTTTCGATGGGAAGTTCACGGGGAGGAGGTTCGTCCGCAGAGTGCCCCTCTCCCTAACCCTCTCCCCGCTCGGCGGGGCGAGGGGGCGTCATCCAACGATTTCAAAGGAATTTGCCCATGCCTGAGGATAAGGATCAGAACAAACCCGGCGGCCCGGAAAACCAGCCCCCGTCCGGCAGCACGCCTTTTTACGCCGCCAACGAAAAGGTCGAGAAGATCAATGTCGCCGACGAGATCAAGAATTCGTTCCTCGATTATTCGATGTCGGTCATCATTTCGCGCGCCCTGCCGGACGTGCGGGACGGATTGAAGCCCTCGCAACGCCGCATTTTGTTTGCGATGCAGCGGCTGAATCTTTATCCGGGCCGCAAGCATTACAAATGCGCGAAAATTTGCGGCGATACGAGCGGCGACTTTCATCCGCACGGCGAGGCCGTGATTTATCCGACGCTGGTTCACATGGCGCAGCCGTGGGCCATGCGCGAAACGTTGGTGGACGGCCAGGGCAATTTTGGTTCCGTCGAGGGCGATTCCCCCGCTGCCATGCGTTACACCGAGGCGCGCATGACTCATCTCGGCGCCGCCTTGATGGAGGACATGGAGAAGGACACGGTCGATTTCGTCCCCAATTACGACGAGCGTTTGACGGAACCGACTGTTTTCCCCGCCGCTTTCCCGAACCTGCTGGTCAACGGCGGCACCGGCATCGCTGTCGGCATGGCCACCAATATGGCGCCGCACAATCTGGGCGAGGTGATCGACGGCATCTGTGCGCAAATCGACAACCCGGAAATCTCCGTGGAGCAATTGATGCAGCACATCAAGGGGCCGGATTTTCCGACTGGCTGCACCATCTGCGGATTGGCGGGCATCAAGCAGTATTTCGATACCGGTCGCGGCGCGGTCAAAATCCGCGGCAAAGTCGGTCTGGAGGAAATGAAGGGCGGGCGCGAACAAATTGTCATCACGGCCATTCCTTACAACGTCAATCGCGCCGTGCTGGTTGAGCGCATCGCCGCGCTTGTCAACGAGAAAGTCATTCCGGACATCACCGCCGTCCGTGACGAATCGGATGAAAATACGCGTGTCGTCATCGAAATCAAGCGGGATGCGCTGCCCAAAGTTGTCATCAATAATCTCTACGAGCACACGGCGTTGGAGACCAGTTTTGCTATTAACGCGGTCGCCATCGATCATGGCCGCCCCAAAACGCTCGGTCTCAAGGCGCTCATCCAATGCTACATCGAGCACCGGCGCGAGGTCGTCATTCGCCGCACGCGCTTTGAGTTGCGCAAGGCAGAGGAGCGCGCGGAAACGCTCGAAGCCTATCTCATCGCCCTCTCCAATCTGGACGAATTTATTCGCATCATACGCGAATCCAGCAACCGCGAAGAGGCCAGGATCAAGCTGCTGGCCTTCGATTTCACCCGGCAACAAGTCGAGCGCATCGGCCTGATCATTCGCAGCGAGGCCCGCCTGACCAGTGGCCGCTACTCTTTCACCGAGGCCCAGGCCAACTCCATCCTCGAATTGCGCCTCTATCAATTGACCGGATTGGAAGTCGATAAAGTCCGCGCCGAATACATGGAATTGCTCGAGCGCATCAAGGATTTGCTGGACATCCTGGCCAAGGAAGCGCGCGTCTTCGCCATCATCAAGGCCGAATTGCAGGCCATCAAGGAAAAGCACGCCACGCCGCGCATGACCGAATTGGCGCCTGAGGAAGGCGAAATCGCCATCGAAGACTTGATCGCCAACGAAGGGGTCATCATCACCATCAGCCACGCCGGGCTGATCAAGCGCACCAACGTCAGCTCCTATCGCGCCCAGCGCCGCGGCGGCAAGGGCGTCATCGGCATGGCTACGCGCGAGACTTCCGCCGCCACGCCGGGCGAGACTCAGGATTTCATCGAGCATCTTTTCACCGCCAGCACGCACGATTACCTGATGTTTTTCACCAACACTGGCCGCGCCTACGTCGAGCGCGTGCATGAGGTGCCGGACATGGGCCGCGCCGCCAAGGGCCGCAGCATCGCCAATCTGCTCGAATTGAAGGCCGACGAAAAAATCGCCGCCCTTATCCGCATCGTCTCCAAGACCGGCCCGAATAAGGAAGACATCACCTGGTCGCAGCCCAATTTCGTCTTCTTCGCCACCCGGAAAGGCACTGTCAAGAAAACGGGCCTGGAAGATTTCGGCAATGTCCGCAAAGGCGGCATCATCGCCATCGGCATCGAATCCGGCGACACGCTGATCGACGTGAAGCTCACCGGCGGTCACGACGAGGTCGTCCTGATCACGAGCGAAGGCCAGAGCATCCGTTTTTCCGAGGAGGAAGTGCGCGTCATGGGCCGGCCTGCGGGCGGCGTGCGCGGCATCAGCCTGGAAGCGTCCGACGCCGTCGTGGCTCTGGCGGTGGTGGTGCCCGACGCGACTTTGCTGGTGGCGGGCGAGCACGGCATTGGCAAGCGCACCGATTTTTCCGAGTACCGTATCCAATCCCGCGCCGGCAAAGGCATCATCACCATGAAAACGACCGATCGCACCGGCAAAGTCGTCGGCGCGCTCACGGTCAAGGATGCCGACGAAATCATGTTGATCACCGTGGCCGGCCAGATGGTGCGGACGCGCGTGAGCGACATCCGCGAAGCCGGTCGCAACACTCAAGGTGTCAAGTTGATTGATTTGGATAGCCCGGACAAACTGCAAGGCATCGCCCCCGTCATCAGCGAAGAGAAGGAAGAAGGCAACGTCGAAGGCGAACCCGCCTCGCCGAAGTAACGGGTTAAAAGCGCAGACCCGTGGCACCTGTGTGCGCACTGAATCGATTATGAAAAATAGAGTTTACTTCATAAGGAGTGTGAAGCTCGGCCTCGCCTATATTGGCAAGGGACCTGACCCCAGAATCGAGCACCCACACAATACTGATTATGAGCGCCTGATGAAGTCGCCGGATATGGCGCAGTGGGAGTCCACGCCATTTTCCTCGACGAATGACGCGCTGATTGCCGAGGCGACGGCGATCCGCATCGTCGATCTCCTTGGAAATAGACAAGTGCTCGCTAACAGGCAAATTTCCTATCAAAGGAGATTCGCTCCTCGCTATCCATTTCCATTTGTTGACGCGAAGTTAAAGGTTATTCGGCACGCAATTATCGTCACCATTGCTCCAGACGTGCTCAGGGATGGTTCTGGGCGAGTAGCTCCTAATTCGGCCTGGGTTTCCTCCAAGCTAGCCGAGCGGGCGCGGAAGTATTGGCAATTTAGAGGAGATCGAGTCGCTCTGTGGAAGAAGAACAAAGGCGCTCCCCGCTTTTTAGTGGCAGTGGCAAAGGGGAGTGGAATCATTCTGGCCACGTTCGAAATCAAAAATGATCGTTGGACTCGATACCAGGGAGTGTACCGGGCGGTTCCGCTTAAAGATAAAAGCAACGCAAATGCCAATGACCTGCAAGGCAAGAAGTATATTGGAAGTCGCCGGGGAGGAAATGTGACCTATGGTCCCGGAGTCTCTTGAATGGTCGTTGGATTGACGCGGCTCACAGCAAGGCCCGCAATTCGGTGGCCAAAAACGGAGAGGCCTTGGCGCCTGCGCGGACTTTCGCCAGAAATGCTTTGCTCGCGGCTTGATTGGGCTTAAGTAGCCCTTTTTTGACCGCCTCAGCCAAGTCAGTAACTCTCACTTTGCGGGCACTTCCATAGCGAACGTAACTGTCGTGCTTGATGAACGGATGGTCGCCCGCCTGGACAACACAGGTGGTTTCGGCATTGAGGCGCAGGGTGCTCACGTTGACGATCAGCGCGAAGCCAGAGTGAGCGGACGGATCATTCACGATCAGCCAGAGATGATCTTCCCCGTGAACCTCGCTACCGCCAAGAAATGTTTCGCCTTGTTTCATCTAACGGAAGTCTAAATTACAGCACGGCAGCGTGCCGACCGCGGCAAGGAAATGTTTCTGGCTACTTTAGTGCAGCGAAAGTCAAACCGCGGCCAACGTCCGATCCATGAAATCATCCGCCGCTGCTTCACGCTGAATGGCTCGAATCTCATCCTCCCCTTTTCCGCCAGCCCGGAGAATGGCCTCGAAAGCAATCGGCTTGGAGCTTTCGCCCGGATCACGCCACTCCGGCAGCTTGTGGGTCAGAGCCACCAGGCCGGTCTCCGTAAGATTCCGGTGTTTCGCGTAAATCTCGTCAATCAGCGCCACTTCCGCCTCGGACAACGCACTCGTGTCGGGCAGGCCGCTGAAACGAACCGTGAAGACGTAGGGAGCGGGCCGTGGAATGAACTGGTGCCACGCGCTTTTCGGCAAGTGCTGCTTGCGTTGAGAAACCCGGTCGAAGACGGCGCTCAAAACCGGCCCTTGTTTCATGGCGACCACGGCATCACCCGTGACAGGCCGGCCAAACCGCAGCAGGCTCTCTCGGTCAACCAAATAAAGCAACTTAATCAGCGCCATGTAGTTCATTTCGCCGCCGCACTGGGAGATAAGCCTACCGGCCGCTTGAACCGCCTTGAGCTCGTTGAATTTGAATTTAATGGGTTTCATGGGCGCCGTTCACGCGATCAAGATAGCTCCTTGCGCGTCGCCGGGCAAGCAACCGTTTCGGTTCCGGGCGATCTGGTCCATTGTTCAATCAGAGCCTTCCCCTGCAACGCCTATTTCAAAAATATGTCCGTCCGAAGTCAGCGCGTACAATTCCCCATCCAGATCCTGGGCGAAACTAGTGATGTTTTTCGGTTGTTCCAGAAGCGTGCCGTAGTCAACAATTTTTCCGCCGGCGTAACGAAACCCCCAGATGGTGCCCAACGCGTAATCGCCGTAGATGTAAATGCCGCGCAGCGACGGATGCTTGGCGCCGCGATAAACATAGCCGCCGATCACACACACGCCGATGCTGTGCTTCGCAAACGCGGACTCCGCAAGCAAGTTTGTATTGTGCGGATACTCGATGACCGGATCGATATAGCGCGCGCCTTCCGGGCCGGGCTTGAAATAATGCGCGCCCTCCCGCATGCCCCAGCCGTAGTTGCCTGCCTTCACAATCAAATCGACCTCCTCCCATTTGTCCTGGCCCACGTCGCCTGCCCACATCTGGCCCGTCTCGCGGTCCCAACTGAATCGCCACGGATTGCGCAAGCCGTAAGCCCAGATTTCCTTACGCACGCTGTTCTCCCAAAAATCCGGCTCGTGCATGAACGGATTGTCGGCGGGAAGTCCGTAGGGCAGCGTCTCTCGCGCGCCGTGCAGCCCGATGGTGGAGCGGCTGTTCACGTCGATGCGCAGGATTTTTCCGCGCAACGTCGAACAATTTTGTGCGGCGCCGAATTCATCGTTCTGCCCGCCGCCGTCGCCGACGCTCAAGTAAAGAAAACCATCGCGGCCGAAACACAACTGGCCGCCTTTGTGGACTTCGGAGGGCTGCGGAATTTCCAGCAGAATGCGTTCGGTATTCGAGTCGGCGCTGTCGGGATCGCCCGCAGAGACTTTCCATTCGCTGAATACGCTACGGCGCGGATTTTGCCGGCTGTAGAAAAGATAGAAAAGGCGGTTGGTTTTAAATCCGGGATGAAAAGCGAGGCCCAGCAAACCTTGCTCCAAAGAAACGTGCAATTGGCGGTCTTCGATGTTGAGGAATTCCTTTGCCTCGGAACCATCCGAGCCTTTGCGCGCGAGCAGAACCCGCCCGTCTTGTCCCACGATGGCGAAGCGGCCCGAGCCGTCGGGGACTTGTTCCATCCAGACAAGATTACTGCATGCCAGCTTGGGAAAAACCGGATGAAGCGCGACCTTCGGTAATGGTTGTCCCTTGGCTCGACCAGCCATGAAACTGGCCGAGAGCCATACGGCAAGAATGAGCAATCGCCCGCGCACGACGCAACGGTGGATGAAACGGAGAAAAACTCAATACCGTGTTCAGCCCGTGCCGCCCGACAAATGCGCTTACTTGGCGCCTTGATCAATCCAGGCGCGGATCAGGCCAACTTCATCCGCAGTCAAAGGCTTCGCCGGCGGGCCACCTCGGCCAGGTCCTCCGGGGCCTCCACCAGGTCCACCCGGACCACCGCCCGGTCCGCTATCGGCCGGGCCGCCGGGTCCTCCGGGAGGGGGTCCGCCAGCTCCAGGGCCATCGCCCGGCGCGCCAGGGGGAGGTCCGCCGCCGGGACCAACAGGTCCACCAGGTCCACGTCCACGGGGTTTGGGAGGCATGGCAATTTTGTCATCAATGCGCGCCGCCGCAGCCACCAGGAGACTGTTCTTGCTATCGCCTGGAATAACCATTTTTCCCTGCGCGCCGCCCTTCAGGACGCCTTCGAGAGTGTCCAGGCGCAGGTTGCGTCGCGGCCGTTGGCTGCCGTGGCACCGCACGCAGGAGGCCTTGAAGAGAGGGGCAATATCCTTGTCAAATGTAAGGTCCTGCTTATCGGAAGCGGGCGGAAGCTTGCTGACATCGATTTTGCTGATGTCCCAGTTGTTAGGAGGCGGCGCGTCCTGGGCCGAAGCCGAGAGTCCGGCCAGCATCAGTCCGAAAGCGCTCAAAGTGATGGCGAGTTTGATTTTCATATTCATGCTGCGCGCGATATTTGCAGAACGCGCCCCGATTGCAAGCCCAAGATAATTGCGTCTGTCATTCATAATACTTATGGAATGCTTTGGATTCGTAAACCTCGATCTTGTCCCCTGGCTTGCGTACGATCCGCACGGCAACTTCGCGAGTTTTGGCGATGAATTTCAGCGCGGCTTTGGGATCGAGCACGCTCATCACCTTGGTCAATCCGTCCGCCATAAAATCATCCGGCGCGATCACGGTGACCAGACTGTGATCGGTCAGCCCCACGCCTGTGCGCGGATCAACGATGTGCGAGTAGCGAACGCCGTTGATCTCCAGCCGCTGGAATAAATCGCCCGAAGTGGAAATCCCCGCGTGCGACAACACCACAAAGCGCGCGGGTGGCGCGTTGCTGGCGTCCAACGGCGGCAACTCGATGCGCCAGCCTTGCTTTCCCGGCGGCGCATCGCTGACGGCCATGTCGCCGCCGCCTGAAACCAACGCGCTGGCCACGCCGAGGCGTGTCAAACACTTTATTGCCTGATCGACCGCGTAACCTTTGGCGATACCGCCCAAGTCCAGTCGCATGTTCGGCGCCAGCAGCTTGACTGTGTGATGCGCGGGGTCCAATTGCATCTTGTCGTAGCCGACAGCCAGGCGGGCCTTCGCCAAGCGGGCGGGCTCGGGTAGTTTTCCCTGAGTGCGCGCAAATCGCCAGAGATTGACATAAGGCCCGACGGTCATGTCGAAGGCGCCCTGGCTGCGCTCGGCCAAATCCTGCGCGCGCGCGAGCACCGTCCAGAGATCGGGACTGACCGGCACGGACTGGTTCTGACCGGACGTTAGCGATAGGCGGCTCAACTCGCTGTCCGAATCGTAATCGGTCATGATGTCGTTGAGTTGTTTGACTCGCTGGAAAGCCGCCGCCGCCGCGGCTTGGGCCGCGTTTTGCGAGGGGGCGTAGAGGACGATGCGAAAAGGCACGCCCATTTCCGTTTCGTGAAATTCAAAACGCTCCGAGGGAGGAGCGGCCCTGGGAACCGAACCACAAGAAACGGCTAGCAGCGGCAATATAATTAGAACACAAGAACATCGGACCCATTTCATGCCGCAGATTAAACGAGAAACGCGGCGTGCCAAACAACAGATTTTGCCCGTCTAAAAGCGCGCGCGCATTTCGGTTTCTGTAGAGCAGGCTTCTACGCAGCTACGGAAAGCCCGCGCTGCAAAGGCCGAGCCGCGTCTGGCACATTACGCAGAAGCGTTTCCATCTTGGCTTGCCCGCGCTTGATGCTTTAATCTCCGCCATGCGGGTTTTGATTATCGGCTGTGGCTACGTCGGGCTTCCGCTCGGAGCGGAATTGGCGCGCCAGGGCCACGAAGTTTTTGGCCTCACGCGGTCGGGCGGCACGGCCCCGGCCTTGCAGGAGCGCGGCATCAAGCCTCTTGCCGCCGATATCACCCGCCGGGCCGACCTGGACGGCCTGCCGGCGCCGTTCGATTGGATTGTCAATACTGTTTCTTCCAACAAGGGCGGGCTTGAGGATTACCGTCAAATTTACCTTGAGGGCATGCGCCACATCCTGCAATGGCTGGAAGCGTCGCCGCCCAAGAAATTGGTCCATACCAGCAGCACCAGCGTCTATGGCCAGACCGACGGTTCGCTGGTCAAGGAAAGCAGTCCCGCCGAGCCCAGGAGCGAGCTGGGCCAGGTGCTGGTGGCCACCGAACAATTGCTGCTGGAAGCCGCCCGCACCAAAAAAATTCCGGCCATCATCCTGCGTGTCGCCGGCATTTACGGGCCGGGCCGTGGCCATCTGTTTTTGCAATACCTTAAAGACGAGGCCCGCATACCCGGACGCGGCGAAAGACTTGTCAACATGATTCATCGGGACGATGTGGCCGCTTGCATCCTGACCGCGCTCAAAAACGGCCGCCCCGGCGAGATTTACAATGCATCCGACGACGAGCCGGTCCCGCAGATCCATTTCTTCCGCTGGCTCTCCGAGACGTTGGGCAAGAACATGCCTCCGTTTGTGCGCGAGGACGAAGCCGCGCCGCGCAAGCGCGCTGTGACCAATAAAAAAGTGAGCAACCGCAAGCTGCGCATGGAACTGGGCTGTCCGCTGCGCTATCCCACCTTCCGACAGGGCTACACGGCTGAAATCCAGCGTTTGCAGGACGCCGGGGAGCTTTGAAGTTGCCTACGATCAGCCGCAAGGCACGACGGCTTCATGCTGGAAGAGGCTGATCCATTCGCGCGCGGAGAGCCTGTCCTCAGCAGACCCGCCTTGCAATTGCCATGCGCCGTTGGGCTGTTTGATCAAGGTCGCTTTTCCGAATCGCGCGATCACGATGGCGCCGCGCGCCAGTTTTTCGTCAAGATTTTCAAGTTTCATGACGGTGATCGTAACTCGGTCGCTTGGACAAATGCTGTCTAAGGCACGATTTTTTTCTGATCCTAATCTTAATCGTAATTTTAATCCTAATCTCTCTTCGAGGAGCGAAAGGATTAAGATTAAAATTACGATTAAGAGTAGGAAAAGAGGCAGGAACCAGCAATCTTGGGAAAATCTCCAGTCAGCGGCGCAGCAATGAAGCTTCGCTCTGGATTTTCTCCTCTGTGCCTTTAAACGGTACGCCTAATTGTTGGCTCAGCCAGTCGGCAAAGGCGCTGGCTTTGCCCTCCGTCCAGCCCCAGCTCACCAAATCCAGAAGCTGCGGTTCAGTGTTTGGGGAGGAGCAGTCGAGCGCGGGCACATAACTAAAATGCTGGCCGCTGGGATTGTGGCTCACGCGCCGATGCATCGAAACGGCCACAATCTCGCTCCGAGGCACTCGCAGGGGCTCCCTGCGCCCCGCGGCTGGGGGCAGGAGCAATGAGTGGGAAGCTTGTTCAATTCGCAAATCGTAGCATCCGGAGCTGTGGCGTTGCGCCATCCACAAGAAGGCCGCCAGCGCGACCGCTGCAACCAAAATCAGGACGGTGAACATCAAATGCAAGCTGGGTGCAAAACCGGCGGCAAATACGAGCGGGAACACGGCAGCGAAGGCGGCCGCCGCCAACCCAAAAAAACCCGTCGCCAACGGAGAGAAGTCCGCCAGCCGCGCCCGTGTCTCACCTCCATGACGGAATACTCGGACCCCGCCGGCTGGTCTGGGGCGGAGTTGGTCGCGCCTGGCCCGGATGGCGGCTCCCCAGATCATAACGGTGACAACGTTGAGCGGAATCGCAAAAAGCGCCAACAGAAGGTCGCAGCCATTGAGGCCCGGCGCGAGCACCGCATCGGCGGGGTTGGCAGGATTGTAATAGACCGTTTGCGTGGAGCCGGGCGGGAAGGCACAGCTAACGGCTTTGTAATCGAAGGCGCCGTTGCGATCATCGTAGCGGTAGCGGAGCCCGGTGTATTTCACCCCGTTGACCACATAGCTGTAGCCCACGTCCAGCCCGCGGCGCCGGGCCGCGCCACGGCCCAATTCGCTGTGCATGATTTCTCCAGTCGTCGTTGCAAACCGCCCGGCCAGGACCTGGCGCGTAGAGGTTTCCAGCACGACGTAATCGCCCGTAACCAGCCAGGCGGTCCAGATCGCCAGCAAAAGCAACGGATAAGGGGACGCGAACTTTCGCATGAGGACAATGTGCCTTCGGAAATGAGTTTTGACAAACGCAAAACGGACGGCCCAATAGCACAAAGGCAAATCTCCGTTGCGAACAATCCGTCTTTAAGGCATATTCTGAGCCACGAGTGCGGTTGAGTCCATCAGGGCGGCCATCGAGAAGCTTTCTGTTGAAGAACGCGCGGAAATTACTGCTAAACTTTGCGGTTGGACCGATGACGACTGGGACCGCCAAATGAAAGCCGACGGAGCGGCAGGCAAATTTGCACCCTTGAACCGCGAGGCCGACGGGGCGCTACTTGATCGGGCTACGGGGCAACTTTTGAGAGCAGTCAAACAGAAGCTGCCCACGAGGCAAGGACTGGTAGATTTTGCAAAGCTGCACAAACAGGGCTACAGCGAGAGATTCTTGGCTCGGCTCCGAGAGGCCTGAGGGGTAGGGTCGGCGCGCTGCTGCGCCGACCGGACGCCGCAGCGCGGCGTCCCTACCAGGCACACTTGCTTAGAGGATGATTTGCGCGCGTTAATGCACGACACCTTTTCTGCCCGCTTGCCAGCCGCGCGGTTTGGCTCTTTAATTCCGCATCGCTATGAAGATTAAAAAAGCATCGTCCTCCGCCTCCACCAGCGCCAGCCTTCGACCTCACTCTAGCATCGTCCTGGACGGCGCCAATCGCGCGCCCAGCCGTGCGATGCTTTACGCCGTCGGCTTCAAAGCGGAGGATTTCCAGAAACCGATCATCGGCATCGCTTCGACCTGGAGCATGGTCACGCCTTGCAATGCCCACATCGATCAATTGGCCATCGAGGCCGAGGCGGGTGCAAATCGAGCGGGCGGCAAAGCCATCATTTTCAACACCATCACCGTGTCCGATGGCATTTCGATGGGTTCGGAGGGGATGAAGTATTCCCTGGTTTCGCGAGAAGTCATTGCCGATTCCATCGAGACCGTTGCCGCCTGCGAAGGGATGGACGGCCTGGTCGCCATCGGCGGCTGCGATAAAAATATGCCCGGCGCTTTGATGGCCATCGCGCGCCTGAACCGGCCCGCCGTCTTCGTCTATGGCGGCACGATTTTGCCCGGATGTTTGACAGGCGATACGCGCAAATTGGACATCGTCTCCGTGTTCGAGGCCGTCGGCGCTCATGCAAACAAGAAAATCGACGACGCGCAATTGCAGCAAATCGAGGCCTGCGCCATTCCCGGCCCCGGCTCCTGCGGCGGCATGTACACGGCCAACACCATGGCCAGCGCCATCGAGGCCCTGGGCATGAGCCTGCCCAACAGTTCCGCCCAAAATGCCGTCTCCAAGGCCAAGAAGGAGGATTGCCAGCGCGCGGGCGCGGCGGTGTTCGACTTGCTCAAGAGCGGATTGCGGCCTCTCGATATCATGACGCGCAAGGCGTTTGAGAACGCCATCACGGTTGTCATCGCGCTGGGTGGATCGACCAACGCGGTTTTGCACTTGTTGGCCATCGCGCACGCCGCCAAGGTCAAATTATCCCTGGACGACTTTACCAAAGTGGGCCGGCGCGTGCCGGTGCTGGCGGACTTGAAACCGAGCGGACGCTATCTTATGTCGGAGCTGGTGGCCATCGGCGGCATTCAGCCGATGATGAAAACGTTGCTCGACGCCGGCCTCTTGCACGGCGATTGCTTGACAGTGACAGGCAAAACGATGGCCCAAAATCTCGCCGATGTTCAACCTTATCCGCAAGGTCAGGAAATCATCCGGTCGCTGGACAACCCGATCAAAAAGGACAGCCACCTGGTCATTCTGCGCGGCAACCTCGCCTCGGAAGGAGCCGTGGCCAAGATCACCGGCAAGGAGGGGACGCGCTTCGAGGGCGTCGCGCGCGTGTTCAATTCCGAGGAGCAGGCGCTGGCGAAAATTCTGGACGGAACGATCAAGGCGGGCGATGTCGTCGTCATCCGGTTTGAAGGCCCCAAGGGCGGGCCGGGCATGCGCGAAATGCTCGCGCCCACCAGCGCTATCACGGGCAAAGGTCTGGGCAAGAGCGTCGCCCTTATCACGGACGGCCGCTTCTCTGGCGGCACGCACGGATTTGTTGTCGGTCACATCACGCCGGAGGCATACGTCGGCGGAACGCTGGCGCTGGTTAAGAACGGAGATAAAATTGTAATTGACGCGGAAGAACGCGAAATAACGCTGGCTATCTCAACCAAGGAAATGCAAGCGCGCCGCCGCGCCTGGAAACCGATGAAGCCGCGCTACACGAGGGGCGTGCTAGCCAAATACGCCAGCGCTGTCACCTCCGCCTCACTGGGCGCCGTGACCGATGTGAATATCCAGCCCTGATCTGGTAGCCGACGACGTAAGTCGGCGGACCAAGCACCATGGAGCGTTTACTCACGAAGATCCGCCGACTCACGTCGGCGGCTACGAGCCCGCGCCAAAACCTCACCGGCCGGAAAGGTAGGCTTCCATTTGGTCGATGGCGGCGCTTTGGGCGGAGATGATCCAATTGACCATGTCGCCAATTGAGATCAGGCCGACCATGTGACCGTCTTCAATCACCGGCAGATGGCGGATGTGCTTCTCCGTCATCAGCCGCATGGCGTCCTCAACTGTGTCATGCGGCGTGAGCGAGGCGACGTCGGTGGTGATGATCTCGCGCACCTTGGTCGTATGAGAGGATTTGCCCTCCAAGGCCACCTTGCGCGTGTAGTCGCGTTCCGAGAAGATGCCGACGAGCCTGTCCCCATCGACGACGGGCAGGGCGCCAATATTCTTTCGGGCCAGGAGTTGAATGGCCTCAAACACGGTCGAATGGGGCGAGATGGTCCACACGTTCGCGCCTTTGTGGTGCAAAATCGTGCCGATTGTGCCACTTGTCGTTGTCATGCTGATGAGAAAACGTAACCCTTCGGGGTTGCGTTGACAAGAGAAATCTCCCGGAAAGAATCATCCAGAATAACCTGAGGAGAGCCTTTTGAGGCGTGTCACCAGTACTGGTGACTTTCGCGTTTACGGGGATGCGGTATGCTGTTCACGGTTGATAAAGCAATGGTGCGGAAGGGTGTGTCCCGCATGACGTTGATCAACACGACGATTTCCGTTGTTTGTTCTCATAACGGGAGGCCGGACGAAAGTCCGGCCTTCCTTTTTGTTCCCCCCAACTCCATTTTCGAGGTGTCGGCGCCTCGCACCGGCTTTGGTGCAGAAATTGGGGGCTGCACCTCTATTGATGGTAGGGTCAGCGCTGCGCCGGCCGGACGCCTCGGCGCGGCGTCCCTGCCAGTGAACAGCCCAAACATGGAGACACGACGGGAAAAGCTCCATTTTAATCCTGCGATGGCCCTCAACCTGCTATGCAATCATTCATGGCAACCTCGTGAGCGACGGCTTAAGCCGACGATATGAGCTGCCGATACTTATGAACGTGGCAACAAATCGGAAATCTGCAACAATTTGGCTCTGCGCGGGCATTTTTTGCCTTAGTTTGTTTGTCGCCGTCTTCCCGATCGCCAATGCCGACAGTTATTTCGAGTATGGTATCTCCGCAAAGGTGATCGTGACCCTCCTGGTGGGCTGGACTTTGATCATCTCAGTGTGCGCGTTTCTAGCCAAGTGCAAGGGCAAACGACGCTTCCATTAAGGCAGTTTTTTCCCCTCACTGTCCAAATTTGCGGCTCGAAAGGGCAAATCGGACCACGTAAGCTGCCGGGAATGTCCGAAACCCTGGTCATCAACGAAATTTATCTCAGCGTCCAAGGCGAGAGCACCTGGGCTGGGTTGCCTTGCGTTTTCGTACGCCTGACGGCCTGCAATCTGCGCTGTTCCTATTGCGATACCGCCTACGCCTTCACCGAAGGCAGGGAAATGGCCTTGCCGGAAATCCTCGCGCGAATCGGCGTCTTGGCCACGCCGTTTGCCGCCCATCCCGTCGCTGGACGTCTGCCCCTGGTGGAATTGACCGGCGGCGAACCGCTGTGGCAGAAGAATTCCCTGGCCCTGATGCGCTCCCTGTGCGACGCCGGCTTCACCGTCCTGCTCGAGACCAGCGGCGCGCTGGACATCGCGCCCGTCGATGCGCGGGTCAAACGCATCATGGATTTGAAATGCCCCAGCAGCGGCGAATCCGGGCGCAATCGCTGGGAGAACTTACGCCATTTGCAAAACAGCGACGAAGTGAAGTTTGTGATCGGCACGCAGCAGGATTACGATTGGGCCAAGGAAATTGTATTGACGAAGGGATTGCCGGGTATTTGCCCGGTGCTTTTTTCCTGGGTGTCGCCGTTGCTGCCGCAGCAACAGGACAAGTCATTGCGCAGAGTGCCAGAAGGCCAGACGCCGATCTCGCGGCAGGAACTGGTGGAAAAAATCATGGCCGACGCGCTCCCCGTGCGCTTCCAACTGCAAATGCACAAATTCATCTGGCCACCCGACCAGAAGGGCGTTTAGCAGGCGCATCAAGGCTTTATTGCCTTGAAATTGGGTCGGAATGAGTTCAAAGTATCTGCATGAAACAATTCACGGCGATCATCCACCAAGGCGAGCCGAACGAACGTGGTTTTTGGGCAACTTGTCTGGAAGTTCCGGGGGCCAATGGTCAAGGCGAGACCAAAGATGAATGCCTGCAGAATCTTGGCGATGCCATCCGACTCATGCTGGAGACCGGACGCGAGGAAGCCTTCCGACTTGACCCACAAGCCGAAGCGGTGGAGCTCTTGGTTGCATGAAACGCCGGGCGTTGCTCGGCCATCTCCAAGAGAACGGTTGCATGCCGGTGCGAG
>DASYNM010000180.1:0-4404 GCA_036008545.1 Verrucomicrobiia bacterium
GCTGGCGCAAAATTTGCAGCCGTAAGCGCAACCGACTTGCGTGGAAACGCACAAGGTGTGGCGGTCGCTCGCCTCGCCGTAGAGGCTGGGGCTGGCGGGAATGAGAACGCTCTCGATCAACGCGCCGTCGGCCAGGCGCCACAGGAATTTTTGGGTGGTATCGCGCGCGCCCTGGCGCCGCGCTAATTCCGGCCACGCAAAGGCGTAGGTCTCCGTCAAACGTTGTCGGAGGGATTTGGGAAGATTGGTCATTTCTTCCCAATTTGCGGCGCGACGCGCGTAAAGCCATTGCAGCAGTTGCCCGACGCGATAAGCCGGCTCCTGCCAGAGCTGGAACTGAGTGCGGATTTCTTCCTGCGTTTGCGAACGGATATCGGGCCTGGTCATCGTCAATTTCCGGCGCTGTCTTTGAGCACCACGAAGCGGCTGCCGCTTTCGCCGACCAAGTTAACCATCATGCCGCGTTTGGGGTCCGCTGATTTCACCGCGTCGCGAAATTGCCGTAGCGTCGTGATGTGTTGCCGATTGATTTCCGTGATGACATCCCCGGCCCGGATGCCGCGAGCTTCAGCGGGCGAATCCTGTTCGACGGCGGTGACGAGGACGCCGCCCATGACCTCGACTCCGTATTCCTGCGCCAAATCTTTGGTCAGGCCCTGCACGGTCAAACCGAGACTGGCAGGCTCGATGCCGCTGTGGTTGCCGTGCGTCTTGGCGGCAATTTCCTCCACTATCGGCATAACGCCAGGCGTGACTTTGATGTTTAGATGTTCCTTGCCCCGCACCACGCTCAACATGGCCGGGCGCCCGGGCGTTTTGTCGGCGACTTCGTCACGAAGTTGACGCACGGTCTGGATGGTTTTGCCGTCCACAGCGGTAATGACGTCGCCGGGGCGCAGATCGGATTTCGCAGCAGGCCCGCCTGGCAGGATGGCCTCCACCACCACCCCCTCGCGCACATCGGGTGCAAGTTTGCCGTCCAAGCTCAAGTAATCGCTGTCGTTCTTCAGTTCGTGAATACCGATGCCAAGCAAAGCCCGCGTAAATTTGCCCTCGGTCATCAAATGGTCCTTCACGCGCTTGGCCAGGTTGATGGGAACAGCGAAGCCGATGCCAGTGTCCAACCCTTCGATCATGGTATTAATGCCGATGACTTCGCCGTACAGATTCACCAGCGGCCCGCCGCTGTTGCCGGGAAGGATTTTGGCATCGGTTTGAATGAAATCCTGATCGGCATCGTGCTCGAAAATCCGTCCCTTGGCGCTGACGTGGCCCACGGTGACGGTGTCGTTGAGTTCAAAAGGAGCGCCGATGGCCAGCACAAATTCGCCCACGCGCGTGGCGTCGGAATCGCCCAGCTTGGCAGGGGTCAATCCAGTGGCCTTGATTTTTATCAGCGCAACATCCGACTCGGGATCGAGGCCTTTGACCTCACCCTCAAAGGATCGGCCATCTTTCAAACGGACGACGATTTCATCTGCATCTTCCACGACGTGATTGTTGGTGAGGATGTAACCGTCGGGCGAAATGATGATGCCGGAGCCTTCGCCCTCAAGCAACTTTTGGAATGCATCGCCTTTATGGCGCTGGCCGTTGCCATGTTTTTGAAAGTGACGCCGCAGCTCCGGTGGCAAAATGTCCCAGAACGAGCCTGAGTCGTCAGAATCCTTCTCGTTTACTTTTTGGGTGATGTCGATGACGACGACCGTGGGCGAAACCTTGTCCGCCACTTCCACGAAAGCTTCATTGAGTTGACGGGCCATTTCCAGCGCGGGGGAGTCCTTGGCCCCGGTGCTCGGCCCGGTGGCGATGACGACGGCGGCGGCAAGCAAGCAGACCGCCTTGGGCTTGATGGGCTTCATAATGGCCTGCAGAGATCAGGATGTTCGATTTCCTTTGTCATAAAACTTTCCTTAAGCGCGCGACGACTATCCGCATTGACTTGGCGCGCAAGAGCCGCTACTGTCTCCCGCCAACGACCTAACAGAAGTGGCCCAATGCAACAGATAATCGATAAACTGCTCATTTTGCAAGACAGGGATCGCCGGATCATGCACCTCAGGGACCAACTGGCGCGCGTCGAGCCTGAACGCCAATCGTTCCAAGGCAGGGCCGACGCCACCCAGGCCGGGTTGGAGGCCGTTAAAAACAAAGCCAAACACGTCGAGTCGGAGCGGAAAAAATTGGAATTGGAGGCCGAGTCCAAGAAACAGCAAATCGAGCGTTACGCACTGCAACAATTTCAAACCAAGAAAAACGAGGAATACCGCGCCCTGGCCCACGAGATTGACACCTGCAAAGAAGGCATCGCCCAACTCGAAGATCGGCAATTGGAGTTGATGGAACAGGCTGAGGGTTTGCAAAGGGAGGCTGTCGCCGCCACCCGCCAGGCCGACGAGACGCGGAAACTGGCGGAAGGGCAGTTGAAGGAATTGGCCGCCCGCGAACAAAGTCTGCGCAATGAATTGACCGGGTTGGAGAGCAACCGCAACCAATTAACGGCCGACATTGACGAGCGGGCCTTGCGCCATTACGAACGTCTGCTGCGCAACAAAGGCGACAACGTGGTGGTGGGCATCGAGCACGGCGTCTGCGGCGGCTGCCACATGAGATTTCCGGTGCAACTGATGGTCTCCTGCCAGGCAGCCAAGGAATTGGTCACCTGTCCCAACTGCGGGCGCATTCTATACTACAAGCCTGAAATGGATTTGGCCGCGGTGGATTAGGGTTGGAAAAGTTTGCTGGGGCAAACGACGGCGCGAATGAATTTTGGGTAGAGTCGGCGCGCTGCGCCGACCGGACGCCGCAGCGCGGCGTCCCTACCAGCGACATTGTCAAAAGCTGATTTGCGCCCCAAACGATGTTTCGACAATTTTCACGCTTGCAAATCCGGGAGAAAGCCGTGAACATGGCCGGCAGTACGGAAGCGAGCGTAGCTCAGCCTGGTAGAGCATCACGTTGCCAACGTGAGTGTCGAGGGTTCGAATCCCTTCGCTCGCTCCATTTTTTTCCCGACATTTTTTCCGCATAACTCCATCAAAATCGACGGCCTTGCCGTGATGGTCGGTGGTCGGCTCCAAAGCACTCACCCGTCCAAAAGTGACTTTCATGCTGATTTCATGACTGGACGACGTGCCTCACCTCTCCAAAATTATGTTCCGTGAGGGGGTGATGAATAAAACTGCATTCCCCAAGTCGGCAGAATATCGCGGCAACAAAGACGTGATCTATCTTCAGAGGCAACGCGACTACCAACGCTGCGAAGTGCGCTTTTACGATGTGGACGGAGCCAATCAATCTCCTTGGGCTGCCGTCCTGGTCGCGGCCATCGCGCCGGTCGCCCCCGGGCTCCGGGCGACGGTGGCCATGGCGGTAAACTCGAGGAGCAGTAGGCGTTGGCTCCGGCGTGGTTGCCCGCATTGGCCGCACCGAAGCCCGGCTTATGGCGCGAACTGACCTTGCTCAATGTTCCTGCATTTGGCTTGCGGGCGGATGGTACGGCTGAATCCAATCGTGGAGCGCAGCCATTATTTTCATAACATCATTGGCTTTGATGGGTTTGGTCAAAAAGGAACGCGCTCCAAGCTCATACGCCTGCTGCGCCACAAGTGGTCCACCAGATACTGTGAGAACAACCACTGGAAGGACATTGTGCGGCGGATTGTTCCGCAACCATTTCAGCACATTGAATCCGTGCAAGTCTGGCATTCCCAAGTCCAGCAAAACCAAGGTGGGATATGGGAAATCCACTCGATTAGAGTACCCATTCTCGCCCTCAAGATAAGCGAGCAATTCACTGCCAGATAGTACGCCCCGAACGCAAAGTTGTGGACAGGCCGCAGTAATCACGGCTTGCGCGAATCGCAAATCAACCGGCCCGTCATCGACTATAAGCAAGGTGCCTAGTTGCAAATTCTCCGGTTTTTGGGTTTGATTTAGCGCTGGATAATCCATTGCATCATTGAATTCCTTCATCTCGCTGATGCAATGGGGGAAAACGCTAGAAGATGCATCAAATGCTCTCTTATCGACCTATCCGGCATTTCCCCGCAACCACCGCCACTCCGTCGCCTCGCCATCTTCATCAGAAGCGTCCCGCGAACTGAGCCCCGGCAGAAAGCTGTGGCACGATTTGTTCCACGTATCGGGAAAACGTGGACTCATCTCGTTCTTTGTACGCCCCGACCCCCACGACGCAGGATATGTTGCGCTCCCTCGTGCTAAGATGCCTTAGCAATAATGTGCCCATGCTCGGCGTTGCTGTGGCCGGTCGGCGCCTCGTTGACGTGGCGGGACTTCTGATTGCTAATTACGGGTTTGCCTGATTGCAACAACCTCCGAGGTTAGCACAGTTTATGCTAAATAAATCATCCGAGAGCACAAAAATGCCTAAATCAACAACGG
>DASYNM010000181.1:0-20446 GCA_036008545.1 Verrucomicrobiia bacterium
GACGCGCCTTTGTAGATTTTGAGGGTCGCCTTTTTCACTAGCTTGGCCGAGAGTAACGCCGAGTCGGCAATCGGCACAATCTGGTCGTCGTCGCCGTGAAGGATGAGGGTCGGCACATCGATCTTCTTGAGATCTTCCGTAAAATCGGTTTCGGAGAATGCTTTGACACAGTCGTAAACCCCTTTCAGGCTGGCCTGCATTCCCTGACGCCAGAACGAGTCTCGCAAGCCTTGCGAAACGCTGGGATTCGGCCGATTAGCGCCAAAGAACGGTGCGCTGACATCCTTGAAGAACTGCGAGCGGTCGGCGTGGAGGCCGCTACGAATGCCATCGAACACTTCCGTTGGCAAGCCGCCAGGATTGGCTGTCGTCTTTAACATCAACGGCGGCACTGCGGCGATAAGCACAGCCCCTGCCACACGTTTAGTGCCATGGCGTCCAAGGTAGCGGGCAACTTCACCGCCGCCCATCGAGTGACCGACATGGATCGCGTCTTTCAGGTCAAGTGTTTTGACCAGCGTCGCGAGATCGTCAGCGAATGTGTCATATTCGTAGCCATCCCATGGCTGGCTTGAGCGCCCGTGACCGCGGCGGTCGTGGGCGATACAGCGATAACCTTGTGAGGCCAGAAAAAGCATTTGATCCTCAAAAGCGTCCGAACTCAGCGGCCAACCGTGGCTGAAAACCACAGACTGACCTTTGCCCCAGTCTTTGAAGTAGATTTCCGTTCCATCTTCGGTAGTGATCCTATTCATATTTTGCTTTCCTTTTATTTGCTTTGGATTTTGTAATTTTCTATCGTTTTCGGCGACCAACGTCGCTATCGGCAGACTGACCACAGCCGCCAACCCTGCGGTGGCGACAAGGAATTGGCGACGCGATGTGATAGCGTTGAGCATTGAGCGGTGATTACCATTTGGCGCCCGCATGCGCTCCTCCATCAATTCGAAGATTTTCGCCGTTCACCATCGGCGCCGACTGCAAATAGAACAACGCATCCACGATTTCCGAGACTTGAATCAATCGCGGAATAGGCGAGAGTTTTTTCAGCATTTCGTGGTCGTCGTTGGCGTGCATAGGAGTGTCAACGACTCCAACCGAGATCGTATTGACCCGAATCCCGTCAGCGACATATTCCATCGCCAGGGCGCGGCTGAAGGCCGGAATGGTGGACTTCGTGAGAACGGGCAGTGAAATGGGCGCTCCGGCCAGTGGCTGATCCGTCAAGACCGTCGAAATGCTCACGATATGACCGGACTTCTGTTTGCGCATTTGCGCGACCGCCCGCTGCGTTATGAAGAAGTATCCGGCGATGTTCGTGCTAATCATCATTGCAAAATCCTCGGGCGTATATTCGGTGAACGGCTTTGGAATATAGATGCCCGCGTTGTTGACCAGGAGGTCAATGCGGTCAAAATGACGCACGGCGACCTCAGCCACCATTACGGCGGTTTCCTTTTTGCCAATGTCACCGTCCACCAGGACAATGTTCGCGGAAGGTTCCAATTCCTTTGATTTGCTGATCGTGCGCGAATTGGCCACGACATTGTAGCCGCGTCCGAGAAGCGCCTGGGCTATGCCCAAGCCGATGCCGCTCGAGGCACCCGTAACGATGGCTGTTTGACGTGCCTTACCTGTTGCTTTCATATTTTTCTTTTTTCCGTTTATTGACGTCAAGTGTCGCTGCGACAGATTGACGTTTGCGTTGATAGCTCTGGCTTAGACCAGGTTAATTTCTATGTCAATGTTGCCCCGTGTGGCTTTGGAATACGGACAAGCCTGATGTGCGGTGTCAACAAGAGACTGGGCAACTTCGTGCTCCAAACCCGGCAGGCTAACGTTGAGGCGTGCCTGAAGGCAAAAACCGTCGGCCGTCGAGCACAGGTCCACTTCGGCATCAACGACTGCCTCTGGGGGCACTCTGACCTTCATCTTGCCGCCAGCGATCTTAATATTTGTAAGAAAACAGGCCGACCAACCAGCAGCCAAGAGCTGCTCCGGATTGGTGCCGGTGCCAGGCGTGCCCGGATAGGTAAGCTTGATGTCCAGACGGCCGTCATCAGTCTTGGAAGCACCTCCATCCCGGCCACCCGTCGTATGGGCTTTCCCGGTATATTCTACTTTCTTGACTTGACTGCTCTCTTTGGATGTTTTTATTGCGCTCATGGGCCGAATCTCCTTTGTAATGTTTTAGTCGCTGACTGATTTCCTAATCAAAAATGTTTAAGTTACTCGCGGCTCTTTGCCACCAGCAACGACAAGGTGCAATACGGGCGCTGACAATGGAAATAGTATGATTCTATGGCTCCCATAGGAATTAACGATGGGACAAAATGCGAACTTGATTATAAGCCTTGTATGAATCGAGAGAGCAGCAAATTCAAGTTTAAACCGAGACCTGACTCAAAAGAAATGAAGACCGATGTTCTGGAATAGGCACTTTTTACGACAACCAAGCGAAATCATCTGCTTGTGCGAAATCTTGATGAAAGCACGGCACTCAAATAGTTGAATATGGCAAGCGCTCCTTCAGCTTCCAGTTCTGCGCGCTCGACAGTGTGGGTTTGTTCGGCTGCGATGATTTCACTGGCAGTCGCCATGGGCGTGGGTCGCTTCGCCTTTACTCCAATGTTTCCTTTAATGGTTCGGGATGGCTTGCTCAGTAATGAAAACGGAACGTTTCTGGCGGCCTGTAATTACCTTGGCTATCTGGTAGGGGCCATCCTGGCGGCCCGGATCAAAATAAAATCGTCCCAACTGCTCGTTATTGGCTTGGTCAGCACGGTGGCGGTCACGGGAACAGTCGGATGGACATCTTCCGTCTTCGTTTGGGCTTTGCTTCGTCTGGCCGCTGGCATCGTGAGCGCGTGGACATTGGTTGCGGCAAGCACATGGGGGCTGGCTTGGCTGGCATCGTTGCGACAGCAGCATCTGGCGGGCACTATTTTTGCGGGAGTCGGCTTGGGGATCGCCGCGGTCGGCATTTTTTGCGCCGTAGCTGCGCGATTTGATGTTCCCGCTAGCAAGATGTGGATAGGTATGGCGTCGCTGGCCGGCATTTTGGTCTTCTTTCCATGGATTGTTAGCGCAAAACTTCCTGCCGCCGTTTCGAACGCAGGAGCCGCAACGGAATGCACATCCAGCAACTTGCCTTCGAACACTGTTGGCTTGGTGATTTGTTATGGTTTATTTGGTTTTGGTTACATCTTGCCTGCGACCTACCTGCCAGCGCAGGCCCGGCAGTTGGTGAACGACCCGAATGTTTTCGGTTGGGCCTGGCCGATATTTGGATCGGCCGCAGCAGTTTCCACTCTCTTTGTTTCTTTTGGATTGAAAACGGCCAACCGTTTGCGAGTGTGGGGCGCATCTCATTTCTTGATGGCAATCGGCGTGTTGCTGCCGGTCGTTTGGCATACCATTGCCAGCATTTCCATTGCCGCCATTCTGGTGGGAGGAACTTTTATGGTGGTCACAATGACTGCCATGCAAGAGGCTAGGGCTCGTGCGGAAGCCAGCGCGACGGTTGTGCTCGCGCGAATGACAGCAGGCTTTGCAGTGGGCCAATTATCGGGGCCGGTCATTTTCGGCATCCTCGGACATTTTTCGGCAAGTGCTTCCAGCGCCTTGGAACACGGTTTGGAACTCGCCTCCGCCGCCCTGTTTTTGAGTGCTATTTACTTGTGGAAAGAAGATCGCTGCCGGCGATTTTTGCTCACGATGAGTCTGCGTTTCGTATTTAAGAGAAATTGATTTAAGGCGCACTATGAAAAATCCACGTTTTTCTGCGGTCATAATTTGCGGGTGGCTTGCGGCCTTGATGGCCGGCTGCTCCACCAATTCGTCCGTAAGAGCCTCGGTTCCCGTTGTCCCGGATACGCTCAAAGTTTCCCCGAGCCAGACCCTGTCCTTCGCGGCCAAAGCTAAAGGCGTTCAAATTTACGAATGCCGGACCAAGACAAATGACGTCTCCAATTATGAGTGGGTTCTCAAGGCACCGGAGGCGGATTTGTTTGACGCGCGGGGCAAAAGAATCGGGCGTCATTACGGCGGACCGACCTGGGAGGGGATCGACGGCAGTAAAGTCGTAGGCGAAGTCAAAAGCCGCGAGCCTTCGACGGATTCAAACGCAATTCCTTGGTTGCTGCTCGTTGCCAAGAAGCACGAAGGCAATGGCGTCTTCAGCCGAATTAGCAGCATCCAACGACTTGAGACCGTGGGAGGGAAGGCGCCTGCCGAAGGCCGTGGGCGGTCGGAGCTGGGCACGGAGTTGCGGGTGCCCTACACCGCCGTATATTACTTTTACACTTCTGAGCGATGAAAAACTCAGTCTAATTCCTCCCCCCTCACAAATCCTCCCCTTTAGCGGTATAACAATCTGAATCAAGGCTTCGTATTTGCAAGATTACGGCCTTCGGAATGCCACACCCCCAAGCGGTAACTGTGATATTAAATATGTTCAAATGAATATTGATTGAGAAAGATGATTTTGGCTCCCGGGTCGGTTTGCGAGAGATTGACGAGGCCGACTTGCCAGATGGCAACGTGGTGATTCGTGTTCACTATTCAAAATAAAAGTACCTAACCTGGCCGTTCCATCTTCCTTTTGATGGTCGGCTTTCTAGCCCTAAGCGTTTGAAGGAATGATGCAAGGACTGGTTCTTGAGGGCCGGCGGGCCAAATGGCGCATAGTGGTATCTTGGATGACGCCGGCTTAATCTGCCGAAGAACTGACTCACGACTGAGCAAGCCGCGAAAAAATCCCAGCGTGAGCGAAACACCAAGGCCGCTTTCAACAGCCAAAATGACACTGCTCATCTCCCCAAATTCGAGAATTGTTTTCGGCGAAAAACCGGCCTTGCGACATGTCGAGATTACTTCACCAAACAGTGCGGGTGATCCACGGCGATAATATTCCACAAAAGTCTCGCCAGAAAGATCCTTGAGATCGACGACGCTTTTCTTCGCCGATGCGTGGCGGGCAGGCAGTACGATTTCCAGGTGATCTTCGTACACAATCTCACTGACAAATTCTTTGGAACGCTCTTTGGGAAATGGCCGAGCGAATCCGATGTCAATTTTCCCGTCCTCAAACGCCTTCAACTGTTGCTCTGTGTTCATATCATGCAACCGAACTTCCACGTTCGGAAATTCTTTCAAGTGCAACTTGATTAATGCCGGTATGAACGGACCCGCTGCGCAGGGTAAAAACCCTATGCGAAGACAACCGATCTCGCCTTTGGAAGCTCGCTGAACAGCTATTTTTGCGCCGTCAGCACGAACCATTATTTCCCGGGCTTCGGCGAGGAATGCGTTTCCGGCCGCAGTTAACTCGATCCCACGACTATTACGCGACACGAGCTTTGCACCCAACTCGTCTTCCAAGTCCTTAATGGTTTGACTGATTGCGGGCTGCGCAACATGCAAGCGACGCGACGCTTCGCTGAAGCTCATATTCGAAGCCACCGCAATAAAATAGCGCAGATGTCGAAGTTCCATGAATATCATCCTATCGTTTTTTGCGATGGATTCAATGCAATCATTAGACTCGAATGACGTGGTGCGCGACCGACAACGTGCCGGGAATCAACAGCGTGTTGGGTGAACGATGCAGCAAGCACGCCAGCGCAATCTACATCGGCATGGTTCCCAACCGGGACGCGGCAGCCGTGAGTTGGAAATCAGGGCGTCAACCGCGTCGTCGGCAAAACTGGCAAGGATGGATTTCACGTCGTGGCGATTGCTTGCGTCAACATATTCTTTGATGATTTGAGGCAAGTTAATGGTCATCCTATTGCACCCTTGCTCGCTAAGCCTCAGGTTCCTCATCGGGGATCCTTACACCGAAGGCCTCTTCTATGGACATTACAAGTTCGATTCCGTCCGTACCCATAATAGTCGAGACATTCGCTTAATCATCCCCGGACTTCAAGTCCCGGCAGGTCGAAGATGCCCACCAAAATCCATCCGGGATTCGTGCCGCGCCTAACGAGCTTGCCCTGCGCGGCAAGCCATGCAACATGCGCACGGGTGTTTGATCTTGACCGCCAGGCACTTCGCCAGCAAGCCTTGTCACTCGGACAGATGCTGGTGACGTTTGTATGTTCAGCATTAACTCAAAGCTGCCGTGGACAGTAACATCGCGCCTTATAGACATGCTCGAGATGGCTCAAGAAATGTTCGGGCCCCGGGATGAATTTTGGACTATTACGGGGGTGGAGGTTGTTGGAAAGCGAGCTAGGATTTGGTTCCCCAATGTCTCGCGGCGTGAGATTGCCATCCATCTCAGTGAAAGGGATTCAAGAAATCTCCCGGCGATGTGCCACTCCTTGTCGCATGAAGTTGTGCATCTTCTTTCCCCTGACCCAGGAGGTGTCTGCAACCTTGAAGAAGGTCTCGCGTGTTATTTTTCCAACTACTATATGAAAGAGAAATTTAATCGACCCATTGTGCGCCCAAGTTGGTCCGGCTACAAAGAATCGTATGAGTTGGTTGCTCCACGCCTGGATGAAGACGCGAAATGCGTTCGACGTCTTCGCAACGTGCCACTGGCCTTTTCAAGAATTCCTAAAGATGCTCTCGCAGTGGAATTTCCAGCCTTGGCCGCCAAAGATGTGGAGTTCCTTCTGACTAGGTTCAAAGACCCGCTTAAAGGCTGCAACTGGTGGCCGGGAACTTTTCCCACGTTGAATGGATAGCCACCCATTTGCCCTTGCGTCAAGCATGGTGTAGCCTTTGAGGAATGAACCGCAAACTCATGAAACAAAGTCTCCTTGTTGTGATCGTGTGTATTGCGTTTTCATTGCCCTGCCTCGGCCAGACTCCGCCGCCGAATGATAACTTCTCCAATCGCATTGTGCTGACAGGAAGTTCGGTCGCCTTTGCCGGAACATTGGCCGGCGCTACACTCGAGGCTCACGAGGCTTTAGGGGGTTACAACACAAACCAGTTGGCAGGCACCGTGAGCCAATCCGTTTGGTGGACGTGGACCGCCCCCCAAACTTCGCTGGTCACAGTTGAATTGACCAGCGCGTCCGCGGACAGTCAGATACCCGGTGGATGGCCTGTGGATGGCATCGCCGTTTATGACACAACGAACGTTTTCACCAACGTGCAACCTGTGGCGGAAATGGACCTGGACGTTTCCATTCTATGTGAGGCGATGACGTTTTCGGCTATTGGAGGCAGCAACTATCAAATCCAATTGCTTGGGAGCAGTTCGACTGCCTATCAATTCCTCGTTCTGGCCACCAATAGTCCGCTGATTTTTCAACCAGCTCGAAGCGTCACCGTCTCGACTAATGCCAGCACGCTATTTACCGTTGTGGCCGAGGGCTACCGACCATTGAGTTATCAATGGCAGTTTGCTGGCACAAATTTGGCTGGCCAAACAGCACCGATGCTAGTATTGACTAATATCGGCGGCAGCCAGGCGGGAAATTATTCGGTCATCGTCACGAACGCTGGAGGAGCCGTGACCAGCGCGCCGGTGGTGCTGGCGGTCAGCGGCTCCGACTTGCAGCCCTCCTTGATGGCCGTCAGCGGCCAGTTCGGACAATTCATGTTCGAGTTGACCGGCGAGTTGGGACGCAATTACCGCATTGAATCTTCGGTTGATTTGGCCAGTTGGACCAACGAATACAGCTTTCCGCGGTACCCTTACTCCTACATACCAGGATTCAACTACGACAGTCCTTTTCTAACGAGCATCGTCTTCAACACGAATGCCTCTTCCACTTTTGTCATGAGCAACACTTCGGCGTCCAAGTTCCTGCGCGCGGCCCAATACCAACCGGGGAATGAAATATGCATCAATAACATGAGGCAAATTCGTTTCGCCAAGTCACTCTGGCGGAGGGATGGCAATGACAAAGGCACTATCCGCGTAAGGTGGAACGTTCCGATAGGCTCTGATTTGGCGCCATATTTTCTCCAAGGCGCATTGCCCTGCTGCCCGCTGGACCCGGCACAAACGTTCGTGACTTCTTACGAGCCTAACAACTGCCAGGCCGCTCCCCAATGCGCAATATTTCCAGGATCCCATCTCCTTGAGGAACCAACGCCGTAGCGGCTTTCCGCCCGTCCCCTTTGGGCCATTCCTGTTTCATAAAGTCGCCCTGGCGAAGCTCAGCCATTGCAGCGCAACGAAGTTCTCCTTGTGCTGATTCCCTTTGCCGTAGTTGTCCTGGATATTCCCGTTCCCTAC
This sequence comes from Verrucomicrobiia bacterium, assembly GCA_036008545.1. Taxonomy (GTDB): domain Bacteria; phylum Verrucomicrobiota; class Verrucomicrobiia; order Limisphaerales; family Palsa-1400; genus Palsa-1400. Next base: position 8,204 of record DASYNM010000181.1, read on the forward strand.
ATCGCAACGAGGCCACCGAACTCGTTCTGGCTTCTCCGCACGACGATTCGGCTTGCGCGGGGTGGTTAGGCGTGCAACATGGAACCGACCTTGAGTGGAAGGGTGGCTGAGTGGTTGAAGGCACCTGACTCGAAATCAGGCTTAGGGGAAACCCTAACGTGGGTTCGAATCCCACCCCTTCCGCCAACAGCTTGACAGGACTGAGGCACTATTGCCCCATTCGGATTTTCACTGGCTGGTGCAGCGCGGATCCCAAATCTCAAGTACGGGAAGCACCCGCGTCCGCGAGGGCGGCGCGCCGACGGCGGCCGCTGAGTAGGTAGATGTCCGCGCGCACCTGCGTCAGCGGGTCGCCCGCTGAGTCTATGCCGTCAACCCGTGGGATGGGGTCAAAGATGATCTTCCGCCGCTCCGCCTCTTGGTCATCTACGCGCGCTGTCAGGGTGACCGTGCCAAACGGAATCTCCGCGCGGCCAGCCGGCCATGTTGTGCTCGCGTCCGCGATGTCATCGCCCGCCTCGGCCATTTGCACGAAAATGCCGAGCTTGACCGGCTCCTTGGCCAGCCGCGGGCCGAGTTCGTCGAAGAGAAAGTTCGGGGACTTTGCCGCCGCTGCCTGATCGGAGAGATATTCCGTCCCGGCCTGGGGCCGGATGCGAAAGCGTCCGTGCCGGCTGAGGCCGCCCGCGTTCGTGAATTTGAAAGCGGTGCCAGCGAAGAACGCCTCGCGGGCGAAGCTGGTGGGGACGGGTTTGGGCGCTTCCACAAACCGCTTGGCATTGGGGTGGGATGCGAGAAAGGCTCCTATCACCTCCGGTCGCCCGGCTCCGGCGGCAGCGGCGGCGCGCAGAAATTCAAGGAACTCCTCGCCGGTGCGAACCGGAAAACCATCATAGGAATGAGCGACAATGTCGGTATGCAAATGAGCGTCGAGGTGGAAGCGGACGGCGATCCCACGGGGGCCGGAATGCGCCGGATCGTTGTCGGGGATGTTCGGCAGGCCCGTCGAGTTCGAATATCGCACTGTCACCGGGGTGGACGGCTGGTTGGCATGCGGCGCGCGCGTCAACTTCGCCGCCTCCGCCGAGGGGGCGAACGTCCCGGCGCACATCAGGCCCTTGGCATGGGCCGGTCGGAATCCGGGATGCACGCCTTGCAACTGGTCGAAGGCGTCGAGCAACTGCTGCGCCAGGACAGGATTGCCCAACGTGCCGGTCGGCATCCGTTTTTCATTGGAAGATTCGTTTGGATTCATAGGAACGTTTAGTTTAGATTTTTTCGATCGTTGCAAGCGTAGGATGAACTTCTGGAGTATTCCGCGGCGTGAGTGTGCTTGGTTCTAGAGACCGAGCAGTATTCTCGGACAGTGCAAGTCCAGCTTGCTAGAAATCCCAGAGCAGCCGCTATGTTCGAATTCCGCTCGCGACTTTTGATCCACAATTTTCCTCGCCTTTCGATTTCACTTGAACCGATGCTCACGCTAACGGCGACGCTCCCCAAATTCAAGAAAGAAACTTGCCAGAAGCCGGAAGACACGACCGAGTGCGCGCGTGTGGCTTTGATTCCATCGCCTCGCCGCCATTGACAATCAACGAAATTATGGTTAGTACGCGCGAGTGAGGATTGCCCTTTTGTTCCGATGAAAAAAACCTTGTCCATTCTAACCCCGGCCGTTCTTTTTGTTATCGGCCTGATTTTCGTTACTACTCCCGCCTGCTCCCAAACCTGGACCGGGTACGAGGTCAGCACCAATAACGGGGAAACCTTGCTCTGCCTTGCCTCCTCCGCAGATGGCACCACCTTGGTTGTAGGCTCCGGTTCGGTGGATGAGTCGGCGGGTTCCACGGGCAAGATTTTCGTCTCGACCAATTCCGGCGTGACTTGGCAGCCCACTTCTGCCCCATCCAATTGGTGGACTGCTGTGGCTTGCTCAGCCGACGGCACCAAGATTCTGGCCGTGAACTTAGGCACCAACAACCCGATTTACACTTCGTCTGATTCGGGCAACACCTGGATCCCGCGTTCCAGCCCCGTCGTTGGCGGATACGGTGCGGCCTCCTCGACCAATGGCGCCAACCTTGTTATCATTGGGACTCACGGGGCATTCCCCATCCGGACCGGCCTCTTCCTTTCCGGCGATTCAGGGCGACGTGGGCCTTGGCCAACGCCGGTACTACGAACCTTGGCTGGAGCGCTGTGGCGTCCTCGGCGGATGGCACGCATTTGGCTGCGGCATCCGGCGGCACAGGCCTGACTAACTACATCTACGTTTCGAGCGATTCCGGCAACAGTTGGGCGCGTGCCAATGTGTTTTCGCAAGGTTGGACGTCCATTGCCTCATCCGCCGATGGCAGTAAATTAGTCGCGGTTGGTGTGGAGGTCATTTACACGTCGGATGATTATGGTGTGACTTGGCAGTCGCAGCCCAATCCGGCGCAGCAGTATGAATGGATGTCTGTGGCCTCCTCGACGAATGGCGCCAGACTGTTGCTCGGCGGCGAGATAGAAAACGATCCTCTTTACAGTTCGTTTGATTCCGGAATGACGTGGGTGACCAACAATGTTCCGAGTTTGGAGTGGCAAGCCGTAGCTTCCTCTGCCGATGGTGTGAAACTAGCTGCACTCCCATTTACCATTGGCGATGCCGTCGCCACCGTGCAACTTGCTGATATCGACGCGAGCATCGTGGCCACACCCAAACGGGTGGATCTTCAGGACATGATCCAGGTGACGCTGACGATCACCAACGAGACCACCAACACCATCACCAATGTGCAGGTGAACGGCTCGATCACCGTGGGTGGCACCGGCGGCGTTTCCTTCACCGGTTTCTCGGGGCCTACCGTCGTGCCCACGCTGCCGCCCGCCACCAACGCCACCTTGACCTACACGTACGAAGCTACCAATTACGGTCTGGTCAAATTCACCGCCATCATCGTCGGCAACGGGCCATTGAATCCAATCTATTCCCTGCCGGCCATCAGCCGCAACGTCGCCATTTATCCCAACTGCGATCTGATGGTCAAAACGGCGGCTACCAATGACACCAATTTTCGAGGCGTCGGCGAGTATCAACAATCCCCCTCGGGCGATCAGAAACTCTCCCTTGCCGTGGGGACCAACGGCGCGGCCCAGTACGTCGTGCGCGTGCAAAACAGTTCCCGCAGCCCGCGCACGTTTCTCCTCAACGGATACACCAATGCGACCGAGAATTGGAATCTTCAGGTGGCGGCCAACAACGTCAATATCCTCGGTGATCTGACCAGCTCCGACGGGTGGACTACGCCGTTGCTGGCCGCAGGCGCTTACTTTGATTTGCAGGTCTCGCTGGCGCCATCGACCAATGCCGGTTTGCTGGCCGTCCAATCAGTGCGCCTGGCAGCGATGCCCGACAGCAGCAACAACTTTGTGCTGGATACCGTTCTGCTCCAAGCCGCGCTGGTGCCCGTTCCAATTCAAGTGACACTCTTTGCTCTGGGGCAAAGCGGCCTGACCGCTGACAGTATCCAAGCAGGTCTGACCGACATCGACGCGCCCTTGGTGCCGGTGACGGATCCTGATGTGCTGGGGGCCCAAACCATCATCAACGGCGGACTGGTAGCCGACGGCGTCACGCCGCTGCTTATTCAGTTGACAGCCGATCCTGGCAGTCTGGCGCAATTTGCGGCAGGGTTGGGGTTCTCCATTCAACCCACCACCCTGGGCGTGGGAGCTTTGAACGGCCCCACTCTCAACCAGCGCTTCCAATACCTGCAAAACGGCGCCTGGCAACCTGTCACGCCCTCGACCTCGATCGTGTTGAGCCAGACCAACAACGTCGCTTATGTCGAGCTTCAGCCCATTGCGTCGGACGATTTGCTCTTCAGCAGCCTGACCAATCAACTGGGCGTGGATTTCAGCGTGGTGGACAGCAGCAACTTCACGCAATGCGCCGACCTGCAGTTCGCCATCCGCAAGCCGCCCATTGCCTTGATTCACGGCTATAACACCACAGGCGATTGGGGCATTCAATTCGAATACATTCTAAGCGCCTCCCGGCCTTTCTCGGCCTACACCAATAATAACTTCATCGTAACCGTCAAGTACGGCCAGGATACTACCAATATGCCGCCCGGTTTGCCAGGTGTTCCTGTCTATGTCAATATGGTCACCCCGTTGGACAACAGCGCCCAGATGGCTTTGCAGTCCTTTAATCAGTCGATGGCTCCTTTGCATAACCAGTGGGCCTTCACGCGATTCGATGTAGTGGCACATAGCCAGGGCGGGGTGCTCACGCGCATGCTTTGCAACGTCAACTCCAATAACTATATTACTCAGTCTTTTCGCAATGCCTCCAATTTCTATCGAGGACGCTTTCACCGTGTCGTCACCATCGGCTCGCCCCACAATGGTACGCGCTTGTTGCGCTACTTGCTGGATTTGAATCAACAGGGTAAATTTTCCGCCTACGCTTCGATACCTTTGCTGGTGGGCCTGATCGGCGTTCAATCGGCCGTTGCCCAGGCCAAGTTTGATCCCTTCGGAGCACAATATGCTGAGCTCAACGATCCCAGCCCGGCGGCGCCCTGGCAGCCCGATCCCGCCGCTCCCTTCCATTTGGTGCGCACCGTCATTGATAACGGAGCTTCCCCAGGGCCATCAGATTTCACGCTGTCCTACTTGGCTTTGGGTTTGGCTACCGCGGCGGGCGGAGCGTCTGTCATCCCTCGAGGTTCCGATGGCGTGGTTGATTTTGACAGCATGGCCGCCAATGTCCCGCCCGCGCCGGTGTCCAGCAACGTCTTCACTCTTGCCGCGTCCATCGATGTTTCACACGCCGGCCCGACCGAAGCATTCGGTTCGACCTCCTTCCAAACGGAATCCACGGATGTGGCCCAGCATGTCATCGGGGCCTTGGATCAAGTATCTTACTTGCCACCCTCGGACATTGTATTTGGTAGTTTTTCCGTTCCCCCGCTATTGTCCAGCGCTACCAAGGCGGCGATCGATTCTTACGCCACCTCTGTTACCATTCAGGCAATACTAAATGTGCTCGTGCAGGGTTCAAAGCTTGACGCTCAAACCAACTACTTTTACCAAATCGAATTTCCAACCAACCTTACGCCTGAGAGCGAAGTGGCTTGGGTTGTGCAAGTCTATGGGCCTTCAGGCATCACCACCGACGGTGTCGAGTTATCGGTAGGGGGAACTAACAACAACCAAGTTACGCTGACCGTGGACAATGCCCTGGTCGGAGACGTCGTCCTGAGCGCGTCCTATATGTCCGCGAGTAATACTCTGGTCGTGACTCCGCCTATTTTGGTCGTCTCCCTCCCGTCCTCGGGTCCGGTCATGACCAGTTTTCAATTAATACCTTCCAGCATTGCTCTGTCAGTCGGCTCCGTCATCTCGCCCCAGTTCCTGGCGACTTATAGCGACGATTCAAGCTCTTTGCGCTTCGTTACCACCAATGCCATCGAAGTGACCTCCTCCCAACCCGCTGTTGTCTCCGTGTCTAATGCGCTGAATTGGGTGCTTTCCTCGGTCGGAACGTCGCGGATCACCGTCTCGTGGTCAGGATTCCAAGCGGAAAGCCAAATCACGGTCTTCGATCCCGATTCAACCAATCCGCCGCCCTTATCCTTGGTCAACGAAGATAATGGCCAACTGACCATTTCGTGGCCAGGCTTCACAACCTCCTATCAACTGCAATCGACCGATGATCTCTCCAACACCAATTCCTGGCAAACGATGCCCACAACTCCACTCATGGTTGGAGGCGAAAGCCTCTTGACACTCTCGGCGACCAACACACAGCAGTTTTACCGACTGCAGTGGCAGCAGTAACTGAGGGAGACGCCCGTGCCCGCCATCCTGCAAGCGCCTGAACAGGAAAGATTGAAACTATCTGAATTAGTGTAATAGTGCTTTTGTACGCTTCGATTCCATTCGACCGCCCGCATTTCCAGTTCTTAAGTCACCTGCCTGCAAGCGAGTTCTTGCTTGCGGCCGTTCTCCTTCGCGCAGCGACGAGTTTTGTTCAATGATATCGTCGCTAGCTCACGGCAATAGACGCGTACATAGGCAAGTGTTATTAGTCTATCGTCTACACTAGCGTGCAATTACTCCGGAGCTACCAACACTCTGGATATTTTTGAATCAATTTGCAATAATTCCTTGACGTACGCAAATCGATGGCATAGCCTCGCGTCACTAAGCACGAACGACCGCTTCCAAGACTTCGCGTAACTGTGACGTCTATTCTACAGAGAGATCGGAGCTAGATTATTAAGGTGTTCGGCGTATGGAGATTCAGGCTAAAAATTGGTGCAGTTGCCGCGGGAATCCTCGCCCGGAAATAATTTACCCTCGTTCCCCCTTGCTGGATGGCGGTATCCGTTTCTCCACATGCTTTTATGAAGACGATGACCATCTCGAACAACGGGGTTCTCGCCGGGGCGCGTTTTTATTTCACGCTTATCACATTCTGCGTTCAAATATGCCACGGGCAAACGACCGCGGCTACCGAGACAACCCAGCTCGATTCGACTAACTATACTTGTGTCCAGCGCGGTCCATATTCGAGGGTCTGGCAAAGGACGCTAGTCCGCAGCAATGCCTCCGGCGTGCTGACGACAAACCACCCATCCTATACAGAGTTGGCCACTGGAATTTGTTACCTTAGCAATGGCGTATATGTTGATTCCGTGGAACAGGTCGAAGCTGTAGCGGGAGGCGCCCAAGCCATCCAAGGCCGGCACAAGGTGCAGTGGGCTCTCGATGCCAACACCCCAGGCGGGGCCGTCGCCATCACGACACCGGACGCCAAGCAACTTTCCAGCACAGTTTTCGGGCTTGCTTACTACGATGTTGCAAGCGGATCCAACGCTGCCATCGCCCGTTTGAAGGACTGCAACGGCTCCATTGTCGCGCCTAACCAAGTGTTATATGCGGACGCGTTTAGCAACATCACAGCCGATGTCTTGTACACTTACACAAAAGCCGGGTTGAGCCAGGACATCGTGCTGCGCCAGTCTCCACCACCTCCCGACACTTACGGACTCTCCGATGACACGACACTATTGCAGGTCTACACTGCATTCGTCAACCCGCCGCAGCCGGAAATGATCGTCGTGACCAATGGCAACGCCACCGACGACCAAGTTTTGGATTTCGGGGATATGAAAATAGGGCCAGGGCAAGCGTTTTTCTTCAATAGCCAAAACGCTCCCCTTGCGGCGGGCTTGATCGCCAAACAATGGGTTCAGGTCAACAATGGGACATTCCTCATTGAGTCAATCCCGTACCAGTCCATCTCCAACCAATTGCAACAATTGCCCCAAGCCTCGAATCTCAAGCCCAACCGCGGCTCCGTCCGGCGGATGGCCTTCCTGGAGGCCAATCCATCCCTGACCACCGCCTCGTCGAAAGGAGCAAGACCGATGAAACTAACCAGACCGGACACCACGAAACCGCACTTGAAGGTGGACTACGATCTGTTGAGCAGTTCAACAAACCTTACTTTGCAAGGGGATACGACTTATTTCGTGACTGGGGCGGTGAATATTACGGGCACAACAACCATAGAGGGCGGAACAGTTGTCAAATACACCAACAATGCGACGGTGCAGATTACGGCGACCAATATTGTTTGTCTGACGGGCCCGTACAGTCCAGGGGTGTTCACGAGCATGAACGATAACTCAGTGGGATCCCCGATAAGCGGCAACACTGGAGCGCCCAACACGGGCACGGCCTATTACCTCTCCTATGGCTCGCTTGGAAGTAATTCCCTCGTGCTTAGGAATTTGCGCTTTTCTTATGCCCTCGAGGCTATCACGGGCAACATTACTTCTATCGGTGCCAATTCGATTGAAATTTGGGACAGTCAATTCATTGACTGCGAAGAGGCATTTAATTCAGACGTCGACTACTCATACACCGGTTCTGATCCAGGCTTCCCGATCAACCTTTACAACGTGTTGTTTGCACGGTCCACAAATGTTTTTTCGAGCCTGAATACATCGGGCCACCTTTCCATCAGTGCGGTAAATGTGACAGCCGATCAAATGGAGACCTTTCAAACAGCCGGCGTGTCGGGCGGGACGTCAAATGCCTGCGCCGCGACTAACTGCTTGTTCACATCAGTAACAGATTTGTCGGGTGTTTCTTTCGCGAATTGTTACACGAATGCCAGCAGCGAGGGGATCTATCAAATCGTCGGTGCGGGCAGCTATTACCTTGCTTCCGGCAGCCCGTATCGGGATGCCGGAACGACCGGCATTCCTTCGTCGTTGCTGGCGGACCTACAAACCCAGACCACGTATCCGCCGGTGGTTGTGCCGGCGGGTTGGCTTACTAACAACTACACTTTTTTCCCTCAGGCTCAGCGGGATACCGATGTCCCTGACCTTGGCTACCACTATAATCCGATTGATTTCGCCGTGGATACGGCGGTCTCCAATGCCACTCTAACCGTTCTTCCCGGGACCGTACTTGCTGGTTACGGCGACCAGTACGGTGTCTATCTCTTTACCAATGGCATCGTCAATTGCGAAGGAACGGCGACCAGTCCGAACTATTTTGTTCAGTATAACACCGTCCAGGAGCAATCCAATACAAATTGGGAGACGACGACGTGGGCCGGGTTATTCTTAACCCCCTATGAATCCGACAACTCGTCGGCGAACTTCGCTTTCACGGATTGGTATATCTTTGCCGATACAACGTTAATCTCCGGCCAATCCATCGCCTGCCCACTCGCATTGCAGAATTGCCAATTGTGGACCGGGAGTATAACGGCAACGGGACCAGTGATGACGGTCACGAATTGTCTTTTCCAGCGGGGCAATATATTAGTGACAGATAGGACCGACGGGAACATCTCGCAAGCATTCTACAACAATCTGTTCTGGGAAGGCGAATTGACGGTAAAACACGTCAACGGCGGGCAATATACCTTCCGCGACAACCTGTTCAACCAAACCTCCAATACTCTGAGTGGTTCGATTAATTATTGCAGCAATAACGCCTATGTGACGACAAACAATGGCGTCCTGCTGCCCGAAAACAGCGACGTCATTCTCAGCACTAGTCCCACGTTCCAGGTTGGCCCGCTGGGCCATTACTATTATCCGACTAATCTCTCTTTAATTCACGCCGGGAGCCAGCCTGCACCGGCAGCAGGACTTTACCATTATACAGTCACGACTAACAACGTGGTCGAGGGCACAAACATGGTGAGCATCGGGTTTCATTACGTGGCCGTGGGGAGCAACGGGTTACCGCTGGACACCAACGGCGATGGCATTCCGGATTACTTGGAGGACGCCAATGGAAATGGACTGGTCGACTCGGGCGAAATCGATTGGCTCGTCGCCGGCGACTTGGGGCTGACAGTTGTTATTACCCAGCCCGTCAATAATTCCGACGTTCCGTAGGAGTTTGGCAAATCAACTCTCCAATCGAACGAACACCCCCCATGCGCTTACAATTAGTTGGCCCAAAAACGCGCCTCCTGGCTATTCAACATCGATTTCCACAAGTATTTTTTTTGATCGCCGCGTTGGTCTCGACCGTCGTCCTGGCATCTGCGTCGCCGGAAGCCAAGGAGGACAGATCGGCGCTCAACCCAACCAGTTCAAGCAACTGCGGGACGGTTGCCCTGCACGAATTGACTGTGGCCTTGAAGGGTGCGGCGGCCGACACAAAAATCATCGACGCCGCGCCAGTCCCTGCCAACGGCTTCTCGATGACGGAGCTGCTGGCCCTTTCCTCCAGTGCCGGGCTTGATTTGGTCGCCGTCCAAATTCCGCCCGATCAGGCCATTCCGGTGCCGGGTCTGCTGCACTGGAAGCGGGGCCACTACAGCGCCATTGTGGATCGGCGGGGAAGCTTCTTCAGAGTATCGGATCCAAGCATACCAACGCAATGGCTCAGTAGCGACATAATCATGGAGCAATCGAGTGGAGCATTTATTGTGCAGGCCGATAAAGTCAGCGCGACGTGGAGACGTCTAGCTCGGTTGCAAACCGATCTGATTCGGGGCGGCAGCTTTCCCGCCCAAACGGGTTATCCGGATACCAACGATGCTCCAAGTAATTGTTCGAAAGGCTGTTCGATCTGTTCGTCCGGCATGGCGACATGGCGAGTCTCGGAGCCATGCATCAATCTGTGGCTGACCGACGAGCCGCTGGGGTACCGTCCGGGATTGGGAAATCGAATTTCCTTTCAACTGAACTATAAGCAACGTGAGACGCGGGCCGGCACCAATGCGACCTTGTTCAGTTGCGGCCCGAAATGGGATTGCTCGTGGATTGGTTATGTGATTGCTCCGTCGACGAATCCCGCGCCGGGTTCAAGGATGACGATGGTGGTAGCGGGCGGTGGCGAACGGAGCTACGCCGCAGACGGGGTGACCCATGAGTATTACAGCCGCAGTGTCATGAGCGGGACGACGAACGCCACCGGCGCGTTCACTGGTTGCACCGTCCTTTACCCGAATGGCGCGAGTGAATCCTACAATTACGTGTTCAGCAATTCGGCGGAAGGCGTGCTGTGCTTCCGCACGGCGCAGACCGACCCAAGCGGCCACAGCACGCAATTCACCTATGCCAATTCGAGTGGAGCCAATTTGCTCGTCGGTGTTGTGGACACGGACGGTCGCACAAATACTCTGAGTTATACCAACACTCTGTTCCGCAACCAAATCACTGGAGTCACTGACCCATTCGGGCGAACTATATCGCTCCTATATAACACCAACGGACTGCTGACCAATATAAGCGACGTGATGAATCTCTCCAGCGCGCTTGCTTACGGCTATGGCACCAACCAATGGATTACAGCGATGAGCACGCCGTACGGAACAACTACATTCAACCTCAGCGACAATAACCTGACCACCAATAATGCCATTGACCGGACGGTGTTGGTAGTTGACCCCCTGGGCGGAACAAATCTCTATGTCTCCCGCTACCAAGCCAGTTTTCTCATCGGCACGAGCTACACGGTGCCGTCCAAGCCGGCGGGCGCGCCATCCATTTCATCCAACTCCATGACCAATCTGAATAGCTGGCACTGGGGCCCTATGCAATGCCCCGAACTGTCCACGACAAACATGTACTCGTTTACGCCGATGGATTACCTTAAAGGCCGCCAGCGCAACTGGCTCTTCGGCACCAACGGCGTTTCGTTCAGCGACGCTCTGAATATGGAACAGGCGGTCAGTCCGGACGGAAGCACGCCGGGCCAGCAAACCTGGAATGCCTACGACGGTGAAGTCAATTCTGTGCAAGGCACCAACACGCTGCAAGCCCTCGCCGCCTGGATGCTGCTCAACGGCCACAGCTGCTACCAATGGATGCAACGGAACGCATGGGGAAATCCCACCAATTTGCAAGAAACCTGGTCCCAATCTTTCGGCGGTCCAGCGCTGACTCGAACCAACCAATATATTTACGCAACGAACGGCATCGATTTGGTACAACACATTGGGCCGCTCGACGAAACGGTGGCCGGTTTCAGCTACACCAGCAATCACAATATACTGACTGCGACCAACGCCGTCGGATACGTCACGACTTACACCTACGACAGCCAATCCCGCTTGACCAGTGTGACCACCCCGGCAGGACTCACGACGACCAACATCTACTTCGCCTCGACCGGCTACACGAATTGGGTTCAGCAGCGCATCGATCTCCAAATCAACCGCACCAATTCATATTTTTATACGAACGACCTTATCGCCATCCACACTAATGAGTTGGGGCTGGTGGCCAGCCATACATGGGACAACCTCCAACGTCTGACCAGCACGACCTTTCCGGATTCCACTTTCACTTCAAACATTTACGCCAACCTCGACCGGATCGAAACCGTTGACAGGCTGGGCAACCAAACCAAGTACGGCTATGACTCGTTAAGACATTTGGTCGCGGTGACAAATGCTCTCACCAATGTGGCCCTCTTTAAATATTGCTCCTGCGGCGCCTTGGAATCGGTGCAGGACATGCTGGGCCATGTCACTTCGTTTTCTTATGACATCGCAGGACGCCGGGTCAACATTGCATTTCCCGACACAACGTCCGTATCTAATAATTACGACCCCTTGAACCGTATCACAAACACGATAGATGGCGCCGGGAAGAGTGTGACAAATTGGTACTCGGATCACAATCTCTTGTACGCGTCCAGCAACGCTGTGGGACAATTGCTTTGGCATTGGTATGACATTGAGGATCGGGTCACAAACAGCGTTGA
>DASYNM010000182.1:0-18556 GCA_036008545.1 Verrucomicrobiia bacterium
AATTGCATCGCCTGCGGAAGTTCCGCCAGCGTTTTGTCCTCGACGACTTCCGCTTCAATACCCTGCGCTGCCAGGGCCAACTTCATGGCCGAGGCCCGTCCGAGTTCAAAACCTTTGACCAGGACGCCATGAGCGTCCCTGCGTAGAATCTGGGCATCCATCGCCGTCACCCCCGGCACCTGCTGAAGCGCGCTTTCGAGTTGCTCGATCGAAGGCGAGTTCTGTCCGGTCTGCAACACGGCGTAGGTCATGGCATCGCCAAGCGTATTGCGGGAGAAGCTCCCTGCCACGCCGCATTAACGGTCTTGAGGTGTCCAAGCCTCGAACCTACGCTTGTCATAATGAAAACATAGAAAATCCCCATCCGAATCCAGAAGCCCCAAAACTATGTCTAGAGGTTCACGAAAATAGGTAGAACCACTGTCACTTTCGCCAGTGATAATTGGGGCCTCAATCACGGCAACGACTATCGCTGGTTCATTATATCGCGGTCTTCGCCTGTTCCGCAAACCCGATTTCCATCTTACAAGCTGGCCTGGCTTGAACTCGGATGTTATGGAAAGAGCGTTGTAACGATTCAAAAGCCTCTCCATTACGTCGCCTGGAGATGAATGTTGAGACTCCTTCGCTTCCATAAACTCACTCAGCAATGCATTGAGTGCTTCATCAGAAACGTCCTTCCCAACCTCTTGTTGCAATTTCGTTGTCGCCAAAAGTCGTATTAGCTCTTTTCTATCCATACCGCTCTATTGCTTCATATATTCGTTTATGCCACTACAGGGTCCGAATTTCTAATTTTGCGGGCCTCCTTGAATGTCTTGATCTCGCGCCCCTTTTCAAGATAGTTCGATGCGGCCTCGAAGAGGTCAACATCAAACCGGGAAGCTTCATTCTTCTGTGCTCCTTTGTCGTTTCGCTTCTCAAGCAACTGCCACGGGGCCGCCAATAGGCGCTCGAGTGCTAAGTTTGCTATCGTGATCTTGATGAGTTCCGTTTCGAGATCGGAGTTCTTTTCACTTAATTTGGTCGTCCTTTGCATGTACTGGAGTACCTTAAGCATCTCGCCAATATCATAGGGCTTCGGTTCATGCACCTTGCTCTGATCCCGAAGCAACTGACCATTCTCAAGCGACTCAAGATCCTCCTTGAATCGTTGAATTATCTCATAATAACCCCAGTTCCCTGAACGCCCCAATTCTTTGGGTGAAGCCTTCACGCGTTTCCCAACGTCAGTCTCAGCTTGTCCCAGAACTAGTTCTTTAGAGGAAGAGTCCGTTTGTGCTGTATTTCGAGCGCTGTTGAGAATGATTCTTTCAGCCGCGCGACCCGCGATTGCAAGCAATGTTATCGCGGTTATGCATAAAGATGTAAAAGTGAAATCATTCATTTGACGGAGTGCTTTAGATAAGTTAAATATTTGACCTCCACGGCATAAAGGAACGTAACACCAAAGGCCCAAATTTGCCACCTAATCGCCGCATTTTCATTTATCGATTGAGAATCAGCCAAACGAACCGCCGAATACGCCGCAGCGATTACAACCATCGCTATCACAGGAACCGCACTGAACAAAACACCGGTAAGCCATTTTGGGAATTGCAATTCCTTATCGAAATAATAATCAATTGTAATAGTCACTACTATGGCGCTGACGAGAAATAGAACGACTCCCTCTCGCATCGCTTGGTAAACCGCATCACTCAAAGAGAAACTGGACCTGAGAATCAATGCCGAGAGTACCATCACGATCCAGAGTTGGAGCAGACCGAAAAAGCTCGTGAGCAATGTCCACAATCCAGCCTTGAGAAAAGCTTTCTGTCGCGGCCCGTTCATATTCTCGGCTCATTCATATTCATTCGTCACTAAACACAAGCGCTCCATCGACAAAAGGCGCATCTTCAACCCAATAGTTTTTTGGGTCCTGTAGGCTAAATTACCCGTTTGACTTTGACAATATGCAAGAACCAAAGTCAAACGAAAAACATTGCCACCGTGGCTCCCATTTCGCTGGCAAACGTCATCAGATCTACACATCCTATATTTAACCAGACAAAGCTCAAGGACCTCAGCTCATTGGTTGTGCGATGCTGTCTTGCGCCCTGCATCCACCTCACAAGCGCGCGCATACTCACGGAGCGGGCGGCAGCGTGCCGGCCTCGGGCGCGGCTTTTTGCAGGTTGGGCGTGATATCGGCCTCCACGTTGCCGACGGACCAATTGATGCCGCCGACCAGCACCGATTGAAACACGGGATTAGTCCAGACATCGTCGCGATGCCCCATGTTGGTGTAAAATACACGGCCCTTGCCGTAGAGGCGCGCCCAGGTCGAAGGATAATTCGGACGGTCGTAGGCCTTTCGGTTGCCGCCTGTCTTTTGCATGGTTGAAGTGTCCTGCACCAGCAACACGTGCAGATCGGGCGCGAAGTTTTTCAGCGAATACCACTCCTCCATCGGCCCGAAATCATCCGGCACCGCGCTCAGGCCCGGAAAGTTTTTGTCAATCACAATTTGATGCGCCGTCTGCTGCGAGCCGTGGACAATAAATTCCCCACCGATCATTTTGATATAAGGATCCAGGTTGCCTTCATCGCTCTGCCAACGGCCCGGCCCACTATCATTGAGACCGCCGGAGTGGGAGGTATCCGAAGCTGAGTGCGTGCCGATAAAGCCTTTGCCGTTGTAAATCGCCTCCAGGAACGCCGCCTTGCCTTCCGGCGTCATGGGCGGCTGGCCGTCCAGACCGCGCTTGAGCAAATCGCCCTGCGTATAAAAAAAGAAGGCGTCGTACTTGGCGATGTTTTCGGGTGTGAAAACCGAACCGTCCTTGGTGAAGGTGAACTCGAAGTTGTACTTCTTGCCCAATTCAGTGAGAATGACCTGCGCCTTGCTGGGCTGGCCGTTCTTTTCCGCGATCATCGGGTGCTCAAAACCGCCGGACTTGGAGAAAAAAAGAATTTTCTTAGGCGCATCCGCCGCCACCGCGGCAAGGCAGACGGGCAGAAACACGGCGACGACAACACAACCACGGATAAATCGAATGAGATATTTCAAGTGATAGCCTTTCTGGCACCGACGTTAGCCGTCCCTGCCCCCGAATGCCAAGCAAAAAGTAAGTCGCCGGCACTGCTAAGGCGCATTTTACTTCTTGGCAACTTCGTCTATCTCCCTCTCTTCCACACACTTGTGGGGGAGAGGAGGTTCGTCCAAAAGGTGCCCCTCTCCCTATCCCTCTCCCCGCTCGGCGGGGCGAGGGGACGTCATCCAAGGATTTCAAAAGGATTTGCCAGAAAGCGAGATGCGCCTCACCGCTATTCCTGTTCTTTGACGTTGGTCAGCTTTGCCGACTTGGCGGCCTTGTCGATCACCATCGCGCGGAATTTCCATTCTTTGCCAGGCTCGATGACGTCAGTGTAATCGGTGGCGGCGCCAAGCTTCCTGTGGTGCTCATCGAAAATATCCACCTCGACCTTGACGCCGAATCTCTGCCGCGCGGTCTCGTTCGTGAGCGTGCCGATGGCATAAATCAAACTACTGCTGCCCGACTCGTCCAAAATCACTTTGCTGGCTTTCAATCCGTGCCACAAGTCGCGCGGAGGCTTCGGCTTCGGCGGCGGAACCGTGGTCGCAACCGTTGGATTGGTTTGGGCCGTCGGGAGCGGAAGCGCGGGAGCAGCCGTCGCCTGGTGGGAATCTCGATAATTGACATAGATCAGCGCGCCGCCCGTCGCCGCCACCAAGCCGGCGGCGATACCGAGAGTCCAGTAGATGCGCCTGCGGGTCGCGCAGCCTCCGCCGATTTCGACCGGCGCGGCGTGGGTCAGGAGAGTTGGTTCACCGCAATGCGGGCAGGCAATTTTCCGGCCGACGCCTTGGACGGGGAACTCGATGTGGCCGCCGCAATGTTGGCAGGCACATTTGGCGAAGTTATCTGGTTGCGCCATGAGATTTTGACGAAGGACATATTGCCAAAGTCCAACGGGAGTGGCAACTGGCATTTATCGCCGTGCGGTTTGTAGGAGCGTTAAGCCACAGATGACCACAGATAGACACAAATCGCCTAAGACAGCATGTTCAAGTTCCCCATGCGTTCATCTGTGCCGTTCTGTGTCAATCTGTGGCTCCGCCTACTTCCCCGCTCGAAGGTCAAAGCACGCCATTTGCACGGCGTTGCGCACCAGAATTCTCCCCGCGGCCATAGCCGGATGATTCCACGTCTTGCCCTCGATGGCCTGGAAATGCGCCAACTCCTCGTAATGATCGGAGTTGGCTCTAACCAACGCCAATTCACCCTCTCCGCCTAACACGACCAAATAGCCATCCGCCACCAGCACCTGGCCATATCCGTACCGGCCATTCTTCCATTTCCGTTCGCCGGTTTGGGCATCGAGGCAAACCAGGATGTCCTCGTCCAATCCGTACACGAACCCCTGCCAGAATATCGAGCTGGTGAATTTGTTCTTAAGCCAGGCGTTGTGCCAGAGCGGCTGGGCTTCAAAGCCGGTGTTCGTCCGGGAAATTTCAACGGCCTCGCAACCTGTGCCGTAGCCGGCCGATAACAAGAAGCGATTCGTAGCCAGCAGCACAGGTTGCGCGTTGTCGCGATTTCCTTGTTTGACAACCCACGGCGTGCTCCACAACAACGCGCCATCGGCGACTTGCAGGCCGACGACTCGACGCTGGGTCACGATCAGGAGTTGCTCCTGACCGGCCAATTGAACGAGCAGAGGCGATGCGTAAGCCGCCCCGTCGTCCAATACGCGCCAAATGACATTGCCCGTCAGCTTGTCGTAGGCCACAACCGATCTACCCTTCGCGCCCCCCGCTTGCACAACAACCTTGTTGCCGACAACCAACGGCGAACTGGCCGTACCGTAGCTCAACAATTCGGCCATGTTGTCCGCCAGGATGTTCGCCTTCCAAATTATTTTGCCGCTGGTGGCGTCGAGGCACAGGAAATCGCCCATCGCGCCGAGCGAATAAACTTTTCCCTCGCTAAAAGAAGGCGTCGCGCGCGGCCCTTCCCCGCCCAACGGCTCATCGAAATCGGCGGGATAAGCAGTGGCCCAAAGCTCGCGCCCCGTGTCAACATCATACGCCGTCACCGCTTCATTCTCGCGACGTTGTTCGATGGTGAACGCCCGCCCGCCGGCGATGGCAAAAGATGCATACCCACCGCCAATCGGTTGTTTCCAAATCGGACGCAAACCGTCCGCGGGCCAGTTGGTGGCGATGGGAGTCTCGTCATAATGAGCATCGCCGTGAGGACCGCGGAAGCCGGGCCAATCGACGTGCGGGTTCGAAGCCAGCGGCGTGATCGGCGTCTTGGGTTGCGCATGGCGGCTGGCTTCAACCGCCTCGAAATTTGGGTGCGTTTTATGCCAGGTCAGCACTGGCGGGAAGCCGCCGCGCCACTCCGATTCCAAGCCTGTGTAGCGCATTAACAGGGCCACCACGGCAGCGGTGTAAGGCAGACAGTAAAGTCCTACACCAAAGGTACCGAAGATTTTACGTCCCAACGAAACTTGGTCGGAGTGCCACAGCAAGAGCAATCCCAGAGGCGGAAACAACAGGGAAGCGATGCGGATTTTTTTCATTCGCACATTATGCCGAAGGCTGCATCGGTGGTATTGTAACCCTCAGAGTGGATGTAACAACTTGAATATCGGCGCCAAGGCGGGACGACCCGCGAAATCCGTGGTGGCCGTTCTTCACCTGTGTCGTGGGGCGTGTCTCTTCTTGCGGTCAATTTCTTGTTCGTAAAGCCCAGATTTGCACCATTTTATAACAAATCGGTTCGCAAACTATCTGCTTAATTCCGATGGATTATTGCCGATAAGATGGTCGTTGTTGAATTGTGTCTGGCTGCGGTCCACGACAGCAAAACGGCTTTGCCTTGATTCCAAATACGGGAGCAGCAAAAGTAAATCGATTATGGCTGATGATGTAAACAAAAAGGACGGCACGTCGGATGAATCACGCCCTCGCGCGCGCCTTTCGCGCATGGAGCAGTTTGCGCAAAAGCCGACACCCGATGTTCCGCCCAGCAAAGCTCTACAATGGTTTTTGCTCGGCGCTTTGGTCCTTACCGGCTCGGCTTATGTCGCCGGACAGTGGACGGAGCTTCGCAGCAGCCCGAAGCTGGTCCATCACGAGACCAAACTCCAGCGCCTGGTGCGAGGCCAAAGCGAATATCTGACGCACAGCAAGATTGGTGACGAAGCCTTCGCCAAGAAGCGCTACGATGTTGCCGTGGCGCAGTATCGTCTCGCCTTGCAAGGCCAGACCAACGCCGCCGCCTATCTATCGCTCGGCCGAGCTTTGCTCAAAGCAGGAAATCCCGAGGAAGCCTTTGCCCAATTTCGCGAGGCCCTCGCGCTCGAACCCAGCTTGGAGAGCGTCTCCAGCGAGTGGGGCATGGCGCTGGCGGATGCAGGTAAACCCGACGAGGCCGCGCGTATTTTGCAGGAAGCCCTCCAACACGATCCCGATTCGGGCCTCTTACACTACAATTTGGCAACAGCGTTGCTGCTCATGCGGACCGATGCCGAGGGCCGCCGCCAGATGGCTGCTGGCGCCGGTCAAACCGCAGAAGCTACCGCTGCCGAGACCGAGGCCAAAAAGCTCGGCGACGAGGCCTTGCGCCACTTTACCAAAGCCAGCCGCAACAAGGTGGATTCTCCCGCTTTCTGGTTCGACTATGGGCAATTGCTCAATCAACTGGGTCAACACGCTGACGCCGAAACGTGCCTGCTTCGCGCCGTGGCCGAGGATACGAATATGGCGGCGGCTCACTTCCAATTGGCCATGGCGGAAAATCAATTGGGCAAGTACGCCGGAGCCATTGACCAATACCGACTTGTGCTCACTCTCAGACCGGACGATCCGGCCACGTTGAACAACCTTGCGCTGCTCTACGCCACCGCCACCAACGCCGAAGTCCGCACTCCCAAAATGGCCGTGCAATTGGCCACGCGCGCCTGCGACGCCACCACCGATCAAAATGCCCGCTACATGGATACACTGGCCCGCAGTTACGCCGCCGACGGCGATTTTTTCCAAGCCATCACGTGGGAAGAAAAGGCGCTCCACCGCGCACGGCAGTTGAGCGATGGGGATCTGGCACGGGAATTAGAAGTGCGCGACGCCCTGTTTGTGGATCACAAGATGGAGTGAATTTGACAGCGACGATTCGATTGTAATTAGAAGTGAAAGCCACAGACTTACACAGACAAACACAGATTTCTTAGAGAGTGTCTGAAAAATCGTAGCCGCCGACGTAAGTCGGCGGATTCCCGCCGTGATTGGACGTACATCCGCCGACTTACGTCGGCGGCTACGGCTGGTTGTGCGCGCAACTACTACTTGGGATGGGTCTCGCCGATGGCCAGCAGTTGGTGGCGCGTGCGGTAGAAAAGCGTGCCGTCCGAAACGGCTGCCGTCGAAAGACAGGTTTCGCTGAGGGAGTTGGTCGCGGCGACGGAGAATTGTCCATTGGCAGGAATCACATAGACGTGTCCAATTTCGCTCGTGAAATACAAGTTCTGCCCGTCGGAAACCGGGGACGCGGTAAATCCTTCCGATCCGTTGCCAAGGCGTTCGCTATACTTGACATCGCCGGACTTGGCATCGAAACAACTCACGATCCCGTTATCCACGCAGCCGTAAAGGAAGTCGCCCACCAGAATCGGCGTCTGCATATAGTTGCCCTTGCGCTCCTGCTGCCAGGCCACGCCAGGGTGGGTCTCTCCCGACTGCGAGACGGTGAAGAAACTGTCTTCGAGATGAAAAGCGCGCATTGGGCGTTGCGCTCCGTGGGCGCTGGTGAAGTAAGCCAGGCCATTGGCGACGATCGGCGTGGGCACGGGAATATCGCCGCCACCGTCCCATTTCCAGATTTCCTTGCCATCGGTGAAATCATAGGCGCCGGCGTGATGCCAGCCATTGACCAGAATTTCCGTCCGATCTCCCGCCTTGGCCACCGCC
Organism: Verrucomicrobiia bacterium; assembly: GCA_036008545.1. Taxonomy (GTDB): domain Bacteria; phylum Verrucomicrobiota; class Verrucomicrobiia; order Limisphaerales; family Palsa-1400; genus Palsa-1400. Next base: position 7,985 of record DASYNM010000182.1, read on the forward strand.
GGTGTGCCCCAGGTGGGAACGTCGTCCCTCTTTGTGCGCCATAACTCACGGCCGTCCGACAAATCAAATTCGGCGAGAAACGAATCGCCCAAAACATCGCATAGCACCACCACTCTGCCATCGTGAATGACCGGCGAACTGGAAAATCCCCATTGCGCACTCGGCACCATGTAGAAGCCGGACTTCATCGGGCCGAGGTCTTTTTTCCATAAGGGCTTTCCCGCGGAATCAAAGCAGAACAATCCTTCCGAACCAAAAATAGTCACGATCTTTGTGCCGTCAGTTGCGGGCGTCGAATTGCAGTGGGTCGATTTGGGATGCCGTTTGCCGCGCGGAATTCCCTCGTAGCCGAGCGTGTCCCACAGAATTTTGCCCGTGCCCTTTTCCAAGGCCAGCAAGCGCCACTGATGCGAGTCGTCGTCGGCCGCCGAGGCGATGTCGCCATACAGCCCCACCTTCACATCCTGATTGCCAGGAGCGACGGCCGTCGTGACGTAAATAACATTTTCCCAAATAATGGGCGAAGAGTGAGCCAATCCAAGTATCGGCGTGTGCCAGCGGATGTTTTCGCTTTTGTCAACATCCCAGTGGACTGGGGTGGGCGCGCTGGCATCGACGCCGGAGGCCGCGGGACCGCGGAACTGGGGCCAATCGGCAGCCGTCGCGCAGCGGGCGCAAAGGAGAGCCAGGAGAACTGCTGTCGAGCGTGTGTAGCTCATGACTGAAAGGAAACAGAAGACCGGCCGCGTTGTCAAGGGCGGCCACGCCTAAGTATGACTGGGAAACTATCCAACGACAAACCGAAACGGGCCACAGATTGACACAGATCAGCACAGATGAACTCATTGAAGCCAGCCGAATGGATTCTCCGCTTTTCTGTGTCTATCTGTGTTCATCTGTGGCTGGGTTCCTTATTGTGCTTGGATCAGAGGCCAAGTTCCTCTTTGACTTCGCGAAAACTGCGGATGGCCAGATCCAAATCGTCCCGCGAATGGCCGGCTGAGATTTGCGTGCGGATGCGCGCCTTGCCTTGCGGCACGACTGGATACGAAAAGCCGATGACATACACGCCTTTGGCCAGCATCGCCTCGGCCACGCGGCCGGCCAGCGCGGCTTCGCCCAGGATGATCGGCACGATAGGATGTTCGCCGGGGAGGATGTTGAAACCGACCTTGCTCATCGCTCCGCGGAAATACTTCGTGTTTTCCTCCAATTTGTCGCGCAATTCGGTTGAGGCGGAAAGTAGTTCCAGCGCCTTGAGTGAACCCGCGACGATGGCCGGCGGCAGCGTGTTGGAAAATAAATATGGCCGCGAACGCTGCCGCAAATACTCGATGATCTCGGCCCGACCACTGGTGTAACCGCCGCTCGCGCCGCCCAGCGCCTTGCCCAGCGTGCCGGTGAAAATGTCCACGCGCCCCATGACGTTATGATATTCGTGCGTGCCGCGTCCGTTCTTGCCCAAGAAACCGACGGCGTGGGAATCATCCACCATGACCAGGGCGTTGTGCTTTTCCGCCAGATCGCAAATCGCCGGCAACTTGGCAATGAACCCATCCATCGAAAAAACGCCGTCGGTGGCGATCATGCGGAAGCGCGCCGTTTTGGCCTCGACCAGCCTGGCTTCGAGGTCGGCCATGTCGTTGTTCTTGTAGCGATGGCGTTGCGCTTTGCACAGGCGGATGCCGTCGATGATGCTGGCGTGGTTCAATTCGTCGGAAATGATGGCGTCCTGCTCGCCCAACAAAGTCTCGAACAATCCGCCATTGGCATCGAAGCAGGAGCCGTAAAGGATGGTGTCCTCAGTGCCGAGGAACTCGCTCAAACGGCGCTCCAACAGGCGGTGAGGCGATTGCGTGCCGCAGATGAAGCGCACCGAAGCCAGCCCGTAACCCCAGCGATCGAGCCCTTCGCGCGCGGCGGCGACGATGGCGGGATGCGAGGCCAGGCCGAGGTAATTATTGGCGCAGAAATTGAGCACCGGCGCGCCGTCCCCCACCCGCACGCGGGCCGATTGCGGCGTGGTGATGACCCGTTCGGGCTTGTAAAGGCCTTGCGCGCGCAAGTCCTTCAACTGGCCTGCCAGTTGTTCTTTGAATGTTCCGTACATATTCTCCTGGGAAATCCTGCGACGCCAGGTCGAAAAGTCAAAGCCAATTCGGATGCGAGAACCTTAATGCCAGGTCGAGCGGACTCGTAGCCGCCGAGGTAAGGAGGCGGTTCCGGCGTCGAACCGCAAAGCGTGAGCGCCGAGACACGGCGCGGCGGATCAGCGATCTCGGAATTTGTGAATCCGCCATCTCACGATGGCGGCTACGAGCGACGAATGGACGTGCATGCTTGTGTTAAGACTGCCTGCAATGAGCCTGATTGGCTTCAGAAGAAAGACTGAAAATCAGGCGCAGCCTATGGTGGGGGAGCCGGGCTCATTCTTGAGCTGTGGCGTGCTGGTCCTCCACATGACCTTCTTCAGCCGGAGGGCTGCGTTTTGCTCGCGAATCTGTTCCTCTCGGGCATGAATCTCCTCCAAAACGAGCACGATGATTCCGGCGGCCACGAAGAATTGCACGACCGCCGCGACCAGAAAACAAGTGCTGTAGAGGCGTCCGTATTGATGCGAAAACGGATAACTTCCGAAGTAAATGCCCCACAGCATGAAACCGAGCGACAACATACCCGCGCCGACGTGCGACTTTCGTTTCCGCAATTGAATGACGCTTAATCCGGCTACCGGCGTACTCAAGCTCAGCAACATGAACACGGGAAATTCGACCAACAACACACTTACCATGACCTGGGTGCTGACATAAATCCACACAGCCAGGAATAACACGAATCCGCATAGCATCCGTCGCCTAAACGGAAGCCCAAGAAATCGAATGCTGCCCCACAGAATGCAAACGGCCGCCATGGAGACGCAACACTGCTTAAGGCTGAAGATGATACTGCCCACGCCAGGGTCACCCATGCGCAGGCTCAACGTCAGCCAGAGCGCATAAAAAACCCACGCGGCAGTCCAGACGGCGAAATACTCGCGCCGGATGTAGCGGTTGAGGAAAATCAAGAAACCAACCAGAACCCACACACTCAGCACGGAACCCAACAAAACCAGCCGCAGGTCTTCCTGTTGGAACACAAAGCCCATTTCATCAAATTTCATCGTTTTTGCTCCTAAGATTGTCGGAATCCAGCGAGAATTGGGCACGCCAAAGTCCGTTCCGCTACACTTCCAAACCAACTTTGAGAATTTAGCATTCGCCGTGCCAGCGGGCTTGCTTTCAGCTAATGCAATCCCTGAACTTTGCGTGATGAGCCGAACCACGTGGGGTTTTATTGCTGAGGAAACGCTTCACGAAGAGGAGCTTCATCAAGCTCGTGAGCCAACCCGGTCCTCCAACGGAGATTTGTGCCAATAAATGGGACATTTCCTCGCTTTGCATGGGACAAGACCGATCACCCAGTTCACGGCGCCTTGTCCGAACTCATTCGGCCGTTCACGATTCGACTATTGCCGCGGCGAGCACTTCGGCGGCGTGCTTAGGAGGTTTGACTTTGCGCCAGATTTTACGGATGCGTCCGTCCGGGCCGATAAGAAATGTGATGCGGCGCATCCCCATGTATTTGCGGCCGAGAAAACTCTTTTCGCCCCAGGCGCCATAGGCCAGTGCGATGGCTTTCTCCTCGTCCACCAGCAAGACGAACGGCAGCCGGAAGCGGTGCGCGAACTTGTTGTGGGAAGCGGCGGAATCGGCGCTGACGCCCAGCACGACAATGCCGCGCTCTTTGAATTCCGCGAACTGATCGCGGAACTGGCAGGCCTCGATAGTGCAACCGGGAGTATTGTCGCGCGGATAAAAGTAAAGGACCACTTTCTTGCCGCACAGGTCCGCCAGGGCGATGGTCGCGCCATCGCCGGCTTTGGCGGAAAATGACGGGGCGACATCGCCTTCCTTGACGGGCAGTTGCAGTTCGTTTGGCATAATTGCGGTGGGATTTTTCTCCGGTACTGGCGCGACGTCAATCTTTGCGCGATCAATCTCTTCTTTTTCCTAATCTTAATCTCTTCTGATTTGCAGGCCAGATTGCACGAAGGAGATTAAGATTAAGAGAAGAAGAACCGAATCTAAACATCCAGTCCAATGGATCGCATCAAATCCAAAGCATTGCTCTTGGTCACGACACCGGGGCGCAACTGGTAGTCGAAGCTGAGTTTTCCATCGGCGAGCTGGTCCTCAAAGTGAAAGTTCGCGCCCGGCGGTTTCACTTCCTCAACAACCTTGGTCAAGGCCAGATCATGCGTGGTGATCAACCCCACCGCACCGCGATTCACCAAAGCTTTGACAATAAAAGAGGCCCCAATCTGCCGATCATGCGAGTTCGTCCCGCCCAGCACCTCATCCATCAGAAAAACCACCCGCTGACGTTGATCGGTCAATTGCACGATCTGCCGCAATCGTTTGATCTCGGCATAAAACCGTGACACTCCTTCCTGGAGCGAATCCACGGTCCGAATCGACGCGCCGATTTGCAGAGTAGTCGTGCGAAACCGCCGCGCCCGCACCGGCGCGCCGGCCATGGCCAGGATCAGGTTGACTCCGATCGCTCGCAGCCAGGTGCTCTTGCCCGACATGTTCGAGCCGCTGATGACGTGCAAGGGCTGATTGGAATCCATCAGGATGTCGTTGCGCACGCCGCTCGCTTCCGCGATGAGGGGATGGGCCAGCGCGTGCGCTTCAACCAACGGTGAAGTGGAATCGACCACCAACTCAGGAAAGACATCCGCCGGATGCTCATAGGCGTAGCCGCCCAGTGAGGAAAGCGCCTCCATTTCGCCCAGCGCCTTGAGCCAGTCCTCGATCAGCGGCGCATTGCGCGCGTGCCACGCCTCCAAGGCGAATGCAAATTGCGTTTTCAACAGGAAGGCTGGCCCCATCAAGGCGAATGCGAAACTGCTGCGCGCGTCCCTAAGTTCCACCTGTCGCGCGAGACGGCGCAGGCTGGCCGAGGCTGAATCCCCGTCCCGTTTCCATTTCGCTTGAAGCCCCTGCAAGCGTGGCGCATGAAAATTCTCGGCTTCCAAACGACTTAACAGCGCCGACAACCACGACAGATCCCGCGCAGGCAAGGTCATGGCAGAAAGCGACTTCACCGTCCGTCGGCTGTATATGCGCGCGAATGCACTCTGCGCAATTAATGCCAGCGAGAAGAGCGGTAAATTACCCAGAAACAAGAGGGGCCAGGTGATCAGAGGGAGACACAAGGCGGCGACGCGCTCAGCCGCATTCGCGGGACGGGACGCTTGCGAAGCCCACGACAACAACGCGTTCGTATCAATGTGCGCCTGCGGATCGCCTGCACGTATGGCCAATTCCTCGCGCAGATCCAATTTGCCGCGCATTTCGGCCACGGCCGATTGCCTCGCCGCTATTTCGTCGTTGCCCGCGCCTTGCAACAGCCACCGCGCCAGCGTTGTCCGGCCGGCCTGCGTTTGGGCCGTGTTGACCAGTTCAAAAAGACTGCCCTTGCCGAAAATATCCAGATCAGCGGCGTAAATGTGGTGCGGGTCGAGAAACTCCGTCCCGGCGGAACCCTTCCCAGCCCAGCGATCAGCGAGGCGGTCGAGTCCGCGCTTGTAAAAACCAGCCAGCCGCCGCGCCGTCTCCCTCCTCTCCAGAATTTTATCGTGCAGCATACCGCTGAGAAAAATTCCTAGAAAAACCCCAGTCAAAAGAAACGCGAAGTGGACTTTGTTAAGCAAGAGCACGGCAATCACCACCAACGCCACGGCGAGGAGAACCCGCCAGTTCCCGGCTCGCCGGTGACGCATTTCTTCCTGATCAAACGTCTGGCGCCACCGTGCCAGCCGTGCTTCGTATTCTTTTTGTGGATCCATAATGGAAGGTGATTCCATCCTCTGTGGAAAATCGGATTCAGAATGGATCGTCAGGATTCTCCCCCAACCAATCGGTCAGACCAGGCAAAGGAAACGAAAGATGCTGCTGGATTTTAGTGGAATTGAGCGAGGTGTCCTCCGGCCGCGGCGCACCCTGGTATTCCCGGCGCGAGCAACTCTCGACGCGCGCCCCCAAATCGGGATGACGGGCTGCGAGAAGTTGGCCGATTTGCAGGCGCGAGAGCCGCTCAGTGCCGGCCAAATGCCAGATTCCCCCTCGCGGGCGGGCGGCAAACTCCCAGATGGCGCGCGCGGTGGCGGTGGCGGAGATGGGCGAGCGATATTCGTCGTGGAACAGCTTGAGCGGCTTGCCTGCGGCCCACACGGCGCGGAATTGCTCGTTGTAGGCGGTCTGGCCGCTGGGGGACGCGCCGCTGTTGAGCGAGGTCCGCACCACAGCGTGGCGGCTGTTCGCGGCGACCACGGCCTCAGCCTCAACTTTCGTTTCGCCATAGACGCTCAACGGATTGACGGCATCGGTCTCCACGTAATTTCCCTTGCGGCCGTCGAAGACCAGGTCTGTCGAGAAGAAAATAAAGTCCGCCTCCGCCGCCAGCGCCGCCAGGTGGCCGGTGGCTTCGACGTTGTTGCGCCGGGCCTGCGTGGGATTGGCCTGGCATTCGAGGGTTTTGGACATGGCGGCGCAATGAATGACCAGACGCGGGCGGTCGGCTTGGAATCTTCGCTCGACGGCGACAAAATCTGTCAAATCCAAGTCGGCGCGAGTCAGCGGGATGATTTGAAATTGTGGAGCGTATTTTCCAGCTAGACGGACAAGATAGCTTCCAATGAGTCCCGCAGCCCCGGTGATCCAAGCTCGCCCCTGCCCCGCTGTGTCGTCACGGCTCAATCGATGAAGCGTTTCGTGAGGTCGCCGTAGGCGTCGATGCGGCGATCGCGCAGGAAGGGCCAGTGCGTGCGTGCGAATTCGACTTGACCGAGATCAACAGGCACCAAAAGGATTTCCTCCTTATCGACACTGGCGCGAGCCAAAATTTGACCGGAAGGAGCGACGACAAAACTTTGGCCCCAAAACTCGATGCCCGCGCCGCCTACCGGCTTCTCCAAACCCAAGCGATTAACAGCGGCGACGAAACAACCGTTGGCCACCGCGTGGCTGCGCTGCATGATTTCCCAGGCGGCGTGCTGGTTGACACCGTATTCTTCCTTTTCCGACGGATGCCAGCCGATGGCGGTTGGATAGAAAAGGATTTGCGCTCCCTGCATGGCGGTCAACCGGGCGGCTTCGGGATACCATTGGTCCCAGCAAACGCAGACCCCGAGGTTGCCATGCCGCGTAGACCAGGAAAGGAAACCAAGGTCGCCAGGAGTGAAATAAAATTTCTCGTAATAAAGCGGGTCGTCCGGGATGTGCATCTTGCGGTATTTGCCGAGCAACTTGCCGCCGGCATCGATGATGACGGCCGTGTTGTGATAAATCCCGGCGGCACGCTTTTCAAAGAGCGAAGCAATGATGACCACGCGGTGGCGGCGGGCCAGTTTTTGCAAGGCGGCGGTCGTCGGCCCGGGAATCGGTTCGGCAAGTTTGAAATTGTCGTGGTTCTCGCTCTGGCAAAAGTACTGGGTGGTGAAGAATTCCTGGGTGCAAATAATGCGCGCGCCTTGTTTGGCCGCCTGGGAAATTTTGGCGGCGGCACGGGCGAGATTCTCCTTCGGATCGGTCGAGCAGCGGGTTTGAATCAATCCGAGCAGGACCGGCGCCGGCTTAACCTTGCTGGAACGCCGGGTCTTCAATCAACTGGTGCGCGGCTTGGCGGCGGTCGAACGCTCCAGAATGGTCGTTCCACCGGTGTCCACCGTGCTGGGAACCGCCTGGTCGAACAGCTCGCGCATGAATTTGCCCAGCGTTTCGTTGGTCGGCCCGTAGCCTTTGTGATAGATGTAGTACTCCAGGTCGTAGAGCAATTCATCAGAGGTGGCGTAGCGTTTGGAAAGATCTCGCGACAGCGTGCGATGGACGATCTCATTGAGGCGCTTATCGATGCGCGCGTTAAGCTGGGTATAATCGGGCAGCGGCAGCGTCATAATGCGCTCACGCGATTCTTCCGGCGTCGCGCCTTTGAAAATGTTATAGCCCAGCAGAAGGTTGGCCAGCACCACGCCGGTGGAAAAAAGGTCGGACCGTTTGTCCGTGATCTGGAAATCTGCCTGCTCGGGACTCATGTAATCGGCTTTGCCGGCCACAACTTCGCCCTCGTTGTCTTGCAGGAAGCCGCGAGCTTTGGCGATGCCGAAGTCGGTCAATTTCACGTCGCCCGCGAATGCGATCATGATATTCTTGAAGCTGACGTCGCGGTGGACGATGCCGAGGGTTTTGCCCGCGTCATCGGTCTTGGCATGGGCGTAAGCCAGCCCGCGCGCGACGCGACTCGTGATGAACACAGCCAATTCCGTCGGCAGCACCTGGCGTTTCTCGGTCAATTGCTGCGCGAACTGCTCCAAGTTCACCCCGTGAATCAATTCCATGCAGATGAAGTAAAGCCCGCGCGCCTCGCCCAAATGGTAGGTTTGGACGATGTTGGTATGGATGAGGTCGGCCACCAACTTGGCTTCGCCGACAAAATTCTCGATGAACTGCTTTTGGTTGGCGTAGTTCTGCCGGATGACCTTCATGGCGACGTGTTTGACAAAATTGCGCGCCCCATGCTGTTCGGCCTCGTAAACGATACCCATGCCGCCCTCGAAGATCTTGCGGACGATCTCGTATCGAAAGTCGCTTTGAATTGTAAATAGCGCCGCCACGGCGGGCATGTTGAATAATCGCGCCGACAAGTCAAGCCCCCCGTGGCCGCCACGCAAAAAAATTAATTTTCCCAAAAGTCATTTTCTCCTTGCACGATTGTTTCAGAAAGTCTTAATAGAGAAGCAACGTCGAACTCGACTTCGACGAAGCTTGTAACTCGATCGACACACACAAATTTGTTATGGCAAACGCACTCTCAAAAGCGGAGTTGGCGTCGGAATTGGCGGCCAGGAACGACCTGACCAAGAAGGCTGGCGCGGAGATTCTCGATACCCTGGCCGACTTGGCCTATAAACACACCAAGCACACCTTTACGCTTCCTGGCATCGGGAAGTTCGTGCTGGTGGCCCGCAAGGCGCGCATGGGACGTAATCCCAAAACTCGCCAACCCGTTCCGATTCCGGCCAAGAAAGTGGTGAAGTTCCGTGTGGCCAAGGCCTTCAAAGAGTCGATGCTGGCTGCGCGTTGATCATCGGCAAGTCCGGCCGGCGCTCTCAACCGGAACCATGCACACGCAGGACGGGAACGGGCAGAGATTGAGACAGGATGAACAGGATTTACAGGATGGATTGCCGAACCAGGCAGAAGTGCCAAAAGGTGAGGCCACATTACTGAAACCAATTTGTTTTTTCCATCCTGTTCATCCTGTTAATCCTGTCAAATTTCAGTCCTTCCAGGCAGGATAGGTTGGACTATGAAAATCGCGGTGGTCGGATGTGGAGCGTTGGGCAGTTATTACGGCGCAAAACTGTGCTGCGCCGGGCACGAAGTCCACTTCCTGCTGCGATCTGACTACGAGGTCGTGCGCCAAGAGGGCGTCTGGATCGAGAGCGGGGAGGAACGTTTTCATGTGCAACCTCATTGCGCGCGCGCGCCGCAGGAGATTGGCCCCGCTGATGTGGTCCTGATCGGCCTTAAAACGACCGCAAATCATCTGCTGCCGCAATTGTTGCCGCCATTGATCGGACCGCAAACGGCGATTCTTACGATGCAGAATGGACTGGGTAACGAGGCCGCAGTCGCTGCCATTGCCGGAGCCGAGAAGACGATGGGCGGAGTGTGCTTCGTCTGCCTCAATCGTATCGCCCCGGGAACCATCAAACACATTGGGCATGGAGCAGTCGTGGTAGGTGAACATAGCCGCCCGCCGCAAGCCCGCACGCATAACATCAGCCAGACCTTCAACGACGCGGGCGTGTCCTGCAAAGTGGCGGAAAATCTCGAACAAGCGCGCTGGGAAAAATTGGTCTGGAACATCCCCTTCAACGGGCTAGGCGTGGCGAGTTCGATGGGACTTGAGGCCGTCCTGAAAGGGCGCATCCCGCCGGGCACGAAACGGCAAGCTTGTTTGACCACCGATCTATTGCTGTCGAATCCGGAATGGGAGCGCCTGGTGCGGGAGTTGATGATGGAAACAATCGCCGCCGCCCGCGCTCAAGGCTTGGACGTGCCTGATGCCGCCGCCGACCGGCAAATCGAGCGCACGCGCCAGATGGGAGCTTACAAAGCCTCCACGTTGATTGATTTTGAAAACGGCCGGGAACTGGAACTGGAAGGGCTGTTCCTGGAGCCGTTGCGGAGGGCGCGGAAAGCCGGTGTCCCCTGCCCTCGACTCGCGGCTTTGTGCGACGTCCTTGCGCAACTGGCCGTGAAAAGTTCTGCTTAGAATCGCAGTTGAGCCACAGATCAACACAGATGGACTCAGATTAAAAAGATTACAAGCCATCTCATAAATGCCTCAGCAGGATAACGGCACCCGCCAGATGCAACAATCCTTGAAAGTTTTCGATGTGGTATTCATACCGCACCACCAAGCGGCGAAAGTTGAACAGCCAGGCAAAAAGCCGCTCAATTT
>DASYNM010000183.1:0-4720 GCA_036008545.1 Verrucomicrobiia bacterium
CCTACATTGTCACGCTCGATCTCAGCGGCGATGGTCGCGTGTTTGACCCCTGGTTGAATCAAATGTATCAGAAGCAATTCCCTGGAGGCACCCTCTTGACGCCCGGCCACGCCGTTGTCTGGTCGCTGGGCCCGAACATGAAAATTAATTTCGGCCTCGGCTTGAACAACACCTACAATAAGTACATGGTGACCAGTTATTAGCGCCGCGACATTTTCCTTGTTGCATGGCGGGGCCTTTTCGTGTTCCTTGGCTGGGCGATAATGGCCGTCAAACTATCAACTTTGTCCATTTGCCTGGGTCTTTCTTTTGCCGCGCTCAATTTGTTTGGGCTGCTTTTTCCCGCCTTGTTTGGGGCCGGCGCGCGCAAATTCCCGCGCTCTGTTCCCGTGGGCTGCGTCCTGACGCTGGCCGGGACCGCTTGGTTCGTCTGGATCGTCAATCACGAATCCCTGGCCGATTTTGAATCGCTCAAGCCGATTCTTTTTACACTATTTGTTGGCGTCGGGCTGGGAACTTGCTTTTTTGTGCAGGATTTTCTGGCGGTGCGCGGATTTTCCGTCCTGCTCCTGCTCTTGGGGAAGTTGATGGTCGATGCGGAACGCTGGGCTGCAAGTGAGTGGCGCCTGGTCATCGCGGTGTGGGCCTATGGGATGGTGCTGGGCGGCATGTGGTTCACCATCTCGCCCTGGCGCATGCGCGATTTGATCTATTGGGGAACCGCGAATGAAGCCCGCATTCGCATCACGAGCGCCGTCCGTTTCGCCTTTGGCCTTTTTGTGGCCGCACTGGGCTTCACCGTGTTTTAACGCCTATTTATCCAGAAGCGTTATTTCGCCTCGCCACTCCGCCGGTAACATGGCGCTACGCAGTTCCTGGATTTGTTCGAGATAAAATGCCGTCGGCCCATCCTTCGGACTGATTTCCTGGACGCGGCGGAAGGCCTCTTCTGCGGCGGCGAATTCTTTCTTGGCGAATATATCCAGCGCGGTCGCGAAGCGTTCCCGCAAGGGGCGCGATTCAGCCTCATTCTCCTGGAAGGCGAGCAGTTCATAAACCGCGACCGCCTTCTCGAATCCTTTCAATCGAAACAACCCCAGGTAGCGCGTGACGAGGCGCGAGGCGACTTCCTTCTGCGTTTCGCCCGTGAGCAGGACGCGCGTGCTCAAGTACTTGTTCAACCCTTCCATACGGGAAGCGAGATTGATGTTTTCGCCGATGGCGGTGTAATCGAAGCGTTTGTCGCTGCCGAAATTCCCCACGTTGGCCACGCCTGTGTGCAGGCCAAGGCGCGTGATCAATTCGCGCCCGTTGATCCGCTGTTCGCTCTGCGCGCAAAAGCGCAAAGCCGCTTCGCAAGCGCGGTAGGCGTGATCGCCTTGGGGGTCGGGCGCGTTCCAGAAAGCGAAAATCGCATCGCCAATATACTTGACGACAGTGCCGTCGGTGGCATGGATGCAATTTTGCACGCCGCGCTGGAAATAGACGTTCATCAGCCGGGCCAATTCGTCGGAATCCATGCCCTCGGAAATGGCGGTGAAGTCGGCGATGTCGGTGAAAAGGATGGTCAACAATTGTTTCTCCGCCCCCGGCTTCATCAGTTTGGGATTGGCAGCGAACTTTTTGACCAGTTTGGGGGACAAATAAAGCGCCAGAGATTGCTCGACGAGCCGCTTTTCGACGTGCAGCCGAACGGAATTATATGTGACAGCCCAAACGATGGCCACCGGGATTTGCGCCGCCACCACAATGAGCCAGGGAAACCAGTAATGGTAATGGTCAAAGGTGTAATAGTTGGCGTAGGCCAGGGGCAGGATGGGGAGCAATCCAAAGACCACGGCCCAGAGCGGCCGGCAAAGCACCAAGCCTCCTCCAAACAGAATACCGACCGCGATAATAAGGATACGATTGACCCACCAAGGAAACTCTCGCAAGTAATCGCCTCGAATGAGATTGAGGAAGGCCGTCGCGTGAATGGCCACGCCGGACATCCACTTATCCTCCGGACGGTAGGAATAGGGCGTCGAGTACTCGTCTTTGCGATCTGGAGCCAACTCGGTTTGAAGTTTCGCGCCAACAAAGACGGCTTTATTGCGGAAAAAGCCCGGAGGTACATTTGGATCATTGTCCGCAACGGCCTTATAGAGACTGACTGAGGGCAGGGCGAATTCGGGCCCGTAATAATTCATCCAGAACGGTCTGCTGCGCAGGCTATTGCTCTCGCTGAACGAGGGCTTGTCCAGCACGGCTGCGGCCCAGGCCAAGGAATTGGTCTGCTCGTTCTTGACGGTGGGCATGTAAAGGCGCTCGTAATCCCCCGCATCGGGAAACAGCGCCGACGCGCCAATGTCTGCGGCATGTTCATTGAACAATTGCAAAGGAAGCACGAATTTACTACCTGCCTGTTCCCCGCTGCGTCCGATGTAATAAGCGATGACCCGATCGCACGCGATAATGACTTTTCCGTTTTCGCTCATTGCCTCCGCGAATTCCTGGTCGGTGGTGGAGTCAAGAGCGTCGCTAAAGACCATGTCAAACACAACAGCGCTGGCCCCATCCGCGGTCAGCCGTTTAAGCAACTTGGTCAGGATGGCGCGGTTCCAGGGCTCGGTATATTTCTGGTGCAGTTGCTCGTAAGACGCGTCATCAAGATAAACCATTTCGACCTCGTTTGGAGACCGCCAGGAGCGCCATTCAAATGGCAAATCATAGCTCTTGGCCTTGATATCATCGCCCAACGACATCGTCAACAATACGAATCCCAATCCCGCGCAAAGAACGATGCCACCGAAGAGACCAGGAGCCTTGGACCAAATGCCGCGGCAAATCGCTGCGAACCGGGCGCCAAATGTTGTTCTTTCGTCAGACAAGGCGGGGCTATGTTTAACCCGGTGGCGCGGGATTAGAAATTAAATTTCAGATTCGCCACGAACGTTCGGGAGTGGGCTTGTTCCAAAAAGTAGGTGACCGGATCGATATTATAATCCTGGTTGCCGATATTGACCACGCCCACCGACACTTCAATGTGCCGTCGCGGGAACCGGTAGCCGGCGTAAAAATTGAACTGCCAGAAGTGGTCGCCGCCCTCGCCCGGTAGGGTATTGAATTGGTCCCACCAGTTGGCCTGGAATTGGCTGAAGAAGCCGCACGGCGCGGCAAAGTCAGCGAAGAGGCTCACTTCATTCAGCGTCGAGTTCTCGTGCAGATTGTAAAGCTGGGGATCGCTCGTCCCTGGCGGCAACGTTAAGTGGGTGGACAGATCAACCGACGTGAGACTGTAGCGCGCTCCGACGGAAAGTTCCTTGCTGATCAATTGGCTGAGGCTGACGAATGCGTCCTTCTCCTGAAAATACTGGGTCTGGGGCAAATCGGCCACTGCCGTCGGCACCGGAATGGGGGAACTGGACCACGCGCCGATGAGTTGGTTGCCTCGAGAAGTGAGCAGTTGCGCTTCGATGTCCAGATAAGTTCGGGTTGGGAATTTGTGCTCGGCGCCAAGGCCCCAGGTTTCAAATTGCGCGGCGGGCGGCGTGCCGAACCCGGCCGATTCGGGGATGAGGCTGCGAAAGGCCTGATTGAACCCGGCCACTTCGCTCGGTTCGATCAACGTGCTGCTGTCATTGAGCAGGCCGCCCATCGAGCGCGTGTAATCAGCGCGCAGGCGGGTGCCTTCCGGCGCAGTCCAATCCACTCCAACCTTGGGTGAGAGCCGGCCCCGTTCATCCTCCTGGCTGGAGAGCGGCGCAGAACCGACGTCGAGCGGAAAACGCTCCCAATCGTACGTGCCGCCGACAGTGAGCCGAAGCGAATCAACTGGTTTGACTTGATAATAAGCGTAGGCGCTGGCGCGTTCAAAATCGCCACGGACCTGAGCCAGTGTCGGCAGCGACTGTGGCGGAATGGCGCTGATAAGTTCATCCATCGCGCTGGACGAATCCATCCCTTCGTGCTGATAACGTCCGCCCACAATGATAGTTTGCCAATCGTTTTGATATATGTGCTGGGCCTCGATCGAATTCAAATTCAGCGTGCGCGCAAGACTGCTGGTGCCTGCATACGATTGTAGGAAAGGAGGCACGGAAGCGGAAACCAACGGGGCCAGATACTGCCCATCGGTGGAGGTAAAACGGTCTTGCAAATTGCGATAAAGGAACACCGTATTATTGCCGGTGCCCCAATCGCGGTGATAGCCCAGGAGCGTGTTGGGATCCTGATACTCCTGCTCGCGCAAAGTGGGATCGTAACCGGGCCGCGTGCCGTTCGGAATGATCTCTTCGGGAGTCGAGTAATTGTAATGTTCAAAAACATCCCCGGAATCCAATTCCGTCCTTTCCACCTCGGCGAACACTGTGTCCTGTGGCGTGATTTGGTATTTCAACTTGACGGAAAAATCCGAGTTATTGATGTCGTTATTCGGGCGCCAGCCTGGGTCGCTGTAGTAATAGGAATCCAACGAGTAAGCGAAGTTCCCCGCCGTGCCGTATTGGGAGGCGTTTTCAAGCCAGGCGCCGCGGCTGAAGAAACTCGTTTCCGAGCTTATTCCAACGCGGTCCGATTCAAATAGCTTCGAGTACTCTTGCTGCGAGACATTCTGGGACAGCACCCCCGCGCCCACGGGTGCCAGCAGGTTGGCCAGCAGCAGTTCGTCTTCCCAAGGCGTCTGGTAGCGTAGATTGGCGTCCTTCGGATCGCGCAGCGCATCGTAAGTTTCTGAAAGGAA
>DASYNM010000184.1:0-9213 GCA_036008545.1 Verrucomicrobiia bacterium
CGGGGCGCCGTTTGAGTATTTTCGATTGACTGGCAGCGCCACCCCTGCGGGCATGACGCTGATCCCGGCGGGTCCGTTCACGATGGGTAATTTCATTGTCAACAATTTCTACGATCCCGCCACCAACGATCCGGACATCGCGGACGCTTCTCCGACCAATGTCTTCGTGTCGGCCTTTTACATGGACGTCAACCTGGTCAGTTCCAATCTTTGGGCGGACGTTTATGCCTACGCCACGAGCCAGGGGTATAACTTTAACCACGCCGGTTCGGCCAAGTCGGGCAACCATCCGGTGCAATCGGTGGACTGGTTTGATTGTGTCAAGTGGAGCAATGCGCGGTCGCAGCAGGCGGGTTTGACGCCGGTCTATTACACGGATGCGGCTTTCACGCAGCTCTTCACCAATGGCTTCACTGGCACCACGGTCTATGCCAACTGGTTGGCCAACGGCTATCGGTTGCCGACCGAAGCGGAGTGGGAAAAGGCGGCGCGTGGCGGCTTGACCGGCAACCGTTTTCCGTGGGGCAACATCGTGACGGAAAGTCAGGCCAACTACTCCGCGGGCTCCGCCTCCCGGCTTTACGATTTGGGCCAGGGCGGTTACAACGCCACCTTCGCCGACGGAGCGGAACCCTACACCAGCCCAGTTGGATCCTTTGCGCCGAACGGGTATGGTTTGTATGATATGGCCGGGAACGTGTTGGAGTGGTGTTGGGATTGGTATGCGCCGCTGCCATATCCGGCTGGCAGTCCTTACCTGGGAGGAACCGATCCGCGCGGACCTGTCGTCGGGCCGTTGAGCCTCCGTGTTCTCCGCGGCGGCAGTTGGAGCTACAACGCCGACGTCGTGCGATGCGCCAAACGTTTCGTCGATTACCCGGACCGCCACGACTTCACCTACGGATTCCGATGTGTGCGAGGGCTTTAGTTTTTTATGCATCAACTCTTTTGAATTCGCGAGCGTTAAGAAACGCCGCCCATGTTTCGTTGACAAGGCGTTTTGTGAATTCCACGTGACGACAGGTTTTTTGTTGACCGGCTCAAGGCTGGGTCTAAAATGTTGCCTATCGCAAACATGTCATTCAAGTCCTTGTTCTGCGAAAAATATAAATGCTCGCCGGAAGAGTACGAGGAGCGGGCCTTCCGAACTGTTTTGTACTGGCACGCTCGACTTCTCGCGCCGCTGATCCGCTTGGTCATGCCGGGCCATTTCCAGGAGGATTTCAAGTTCATTCAATACCTGGGTAACGCCGCGGACGCGCGCCAGGCCAAAGTGGACGTCCTCGATTTCAAGGACGTTGACCGCAAACACTGGCGCTTGCTGCACAGCACCTTCCGGCTTCGTGTCTCCCACCGCAAAGCCCGTCGGCTCGCCTTCCAGATTTTTGGCGAGGCCGGCCAGTTCGACGGCGTGGCGTTGAAGCAGCCGAAATAGAAAAGTTTGTTGACTCCGGCAGGTTAATCGCGCCCCGCAATTTCTTCGGGAATCCAAGCTGGCCCTCCGCGGCGCACGGATCAACACGCCATTTCCATCCCTCGGCCAACAGCGAAGCATCAAGAACAATCTTGAACTTTCTTGGAAATCAACAACTTGCATAAGCTGTTTCTGAACCTTTGGCAACTTGAGCAGAACCGGCCATGGACGCCAAAGGAACCACGTGAAAATAAGTGGAAATATTATGAAAATCAACGACTTGCGTAAGGCCTACCCTGCAAATCAACAACTTACGCATGGAACCGCCACGGTGGGCCGGGACAGCCCGCAAAGCGGGCAGCTTATAATTTGTTCTGTCTCCGTCGAGGCGTGACATCTCAACTGCCTCCTCGGAAAGGACTTTTTTGACAGGATGAACAGGATGGACAGGATAAGTCAGAACAAATTGAGAGCGGCCCGCTGTGCGGGCTAAAGGATTTCTTTTGCGAACCGGATGCCTGCCGAAAAAGCACCTTGCCCCGTAGCCGCCGACGTGAGTCGGCGGATTCTGGATGACAATGCTTGCCTCGTCGGTCGCCCACAGCGTGCTTCGGCGGAGACAGTTTACGCGGCTGGGCCCGAACCGCCTCCTTACCTCGGCGGCTACGAGTTGGCTTGGCCTTGCTTTGCCGCACCCCCATCGTCTTTTCTCAGTCCCTTCGATACTCTTATAATCGATCATGGCCACGACTTTACGCCAGTTCCCGAAAACCAAAAAACCTACTGTAGGCTTTTTGGTATGATTTTTTTTCGAGGGCCTGAGTCGATGTTAGCCACTGCCCTGCAACGTCTTGCAACGCAGAAAATCTTAAAAAACCGCCAAAACTCAAAAGCAAACTCGTTTTTTCTTTTCCAAAACATCGATTTAGCTGCCAAAAGGCTCCAAAAATGGCCCTTTTTTTCTGTCAGTACTAATATTCAGTGTGCCGGTTGGCTCGATAAGGCGCTGCGGTAGAGAAATTTACGATGAATTCTGAGAACCGCGTTTTTGAGCAAAAATCCACACGTTGAACCAGAACCGAAGGCAATTGACGCATTTGCCCCGCGTTGACCTATCCCGAAGGGATCGAATCATTCAGCCCGGGGTTGGCCCGATTCAGAGAGGGCCTACCCTGGGTAGAGGTGGTTTATTTCATCTACCCTGAAGGGGGTTGAATCAATCCCAAACATACCGTTCGTCGAATTCAATTTCGTATCGTCGCAATAATTGACGGAACTCATCCTGAAATGACACCTTCCGATGATGTTCCTCCTGGCCGGCGATGTAATCCCGCACGGACTTGACTTGCGAAAATCCGATGGAGAAAACGCCGTAGCCTCGCTGCCATGCAAAATCGCCCAAGTCACGGTTCTTGGTTTTCACCCATAAGGTCGAGCCGCGTTTGACTTCCTTGACCATGGAGGCCACCTCGCACGTGCGCGCCAACGCGCACAGAAGATGAACGTGGTCATCGGTCCCGCTGACGATGATCGGCTGACAATCGAGGCGGGCCAGGATTCCGCCGAGATAACGGTGTAGTTCTTCGCGCAATGACCGGTCGCGCAGGAAGGGGCGTCGGTCCTTGGTGGAGAAAACCGTATGAACCAAGATTTTCGCCAGCGATTGGGGCATGGCGTCAGAATGCCCGGAGTGCGGATTTGATTCAACTCCCTTCAGAGTTGTTGCTTTTCTTGTTTTTACCTAGGGTAGCTCGTCCCTCGCAACCCTAGGCTGAATGATTCAATCCATTCTGGATTGGTCAGAGCAGGGGCCGAGGCCCGAAGGCCAACGCGGGTTCTGCATGTTGCGGAACGGATTTTGGATTTTGCTCAGCCTGGTCGGCATTTTGCGGGCCGGAAACATTCTACACGAGAAACGTTAACACTGAAGGCTTGGCGGCGAGCGCTGTGCCCAGCGCTGATTGACGACGCACTCAATAAAGGCGATGCTCGGAGATGACCGAATGCGAGATTAAGTCATTTGCTGGCCTCCACGACGCGGTTCAAAAGCACGCCAAGATGAGCACCATTTATCGCGGGGTCAAGTCAACGTCCTACAAACTAACCCCCAAACTGGCCCGCTGTGGCATTACATCTGGAAATACTCCCAAGGCGGAGCGGACACTTATAAGGCGATTCAAGGAGCAGGCAGTTCCCTATCTCACGTTCACGCCAGAATCTGATTGGGATTGGCTTGCCTTAGCACAACATCACGGATTGCCTACTCGTTTGCTCGACTGGTCCCGCAATCCATTAGTGGCCGCATATTTTGCTGTTGAGGACGAGTCTGACGAGGACGGTTTGATTTACGCCTATTATGACAAAACTTTTATTGATACCAGCAAGCATAAAGACCCGTTTAAAAGAAATCGGCCCGGCAAATTTGTGCCACGTCACATTACTTCTCGCATCACGGCTCAAGCGGGCCTATTTACAATCCATCCGTGCCCGCTTGAACCATTCGTGTCTGGATTCATCGAACAAATCATCGTCGATAGAAAGTTTAAACGAAACCTCAAGCGGATTCTTGCTGACTATGGCATCCGCCGTGCGAGTCTATTCCCTGGCTTGGACGGCCTCGCCCAACACCTCCTGTGGACAGGATTGCGTCCCCGTTGAGGGCGGCACAATTTTCGTCCTCTGTTTATCCTGTTGCTTCGCCCAGAAACCGCGCGTTTAATCGAAAAAAGAAGCCCGCGTGTGGGTTCGGAAACAGTGGGGACGCCTCGCCGAGGCGGTCCGTCCCTACCAGCGCATTGCAAAATCTCCGTGTAATCGACGGTCTGCACTCCACTGAGCACTTCCGTGATGCAGGGGACGGGCGGGGAAATTAATCACGACCTCTTGGAACGCCAAGATTGCGGCATATTTTCCTGGCGGTGAATTTTGCGATTTCTGTGTGACGCGGAACCGATTCAGTTTTGCCTGTGGTTGGATTCCAGAAAACAGTGTGCGGCCCGTCGTCGCGTTTTACTTCACAACCGTGCGCTTCCAAATGCCGTATAAGTTCGCGGCGTTTCAAGCCGGTTGAAGCACGGTCGGTTTTTTACTCGGAACGGGTACAAAAGAAGGCTTTTTTTGGGCGCGGCTGCGAGCATCCTGCCGGCGATCTTGCATGATGCTTTCAATGCCATCTTTCAAATCCTTCAGGCTTTCCTCCGGCGTCCGCCCCTGGCCGTTCGCCTCTGGCACTTCCGGACAAAACGCAATATACCACTTGCCATCCTTGTGAACCTGCGGGGTGATAGTTATGGCAAAATCCACGAGTGGCGCATGGCCATTGGCAGCATGTTTTTTTTGCATATCGTTTTGCCTTTAAAGGCCGGTCTCCCAATCCCCCGGCTATGATTGCCTATTGATGCAAAAATGTAATACAGTCAGAAAAGACTTGCAAGCGGGTTTCCCAATCAGGGCAGACGCATCTAAAGTTCGGGGTAGGGACGCCTCGCCGGCGCGGCGTCCCTAACAGCCCATTGGAAATTGCGGTCGCGCTTACTTGCCCTCAGGCAATTCCTGAATCACTAGGTTCCGGTACTGCACTTTGGTGTAGGCGCCGCCGTGGATTTGCAGGGCGATGATGCCGTGCCGGGGGATGGTGGCGTCGCTCTCGGTGTAATCAACCGTCTGCACGCCGTTGAGCCAAATCTGAATGTGCGCGCCTTCCGCGCGAATCCGGTAGTCGTTCCAATCGCCCGGTTTGAGCGCCTTGGCCCGCGTCTCTTTGCCGGCCTCGGCGTCATTGCGGTTGCGCCGACTTTCATCGTAAAGATTGCCATCGGTGTCCGCGCCCAGATCGGCCTGGTAGCCTGAGACCTCGAAATTGTCGGGCACGCGCTGCGACCAGAATTGGACGCCGCCGTTCACAAAACCGTTGGTGCCTTCGACCTTGTATTGCAGGCGCAGGTCGAAGTTGCCGAATTCGCGGGTGGTGGCCAGAAAATCGTTGTGCGGCTGCTTGCGGTCGAGCCAGCCGGCGACGATGGCGCCGTCCTCCGCGCGCCAGAAATGGGTGTCGCCTTCCCAGCCGCTGAGGGTCTTGCCGTCAAAGAGCGGGGTAGCCTCGCCCGCGCGAGCGTTCGGGGATGGGCAGATGGCAAGAGCGAACAAGGCCGCGATGGAAAGCAGAGCTTTTGTTGATGTGGTCGTGCGATTCATAATTGGACAATGGCGAGGGAGGGTGCCAGTGGGCAAGCGCAAACGGGGCGGAAACCTTAAGAATTTAGACAGGATGAACAGGATGCACAGGATAAGTTTACGATGCACGAGGAATGACCAAACGGTGAAGCCGTATTTCTGATGCCAATCCTGTTTTCCATCCTGTAAATCCTGTAGCCCGCACAGCGGGCCGCTCTTAATTTGTTCTGTCTCCGTCGAGCCGTGACCTTTTTTCGGCGAAATCGAATCACGGTTCGAGGGGGGCTCGTCCTCACCCCGGCCCTCTCCTCCAGGAGAGGGTGAATCCTCCGCTGCACGCTCGAGATTCCGGCGACTGCATTTGCCGGACACGCTTAGTCACAAATAGGGGCTGAGTTAGGCCGTTCCTTCTCCTGGGGGAGAAGGTTAGGTTGAGGGCGAGCCTAGCAAAATCAGCGGAATGGGTGGTCCGCCTCCTCACGTCGGCGGCTACGAGGCGGCTGCGCGGGGTTGACTTTCGCTTTCGCGTTGTTCATCTTCAGCGCCTTAAACATGAGATTGTTCAAGTGTTGCGCGCTCGGAGCTGTGGCGTCGGGCTTGGTTCTCGCCGGCGCGGTCGCGGCCAAACCGGTGGATTTCGTCACGGATGTCAAACCTATTCTGGAGATGAATTGCGTCTCGTGCCACAACCCCCAGCACGCCGAGGAAAACGGCAAATACCGCATCGACACCAAGGACGAGGCTTTCAAACCGCACAAGAAGGACCAACGCATCGTGCCCGGCCATCCCGACGACAGCGAGGTCTATTATCAGACGGTGCTCCCGTTGACCGACGAGAGCCACATGCCGCCGACGAAGTCGCAAGCGCCGTTGGCCAAGGAGCAGTGCGAAGTGCTCAAGCAATGGATCGCCGAGGGCGCGAATTGGCCGGAAGGCGTCACGCTCACCGTGGTGATGAAGGTGGAGTTCGTGCGCGACATCGAGCCGATCCTGGAACACGGCGGTCCCATTGCGGATGCAGCGAAGGAGACTTTGCGCCTGTGGCTTTCGCAAGGCGGCGCGTGGCCGGCGCAAGTCAGTTTTCCATTGGCCAAAGTTCCGGCGGGCTTGGCGGCAGCGGCGGCGGGACAGATTGATTTCGCGCACGATGTCGTGCCGATTTTTGCGCATGGCGGCGGATTGTCGGACGCGGCAAAGGAGACCTTGAGCAAGTGGGTGGAGCAGGGCGCGACCTGGCCGGCGGAAATCAAGCTCGGCGCGGCTAAAGGCGGGGCGCAAGCGAAGGACATGGATTTGGTCGAGCAAATCCATCGGGAGATTTTGGGCACGTCCAAGGAACAGGCGGTGGCGGACATGAAGGCTTACACCAACACCATCCCCGGCACGGCGGTGACGTATGCGATGTTGACGATTCCCGCGGGCGAGTTTGTTATGGGCAGCCCGGACACCGAGGCCAAACGCAATGCGGACGAAGGCCCGCAACACCGCGTGAAGATCGAGCCGTTCTGGATGGAGAAGTGCGAAGTGACTTGGGACGAGTACGAGTTGTTCATGTATCCGCAGGACAAACCCGAGGCGCCCGCTGACGGCACGAGCAATTACATGTCGCCCCAGGCCGACGCCGTGACGCGCCCGACCAAGCCGTATGTCGAGATGAGTTTTGGCATGGGCAAGGATGGTTACCCGGCCATCAGCATGACGCAGCATGCGGCCAATATTTATTGCCAATGGCTCAGCGCCAAGACGGGCCATTTCTATCGCCTGCCGACCGAGGCGGAGTGGGAATACGCCTGCCGCGCCGGCACGACGACGGCTTACTTTTTCGGCGACGATCCGGCCCAGTTGGGCGATTACGCGTGGTTCGCTGACAACAGTAATTTCAAGTATCAAAAGGTCGGCACGAAAAAGCCCAATCCGTGGGGACTTTACGACATGATCGGCAACGTGGATCAATGGACGCTCGACCAGTACGATCCCAATTATTACAAGCAATTCATCGAGACGGTGACTGAGCCGTGGAACAAATCGACCAAGCCCTACCCGCAAGTTGTGCGCGGCGGTTCGTGGCGGGATGATGCGGATAAATTGCGCAGCGCCTGCCGCCTTGGTTCCACGCCGAACTGGAAGATGCAGGACCCGCAGTTGCCCAAGAGCATCTGGTTCCTGACGGACGCGCAATTCGTCGGCTTCCGCATCGTGCGTCCATTGAAAGTTCCCACTGCCGAGGAGATGTATAAGTATTGGCACAGCGGCGTGGAAAAGGAGTGAAGAGACGCTTGCCAATTTGATTGAATAAGCATAAACCTCCAGTAGTCGAAATCATCATTCTATGAACAAGCATATTTCCTCCACCCCCGAAGTCACCCGTCGCAATTTTCTCAAGACCACCGGCACGCTGGCCGCCGCCGCGAGCCTGGCTCCGGGCGTGTTTGCCGCCAGCGACGACACCTTGAAGATAGCGCTCATTGGCTGCGGCGGACGCGGCAGCGGCGCTTGCGGGCAAGCCTTGAGCACCTCCGGGCCTATCAAATTGGTCGCCATGGCCGACGTGTTCAAGGACCGCCTGGACAACAGCTACAACGATCTCAAGGCCGCGCACGCCGACCGCGTCGATGTGCCGGAAGAGAACAAGTTCATCGGCTTCGATGCTTATCAACATGCCATCGCGCTGGCGGATGTCGTGATTCTGACCACGCCACCCGGATTTCGGCCGTCTCATTTTGAGGAAGCGGTGCGGCAGGGTAAAAACATTTTCATGGAGAAGCCGGTGGCCGTCGATGGCCCCGGCGTGCGCAAAGTTCTGGCCATCGCCGAGGAGGCCAAGAAGAAAAATTTGAAGGTGGCCGTCGGCCTGCAACGGCATCATCAGAAGCCCTACATCGAAACACTCAAGCGCCTGCACGACGGCGCCATCGGCGATATTGTCTCCATGCGCGCCTACTGGAACGGCAGCGGAGTCTGGGTCCATCCGCGCAAAGATCTCGAGGCAAAACTCGGCCGGCCTGCGACGGAAATGGAATACCAGATGTATAACTGGTATTATTTCGTCTGGCTGTGCGGCGATCACATTGTCGAGCAGCACATCCACAACCTGGACGTCATCAATTGGGTCAAGCAGGGTCATCCGGTTCGCGCCTGGGGCATGGGCGGACGCCAGGTGCGCAATGGCATCGATAACGGCGAGATTTTTGATCATCACTACGTTGAGTACGAGTATCCGGACGGCAGCCGCTTGAGCAGCCAATGCCGCCACATCGAAGGCTGCTGGGACAGCGTCTCAGAACACGTGCAAGGCACCAAAGGATTGTGCGACGTCAGCGGCTATCGCATCAAGGGTGAGAACGATTGGCATTTCAGCTCGGACGAGGGCAAGGATCCTTACCAACAGGAGCACGACGATCTGTTCGCCGCCATCCGCAACGACACGCCGTACGCCGAAACGCTCGAATACGGCGCCTACAGCACCATGACGGCCGTCATGGGCCGCATGGCCACTTATTGCGGCAAGGAAGTGACTTGGGACGACGCCATTAATTCCCAAATCGACACCTTCCCCTCGGTGTTGGGCTGGGACGCCAAGACCCCGACCGAACCAAATTCCGAGGGGCGTTACGCCATTCCCATCC
>DASYNM010000185.1:0-2350 GCA_036008545.1 Verrucomicrobiia bacterium
TCTCCTAAAGAGTGAACCATCACGAAAAAGGCAGTGGCCCCGCGGGTGAGACGCGCCGCGCCGACAAAGCGTAGCGCAGGCACCGCGACAGATGCGATGCCGCCCAGAACAGCGCAATCATGCCGATCCCGTGGCTTAGCACAAGAAAGACGGCAAAGGCGATGAACACAGCCAACCCAGTTCTGTTGGGCTTCATTAGCGATGTTCCCAGACGGCCGTTCACAAACCGCGCCAGTTCCCGCGGCCACTTGAAAACCCAGTAGAGGCTGTAAATCGGGATCAAGTGAAACCAGGCTGCCCGAAGCGGCTTGATGGCATAGCTGCCCGCCGACGCCTGCATCAGCACTAGGTGGAATTCGTAAACACAAACCAGCCAATAGACGAGACTGACGAAATTCGCAAGGAACAGATACACCGGCGGTATGGTCAGTGGCTCTTTGGCAAGTTCTGGGTGCAAGCTAACCGCGACGATTTCCGCAATTAGCGTCGCTACGCCCAACAAGTACCCGATCCAGATGCGTGGAAACTGCGGCAGCGCCCCGGGTTCGGCCTGTTGCTCTTGCGATTCTCCACCCGACCAATCCATTCCGCCCTCGACATGTGTGCCTTGGCAGCGTAACGGCCCGGGCGCTCCTGCGTCAAACTATTTGGGGAGTGATCGCGCTGGGTTTTAGCTGCGGGTTGCTTTGAGGTAGACGCCTTACATAAACTGGCAGGGTTCGTTTGCGGAGGAAGATAATGACATCAGCCAGGAGACGCGCCTCGCAAATTTTTGCGGGCGCGGTGATATTCGTTGCCGGAATCGCGGCAGGGCACGCGCGCAGCGCGGCGGTCCAGAACCGCTTTGGCCAGCCGAAAACGGTGCTCCACGTAGTGGTGTACAAGTTCAGAGACAATGTTTCGAATTACGACCGGGAAAAGGCGATCAACGGCATCCAGGACATGGCCGGAAAAATCCGTGGCATCAAGAACGTATGGCTGAAAACCTCGCGCAACCAGATCAAGGATTTCAGCGGCGTCTATGCCATCGAGTTCACCAGCGCTGAAGCCGCTGCCGACTACGCAGAGAGCCCGGTCCATGAGGCGTGGTCCAAGACCTGGCAAGAGCAGCGGGAGAACAGCCTTTCCTTCCAGATTTCCAATCCCTGAGTCTCGGGCGGCTAGTTTTCGCGCGTGATTCCGTACCTTCGGCGAATCAAACCATCGGCCGCGCTGTCGGTCAGCAGCCACTTGGCCAACTTCGCGAAGGTGGCGAGGGAGGTTACGCCGTAGCGCGCCTTTGGCCGGGGCGCTTCAATGGCTTTCAACATGATGCGCGCGCAATCCTCCGGAGTGGTCTTGGACTGCGCCCGCGTGCTGGTCGCATTTCCCAAATAGGACGCATAGATTTTGGCGTACGGCCCGTTCTTGAATTTTTCCTGATAGGCTTCGGCGAGTTCCATGGCGGTAGGTTGAATGTTGGTCACGATGTAGCCGGGCTGGATGAGGATGGTGTGAATGCCAAACGGATAAAGTTCATGACGCAAGGCGTTGCTTAGCGCCTCGATGGCGTGTTTCGATGCGCTGTAGGCGCCTTGGGTTGGCGGAGTCACAAAACCAGAAACCGAGCTCATCATCAAGATGCGCCCTTTCTGGCGTTCACGCATCCGGGGAAGGGCAGCTTGGGTCACACGGATTACGCCGAAAAAATTCGTTTCGAATTGCCGCCGCCAGTCTTCCAGGCGCAGATCCTCGACGGCGCCAACGTAGACAAGTCCGGCATTGTTAATCAACACGTCGATCGCGCCGGCCTTCCGATAGACGGAAGCAACGGCATTTTCGACCGAGCTGTCGTCAGCCACGTCCAGTTCCAGGGTTTCGAGCGAGAGTTTCCTCTCTTTCGCCAAAGCATCGAGCCGCGCGCGCTTCTCCGCGGAGCGCCCCGCACCGAAAACGCGATAGCCTCGGTCGGCTAGCAAAAGCGCCGCGGCTTTCCCCAATCCATCCGTGGCGCCAGTGATTAATACGGTCTGAGTTCCGCGTTCCGTGTTCATTCCGCCCCCTTAGAGGAGGTTATGGTATCGCGAACCGGGGACGGGGCGTGCTTCCGGAGCGTCGGCGTCCCGTTTTCGGCACAGGGCGCGGAGGCGCTTCGCGCCGGAATGACTCGGGATTGCTAGACTAAATGGACTAACTACGTTCTAATCGCAACGCTTGGGTGAGCGGGCATGCCAGCCGAAGAAAATCTTTCTATCCCTGAGCCTGAGAAAAAGTGGCGGCTCGGTTTTTGGAGCTTGATCGCCACGCAGTTCCAAGGCGCCTTCAATGACAACGGGCTGAAATTCTTTGTCATTTTCCTGATCCTGGGGAC
>DASYNM010000186.1:0-2329 GCA_036008545.1 Verrucomicrobiia bacterium
GGGTCTGCGTGGAAGTGGGCGCAATGTGGTGCTCGTGCTCGGCGGCCAGTTCGGCTGAGGTGGGCCGCGCGGTGACGCCGCCCGTGCCGCCGTTGTAGCTGACATTGTTGACGGTGGTGCGGTTGATGACCGTGTTGTTGACGTAGGTGTTGTGAATCACCGTCGTGTTCACGTTGGTGACAGCCGTGTTGTAGTGGAAGACGCCGCCGCGCCATTCGCCGCCAACGAAACCGACGCCGCCGTAGCCGAAGCCATAATTAATCCCGCCATAGAATCCGACGTGGGGGCCCCAATAGCCAGCGTGCCAGAGATAGACGCCGCCGCCCCAACCCCAATAGCCGGGAGTCCAGAGAAAGCCCGGCGTAGGCGCGATCACCCAAGTGCCCGGAACCCAGTAGTAGCCGTCCGGTCCGTAGGCCCAGTAGCCCGGGGTCCAGATATAACCCGCGCCGGGGCAAACCGGCTGGGCATAAACCGGCAGAGCCGGCGGCCCGATATGCACGGAGATCCCGACGGCGACCTGCGCGGGCGTTTCCGTTGGAATCACAAGAGGAAGAAGGGCGAGCGAAAGCAGCCCGGCAATCTTTCTTAAGTTCATGTTTGAATCCTCGCAAAATTCACTGGCGCCGGCCGGGCGTGGCGCGGCAGACGGTCGCGGATTTGGATGTCACTGGTAGGTAGAACACGGAGTAAACAGGGAAGTTGTGGTACTTCTACCAACCTTAGGGATAACAATTGTTTACAACAGATGGAGAGACGCTCAGGCGCCATTGCCCAGGGACTTTTTGTGCCAGTTGGCGACGTCTCCGTTGAATTCCAGCCCCAGCGCAAACCGCCCGTCCAGGAGGCGTTCGCAATAAACCACCCGCGCGTCCGTTTGCAACTCGCCATCCGCCGATTTGATCAGCAGCCGTTCATTTAGTTCCCTGGCACGCCGGACAAGCACACGGATTCCAAACGAACAGATGTTCTCGGTCGTCGAGCGTTCCCCTGCAGACGGCTCCTTGAGACTGGAGATCCTTACGGGAACGGCCAGCCGAGTCCTTTTTTCAAGTCGTCCAGACCGCATCGGCATTTGGTGACGCACCTTCCAAACTGCCTTCGGTATCGTGGCACCGGGCTGGGCGGAGCTGAAAGACCGAATGATTCTGCAAATTGTGACGCCAATCATTCCTTGCAAGTTATGGCGCTTGAACTGTCTGAAGAATGGTTGGCGGCTCGGGAAGACGGCTCAACCGGCGCCTTTTCTGCTCGTACATCGCCTGATCGGCGCGCACCATCCACTCTCCAATCGAAGCATTGCTGCAAATATTGATTCGCACCGCACCCAGGCTGAGATTGATCGCATAGCGCGTCTCCCCCGCGCTGACGGATTTCAGATCCTCGCTTAGCCTGGCCCGAATGGCCGCTTCGCTGTTGTCCGAGGCTTCAATCGCCAGCACCGCGAACTCATCTCCACCCAGCCGTGCGATCACGTCCGAATCTCGAAAGGTCATTTTCAGGGCTTTGGCGGTACGCTTCAGGGTCAAGTCTCCCTCGCCATGGCCGAACGAATCGTTGATCTGTTTCATGCCATCAATGTCCATGAAGAAAAGAAGTATTCCCCGTCCAGTGCGGTGGCCGATTTTCAATTGGCGTTCCGCGATGGCCATGAACCCACGGCGGTTGCACAAGCCAGTCAATTCGTCGGTCAGCGCCAGGTTGCCCAGCTCCGCCTGCAGCATGTAGTGCTTCGCGGCGCAATGGACGGCGCGCATCATCAGTTTTTTCATCCGCCCGGTCTGCCCTTCGTCGAGCAGCGGGTCGTCCTGGATCTTGCGCACGTCTTGGAGCAAGCTTGCAAGCTCCCGGTTGGCATCGGAGAGCAACGTCTGGAAAATGGTTTCGTTGGCGATTTCCTCGCCTTGAGCGATCAGACGCGAGACATTTTGGCGCAGCTGCTCGGCGTCCTCCGTCACTCTCAGCAGCGCCGCGTCAAATGGGTATTTCTTCGATCGGAAATGTTCGGTTTGCTTGCGCGAGGAGCTGCGAACTTTGGTCGGGCCCATAGTCATTGCGTGTCGTTCCTGGCTCTTAATGGCTACTTCCATTTGCTGCTCCCGATAGTTCGCCAATGCGTTCCGCTCCCCAGCATTGTTCAGCCGTTTCTAGTCGCTCCAGCCGGCACGTCAATGGCTCACCGGCAACGGGTACGCGAGATGGAAAATCCGTCTCAATTCCTCATAGGTGAAATACATCTCTTCTTCGTTTCCCGCGCGTTCCACATGGCCCAATCCGGATTCCTTCGAAATACGGCGCAAGTCCTCTTGCGGTATTCCAAGCAGGTAAG
>DASYNM010000187.1:0-4172 GCA_036008545.1 Verrucomicrobiia bacterium
GGCGCGGTAATCGAAGGTTGGCTCGCCGGTTTGATACCAAAAGGCGACGCTGGAATAGTCGTCTTCGCGTTCGTTCCAACTCATGGCTTTGTAATCCGGGTTTTCATCCGGCGACATCCAGCCCCAATGTTCGATCGTCACCCGGAGGCCGGTGTTGAAGATGATCGGATCGTTGATATGCCAGCGATAGGCCTCGGCGTGGCTGCCGACGATCCCCCATTGATCAAAATAGGGGCAGCCGTAGTAAGGGGTGTTGCACTGGCGCAGGCCCCAGGCCATCAGAAAATAATCCTCCGTGCCGGTGCCCCAGATCGAAGCGGTCTTCTCGCCGTCGATGTAAATTTTTTCATCCCCCTCGCCGAACCAATACGGGCTGCGCGTGCGCACGGCCAGGACGGTGCCGACGTAGTGCCCCTTCCCTTTTGTGTCAAGAATAAGATAATCCTTGCCGTGCTCGACCGGATATTCCTGGCGGTATTGGGCGTAGAAATAGGGCGTGTCTTCAGGCAAACTATCCTTCTTGACCCAGTCGATGTTGTAGTAGAGCAGGCTCAAGGGTTTGTCGCCCTGGTTGACGATTTCGATGCGAGCCGACTTGCGAAACGGCATCGGCCAAAAGCAATTGTAGGCCGAGCCATCAGAAACGACGACGGGCAGGCTGATGACCTCATGCCGCTGCCCGAAACAACTGGCGAAAAAATCGCCGACGGGCGCCTCGACGCCAGGACGCTCGTGGCCGTCCCAAAAAATGCGCAGGAGCAAATCCTGATGGGTGGCGGAACCGTTCTTGGCCCACTGTTGCTTTTCCGGGCCGAGGAAAGTCATCCAGATATGCTTGATCTCCCCCGGCCCTTGTTCATCCAGCAGGACGTGCGTCTTGCCAGGGGCGATGCGGAAGTTGTCCCAATTGCTGGCTTCGTTGGTGTCGCCGCGGGGCGGGTTTTTCGGAAAGAGCTTCTCCTCGCCCGAGCGGCGGACTTCACCCTCGCGCATGGTGGAAGTGGCGCGCATGGATCGCCCCTCCATCGGTTTGTCCAGGCCGTCCAGCGGCCCGGCCATGGAAATTTGCACCGTGCTGACAAGCAAACATGTCGCCACGATGGCGATGACGACCAGGAGTTCGATCAAATTAAACCCGAGGCCGCGCAAATGCGGTTTCATATTCGTACTCACGTTCAGGAGTGGTTGCACTTAAACTGCACCGGAAGCCATCCACGCTATGCCGCGGTGAATTCGAACTCAATATTTATCTTATTCACCACGCATCTCCGGCATGGGGAAATCCACAGCAAGGACGTGAAAAAGTTGAACATGGCCTTGCGGAATCGCACTAAAACCAATCTCGCACGCGGCTTCGTCACCGGGTCAAAAAGAATAGAACTGCGACTTGCGCGTCTGCGGCGTCTGGTGTAGTACTAAACAGTATGACGAAGCCATTTTCGGTGCGGGCGCGGCCTTCGGTGATCGCGGATATCGACGCCCGTGCGGCCAAGTTAGGCCAGAATCGGACCAAATACATCTTGTCTTTGGTTCAGCGCGACTTAGTCGATGACAAGAAACCGCGCGGTCACCAGTTCGCCTCGGAAGACCTCATAGGTTCGATGCGAACAGGCCTTAAAGCCGGAGATAATGCGACCGTCAGACGCCTGGCGCGGCGGAGCTTGGATGAAAAGAATCGCTGATACGGGCCTGCTCAAGGCAGCAATGGACGCGGACGACCGGGCGCATCCTTGGGCTGCCAGGCAATTTCGGGAATACGCCCCGTTCCACACTTGCGAGGCCGTGCTGGTGGAATTGGCCTTTTTACTGGGAACACCAGTTCCTGGCTTGCAGTTGATTATCCGGGGCGATCTGATCTTGGAGTTCGACCTCGCGGCCGAAATCGGGCCGGTTCTCGATTTGTTGCAGAAGTATCGGGACCGCAAAATGGATCTCGCCGATGCCTGTGTGGTGCGGCTGACCGAGTTGCACGCCCAAAGCAAGGTTTGGACGGTTGATTGGCGAGATTTTTCGATTTACCGAAGGCACGGCAAGCATGCAATTCCCTGCGAGTTCCCGCCAGTCAGACAGCGCTTCTAGCCAATCGAATCACGCTCCAATGAATTGTTGCGAGAGGGTCATTCCAACTCGCTGCTCGCACTTTTGGCGGAGGGCGACGCCAAGTTGGGTTGCGGATGCGTGCGGAGGTAGCCGTCCACGTCCCGGGTCACGATGAGCTGGCCCCACATGATGAGATAATGCCCCGGATAGGTGCAGAAATATTCGTAAGTCCCCTCTTCCGTTGGAGCAGTTAACTTGAGCGCGGTTTTTTCGTGCGGCTCGATCAGCTTGGTCGCGGCAAGGATGTCCGGACTGTCAGGGATAAAGGCGCGTCCGTCGCCGTCCAGGTCATCGGGTTTCATTTTGCCGGAGGCCAGGCCGATTTTCTCGCGCATACCTGGTTTCACGATAACCAGGTTGTGCGGCATGAAATCAACGTTCTCAAAACGAATCTCGAATGGCTCGCCCGCAGTCACGACGAGGCGCGGCGTGTCATAACGCATCTGCTCCCGAACGGTGCGAATGACAAAAACAGAAACGCGCAGCGAGCGCAGATCGCTCTGAAACGTGGGGGATGGCGGCGCGGGCAACGAGGCGGCCAGATCGCCGGCCAGTTGCACGGCTTCAACGTAGTCTTGCGTGGTGCGCTCGCTGATCGGAATAGTTTTGGCCCAGGCCACCAAGCCGAGCGCGGCGGCGGACGCGGCGTCGCGCGCGCGCGGCCAGACGGTGGGAGGCAGAACGCGCAGCGCCTGCGCAGCAGCGGGCACTTCATCGCCGCGCGTAATCAGGGCGGCCAGCGCGGCAAAGACAGCTTCCGGATTGCGGCTCATGGTGGCCAGCGCGCGAATGGCGGCGCGGTGGGCTTCGCGCTCCGCGGACGGGTTGTTCAAAAGCGGCAGCACGCGGTCGTAGGCTTTAGCCCGCAGATCCGAGTCGTTGATGAATGGGATGCCGTTGATCATGTCGGCAAAAGCGGCCGGAGTTGGCGCGGCATCCTTCCACACGGTGTCAAACGAATTGTCAGCAACCAACAGCGCGGCCCATGCCGCCTGGCGCACATCCGCCGCGTGGGCGTCCAAGGCCAGCTTGGCCAGGCGGTCGCGCTCGGGTTTCAATTGGTCGCGCGGCTGCCAGGTCAGCAAGTGGGCGAAACTGGCTTGCGCGGTTTCGTCCGTGTCAAGTTGAGGGCCAAAGAGCGTGAACAATTGGGCGACCCGATCCGTGCCGGCTTTCTTGGCGAGCTGGCTCAAGGCATTGAGGCGATCGGAATCGGTGGCGTCTTTGCGCTCGACCAATGCGGTCAAGGCCGGGACCGTGCGAGGCAACTTGACCAACTCGGCGGGATCAAGCGTGCGGATCAGGTAATTG
Organism: Verrucomicrobiia bacterium; assembly: GCA_036008545.1. Taxonomy (GTDB): domain Bacteria; phylum Verrucomicrobiota; class Verrucomicrobiia; order Limisphaerales; family Palsa-1400; genus Palsa-1400. Next base: position 3,412 of record DASYNM010000187.1, read on the forward strand.
AGTCCCGCCGGATTATCCGCAGCGATGGCAACGCCGTTGCCAAGTGCTTTCAGCACCCACGGCTTAAGTTGGCGAATCGTTTCCCCCAACGTGTAGTCCAGATAGTAATCAGTCGGATGCTTGAGCACGGTCAGGGCCACGTCGGCGGCGTCAGCGGTGCGGAAAAAGCTGGCGCCGCGCACGGCCTCCAGGCGGACGCGGGGGTTCTCATCGTCGGCGAGCGTTTTAAACAGCGCCAGCGCGCCTGGCACGCGGTCGCGCCAATAACCAAGCACGCGCCCGGCGGCGGCGCGGGCCTCGGGCTGCGGCGAATGGAGCACACGCAGCAGGAGATTCGTATTGACTACGTTTTGCCATTGGCAAACCCAAAGCGCCTCGGTCAAGTTGTGTTCGTAAATAGGATCCTTGGCATCCAGTTTCTTGACCCACTGATTGACAGCCTCGATGACCTTGGCAGCAGGGTGATTGCCCAATTCAATTTTCGCCAATTCACGCGTGCGATTCTCTGGCTCCTTCAACAAATCGAGCAACGCCGCGACAGGCTGCCCATCGATCTTGGGCTGCGTCAGCAACGGGCGGCCTTCGTAGGTGATGCGGTAGATGCGGCCGTGATCCTGATCGCGATTGGGGTCGCGCAAATGATGTTGCATGTGCCCGATGAGCGGCTTGTGCCAATCGCAAAAATAAATCGCGCCGTCCGGGCCGATGCTGACGGCGACGGGACGAAAATTGGGATCGGTGGAACTGACCAGACTTTCCTG
>DASYNM010000188.1:0-23772 GCA_036008545.1 Verrucomicrobiia bacterium
TTCATCATTCTTGCTGATGATGGCCAGCAGAATGCCGCGTTTCTTCAAATAAAGCAGCGTCTCCATCAAACCCATCGGCCAACCTTCGAGGACGCCCAGCGTTCCTTCCGCCGCCACGCCGCGCCACAATGTATCGTCGAGGTCCACCACCACCAGTTTGACAGAGTCATGTTGCCGAAGCGTGCGAGACATGGCCAAGACCTCGTGAAAGAGCGCCTGAAAAAACTCCAGCCAGCGCGCGTTATAATGATGCTGCATCGACATCGGCGGCTGGATGCGGTTCAAATCGTGGTCATGGTCGCCATCGCTCAGGGTGGTTCCGTGCGTGAAGGACCACACCATGTCGTCCTGGCACGACTTCTTGCCGATGCTGCTGGAGACCTGATCCGTGTCAATAAAATAGGCGTTCTCGCGCCTGGCCACTTCCGCCGCCAGGAACATGTTCAGGCGCTCAATGAAGTGCAGGATGTTGCGCAAATCGTAACGCGGCTGAAAGCGTCCCAACGGGTTTTGCTGCGGCACCATGAAACCCAGCACAAACGTGAGCAACTTATGCTCCGTATTTAACTTCAAGACGTTCGACAAATAGCGCGCGAGATAATCCTGCGTCTGGCGTAAATACTCCTCGTGCTTCGATCCATCGTCCGGCAGTTGAAAGTAGGCGTTGCCCAGGACGGTTCGCAGAGGAATGTGCAGAATTTGGAAATCGTATTCCGCCACCGGCGCGGGGGTGTTTTCCGGGAAGGAATCGAAATTATTCAGCAGGATGAAATCGCCCTTGAACGCCTTGTTGATCATCGTCGCGACTTCGGGGAATGGGGCCGCCATGCATCCTCCCACAACCAAAAAGCGCATCCCGGAATCCGGCGTCAACTGCAGATCGGTGGGTGTCCTGTAGGAGGCTCCGTTATGCCGCGCGAAAAGAGCCGGATCGACACTTGTCATCCGCGTTGCGTTTGCCGGTTCCACCTTCGGGAGGGCTTGCATGCGTGTTTCAAACTCGTCAATCCGTGATGCTCAGAGTCGCCGTATAATGTGCTGTTGCCGGGCCTAAATGCCCTTTCCCCGTCTATATCGGCTGGAATAAAGGCTGCTTTAGGAAAAAAATCGTGCCCGCGCGCCGCTAAGCCGTTGACATGGATGGCCACGATATGCCTGCGGCTCATTGACTGCGGCTCCACGATGGCTTACTATGTTTTGATGGCTGAATTGACGGTTCAATATCCTGACGATCTTCTATTGGCGAGTGGGAAAACGCGTTCCGCCGTCGAAGATCAATTGCGTTTTGAGTTGGCCGTTCGGCTTTTCCAAGTCGGCCAACTTTCTTTGGGCAAAGCTGCGGAGTTGGCAGGTTTGAGTAAAACCCGCTTCGGCGACGAACTTGGACGCCTCAAAATTCCCACCATCAACCACGACGATTCCGAAATCGAGGCCGAGTTGAGTGCCCTCCGAGGAAGCCATCATCGCGGATAGCAGCCCGCTCATTGGCTTGGCTAGGATAGGGCAACTTGATTTGTTGCCGCTCTTGGCTCGGCGTGTGATCGTACCGCCCGCCGTCTGGAATGAGGTTGTTGACCCGGCTCTGGCGGCCCCCGGCGCGCGGGATGTCGCAGGCTGCAAATGGGTTGAAATCGTCGCGCCCGATGCAACCGCCGTTGCTCCGTTGCTTATTCTCCTCGGTGTCGGTGAGGCTGAAGCCATCGCTCTGGCGCAACGCGAAACTTCTGCCGTCTTGTTGCTGGATGATTTACGGGCGCGCAAAATAGCCGCCAGACTAAACTTGCGCCGCATGGGAACAATCGCACTTTTGGGTCGCGCCAAACGCGCGGGTTTGGTGGACAAACTTAGGCCTCTGCTGGATGGTTTGAGGGATAGCGGGATACATATTCGCCCGGAACTAATCGAAGCGGCGCTCAAAGAAGTGGGCGAGTAAACCATCCTAGAGGCGATGACTCGACCACTTGAGACCCGTCTGTAGCCTGCTCGGCAGCGACTCGACTCGGGCGCGTACATCTGCTAGGCTGGCCTTGTGCGAGTGGCATTTAAAGAATGGGCGGTTGTGGTCGATGCGCTGCTGCGCGGCGAGCAGATTGTCCTTTTGCGCAAGGGCGGACTGCGCGAAGGGCGCGCCGGATTTCACATCGAACATCCAGAGTTTCTGCTCTTCCCTACTCTCTTTCATCAACAGCGCGAGTCGGTCACGCCGGCCGCCCAGGCGCGCTACGATGAATTGGTTCCGCATTTTCCGCCGCCCGCGATGTTGCGCGTGGAAGGTTTCGCGCGGGTCGTCGATTGGCGACGGCTGGACTCGCTGGAAGCGGCCCGGCAATTGCGTGGCCAGCACATCTGGCGCGACCATGTCATCGACGAACGATTTGATTGGGGCCGTGACAAACTTATCCACGCACTGGCCGTGCGTGCGCTTCGTCTTGACAAGCCGGTGGAATTGCCCATGCGCCCGGCTTACGGTGGATGCAAGTCGTGGATCGACCTGGAGGAGGAAGTTCCCATCATGGCGGCGCGTTCAGTGCTGACGGACGCGGAATTCGCAGTCAAATTGGCGCCATTTCAAAAAGCGCTGGAATCGGTGTCATGAACCCTCCCCTGCTCATTCTGGCTTCCGCCTCGCCGCGCCGGGCTGAATTGCTGCGCCAGTTGGGCGTGGAATTCCAGATCGTTCCAACCGGCGCCCGCGAGGTCGAGGCGGAGCCGTTAAGCGCGGGTGAAACGGCGCGCATCAACGCCTATCGCAAGGCTCGCGCCGCGGCCAAGAAACATCCCGACGCTCTCGTCCTCGGCGTGGATACGGTGGTGGCGCTGGGCGCCGCGCTCTTCGGCAAACCAGCCACCCTAGGTGAAGCGGAACAAATCCTGTTGACACTCGCTGGCAAGACCCATCGCGTAGTGACGGGCGTCTGCCTGCTTCTTTTGCGGGCACACCGGCAACGGATCTTTTTCGAGGAGACGGAGGTGACGTTTCATCCGTTGACGCGTGAACAAATTCGCCGCTACCACGCCCAAGTCAATCCTCTTGACAAAGCGGGCGCCTACGGCATCCAGGAGCACGGCGAGATGCTCGTAGAGGCGATTTCCGGTTCCTTCACCAACGTGATCGGCCTGCCGCTGGAACGCTTGGCGGCGGAATTGCCCGCCTTCGGTGTCCAGTTGCCCAAGGTCTAAGATTGGAATCGTGATGCGCAAATACTGGCACGTCCTTAAAATCGGGTTCGAGAATACTTTGGTGTATCGGGTCAATTTTCTTCTGCGCGCCGGCTTCGGGCTGATTCCGCTGCTGGCCACCATCTACCTCTGGCAAACGGTCTATCGAGGACAAAACACACCAGTCGCCGGCTACAGCCTGGCGGGCATGATCTCCTACTACCTGCTGGTGACAATCGTCGATACGCTCACCGCCGTCAACGAGGATGACTGGCAGATCGCGGCGGACATCAAGGACGGCAACATCAGCCAGTTCTTGCTCAAGCCGATTGATTACCTGACTTACCGGCTGTGCCTCTTCCTATCCGGAAAAATCATCTTTACAGTAGTGTCGCTGGTGCCGGTCGGGATTTTTATTTTCTGCCTGCGCCGATACATGGTCGCGCCCGCCGGCGGATGGGCGCTGGTCGGCTTTTTGTTATCCACGCTGATGGCGGCCATGTTGCAATTCTTCATGTCCTACACCATGGCCCTGCTGGCCTTCTGGCTGCTGGAAGTTTCGACAGTCATTTTCATGGCCTTCGCTTTTGAATACCTGGCGGGCGGCCATGTGTTTCCGCTGAACATCCTGCCGCCTGCGCTTGCGAGCGCCCTGAACTGCACGCCCTTTCCGTATCTGTTATTCTTCCCGGTCAGCGTTTATCTGGGGCAGGTGCAAGGGGCGGCCCTTTGGCGCGGCATTGGCATCCAAGCGGCGTGGCTGGTGTTTTTTTACGTGCTGGCGCGGACGGTGTGGCATCGCGGCATCCGCAAATACTCCGCCGTGGGTGGATAAATCGAAATGAACAACGAACCTGTCAAATCGATTTCCTGGCCGCGGCGCTACGCCATGATTTACGCCGCCTTATGGCGCAACTCCGTCGTGCGCGAGATGGGTTTCAAGAGCAATTTCCTGCTTTGGATCGTAGTCGAGTTGATGTGGTTCGCGTTGCAACTTTGTTTCATCGGCGTGATCTATCTGCACACGGACCACATTGCCACCTGGACCAAATGGCAGGTGGTCATGCTGGTGGGCGCCAGCCAATTCATCCAGCAACTCTTTCAGGCCATCTTCTTGTCCAACTGCATCCAATTTTCCGAATTGGTCCGCACTGGCCGGCTTGATTTCATGTTGCTGCTGCCGATGAACACGCGGTTTTTGGTTTCATTGCGGGTGGTGGACCTCGGCGGGTTTGTCAACGGCACGTCCGCTCTGGTGGTGATGGGTTACGCCGCGCACCAGCTCCACCTCGCGCCGTCGGCTGTGCAAATCCTGGGGTTCTTTCTGTTGTGCTTGGCGAGCATTCTGATCCATTACTCGTTGATCTTTCTTCTCACCAGCGTGGCCTTCTGGACCGTGCGCGCGCAGGGAATCATCTGGGGCTACTACAGCCTTTTCAATGTGGCGCGGCTACCGGACGCGGCGTTTCGGGGATTCTTCAAGGCGTTTTTCACGTTTGCCATCCCGATGCTGCTGGTGGCCAACGTTCCGGCCAAACTATTGCTCAACACCTTGCAATCGCCGGGATCGATGTTGCTTCTGGTTGGGATGGGAGGTGGATGCTTTGTCCTCTCGGAACTTTTCTGGCGATTTTCCCTTCGACGCTACACCAGCGCCAGCGCGTAGAATCAGTGCTTGTCCGGCGATTTGTCAGGCGTGCCGCCCGGCATCAAAAGCGCCACGACAGCCAACACCGCGGCGACGATGACCAGCGCCGCACAAAAAAGCTCGCGCGGCCAAGAGAGCGGATGCGGGCTTTTGTAAATCGTCACCAGCGCCAGGGCCACCAACAGCACGTCGCCCGCAAAAAGATACCAGCGCGGAATGACAGGCTTGGGCGCGGGCGTCGCCACTATCTCGGCTTGCTTGACAGGCGCCGCCGCGGGCGGATTGTTGCCGCGCATCAAAGAACGGACGCCCGCGCCGACGGGTGCGGCGTCTTCCTTCGGACTGGGCGCCATGAGCGTGCCTAAGTTCCGGCCTAAACCTTGTTTTGCCATCCGCAGAAGCCTGGGCAAAGAATGGGTCGGACACAATTCTTTTTTTGCGCCACAATTTCCGGGAGGGGCGAGCAGCCCGCAAAGCGGGCCGCTCTTAATTTGTTCTGTCTCCTGCGAGCCCGTGAATTCGAATGGCGTCGTGACGATACAGAAGCCAAAATCTGGGACTCGCAGGCGCTCGCCCCTCCCGAAATTGACTCGATGTCTGCGAGGTATTGTGTCCCGCGGCGGCAAAGACTGGACTTTCGGTCAGACGGGATTATTTTCAAGCTCGTGATCTTTACAAAAGTCTTTTTGTTGAAGTTGTTGCTCGGCTTCGGATTCGGCTTGATCATTCTCGCGCTGCTGTGAAGCGATTCGGTTACGTTTTCGATCCGCTCTTTCTGTTTTGTTGCGCGCTCTACGCGACCAATCGCTGGCTGATCAAGCCTCATTGCGACATCGCCTTTTTTCACAATTGGTTCAACGACGTGCTGTTGATTCCGTGCGCTTTGCCACCGCTCTTGCTGGCGCATCGTTGGTTGCGCCTGCGCAAGTATGACCAGCCTCCCACGCTGGGCGAAGTGACGGCGCACGTCATCGGCTGGTCGATTCTTTTCGAAGTCATCGGGCCTCACATCATGCCCACTGTAGGCGATCCGTGGGACGCGGTGTCCTACGCTTGCGGTGGGTTCGCCGCCTTTTTCTGCTGGCAAAAATGCTACGCGCGCGGCGATGGCGGCCGGGCTGATTTCGACCGCCTTGCGCCGCACTATGGCTGGATGGAACGATTGTTGGCGGGGCGGAAATTGCAGCGTTGCCGCGCCGCCTTTTTGCAGGCCATTCCCCCGCCGCGCCGCGCGTTGGTGGCCGGCCAGGGCCACGGCGCGTTCGTAGCCGAATTATTGCGAGCGCATCCGCATTTGCGCTGCACCTGCGTCGATTCCAGTTCCGCCATGTTACACGCCGCTCGCGCAAATCTGCGCCACGGCGGCGTGGACGAATCGCGCGCCGAATTCATCCACGCCGACCTAATGGATTGGGTCGCGCCCGATGGCGAATTCGATTTGATCGTCACGCATTTTTTTCTGGACTGTTTTCGCCCGGAGCAATTGGAGTGCCTCCTGCCCAAGCTCTCCAACGCGGCGACTCCGAACGCATGCTGGTTGCTGGCGGACTTCCGCGAACCGCCGGCCGGCCCGGCCCGCTGGCGCGCGCGCGCGATCATCGAAACCATGTACGTCTTCTTCCGCTGGGCCACGGCTTTGCCGGCATCCCAATTGACGCCCCCGGACCCGCTCATGGCGCGAGAGGGTTTTACCTTGGGCCAACGCCGCACATTTGACTGGGGCCTGCTGCACAGCGACCTGTGGATTCGCGGTGGCACAATCCCGGCCGGTGAAACGGCCCCAACCCGTTCAGATCAAGAATTGACCTGGACTGTCATGACTATTTCCAGCTAATCTCCACCTCGTACCAGGCCGCCCCCATGATTTGCGAGTCATCTAAGTGGATGGCCAGGGTTTGATCGTTTTCGGGACTCGGCATTTGGCTGATCGTCACACCCCCACGCGCGTCGATTTTGGTCAGCTTCGTCTCCGCCGGTGATTGCGACCAAATTTCACGGCCGCGAATTTTGATCGTATCAGCCCCATCAATAAGAGCTGTTATCTTGATGGTATGACTCGACAAGTTCGTGGCAACAGGGGCGCCCGACGAATTACTGGAGGCTCGCTTGCAGCCAGATTGAACGACAACGCAGACCAGGCATAAACCGCGCAGAACCCATTTCTTCGCATTCATATTTGCCCTTCGTTCGCCTTTCCGCATGGCGCTTTCCGGCTCTGGATTGCGCTGCGCCATGGCGAGAGAGAAATTTGTCGGGTGAACCCTGCGAAGTCGAATAGGTTTCCTGCGCCAAGCCGCCAACGGGCACATCTCGCTTTTTGGAAGATTGCATTGGAATTTCAAGAACAGGTTCCTTGGTCCCGCTCAGTAGTTCCCGAAATGTCGAATTCTTGCTGGAAATGGGCGATTCCTGAATTGGACGCAATTTACTTTGCCACAACGTCTTACATGGAAATAACCTTGCTAACTATTAGTACTGACAGAAAAAACAGGCCTCTTTTGGGGCGTTTTGGCAGCTAAATCGATGTTTCGAGAAATTAAAAACGAGTTTGCTTTCGAGTTTTTGCGATTTTTCGCGGTTTTCTGCATTATAAGCCGTTGCAGATAAGCAATTAACAGCGGTTCCAACCATCCAAAAAAAATCATACCAAAAAGCCTACGGTAGGTTTTTTGGTTTTCGCGAACTGGCGTAAAGTCGTAGCCATGATGAATTATAAAATCATCAGCAGGGAGCAGAAATCTGGGTGGGCTTGCTCCGAAGCAAGGCGAAACCAATTCGTAGCCGCCGACGTAAGTCGGCGGTCCCGGCGCAGCCGCCCGAACTATGGCGGTCCAGGCATGCTGTGGATGACCGATCAGGCCGGCGTGGTCCGCCAGAATCCGCCGACTCACGTCGGCGGCTACGGGGCAAATTGCTTTTTCGGCAGACATCCGGTTCGCAAAAGAAATCCTTTTTATCCTGTCCATCCTGTTGATCCTGTCAAAAAAGTCCTTTCCGGGGAGGCTGTCGCAGGTTCAGGCCCCGACAGAGACGGAACAAATTATAAGCGGCTCGCTTTGCGGGCTGTCTCGGCCCACCGTGCAAGCGGGCTGTCGCCAATTCGCGGTTCCATCCGTAAGTCGTTGATTTGCAGGATCAGCCTTACGCAAGTCGTTGATTTTCATGAGTTTTCCACTTATTTCCAGTGGTGCTTGTGGCGCCCTTTCACGGCAAGGCCCCAGTCCCTGAAAGATCAAAATCGCCCTATACAAGTCGTTGATTTCCACGATAGTTTCAGATATTTCTGCATGGCCTTGGTGACGGACGTGGCGGGACCTCCTCCCGCCAGCTATCTGCTCCGCAAGTATGCGGAGGAGAGAGCGAGCCGCAATCGTCACCAAGGTGAGATGCGATCCTTGGCGGCCTGGTCTTTGTTTCATACTTGCCAAACACCTAGGAATTGGACTAAAGTAAGGGGCGTGCAATCGGTTCCGCGCGAACTGGCGATTGAGTTGTGTGTTCGCCGATTCGAATCCGCTGAACCGCAAGACACCCAGAAGCTATGAATACGAGACACGCGCTTTCACGCCGCAAATTCATGGGTGGCCTCGCCTTGGCCGCCGGTTACTTTGGCCTCCGATCCGACACCTCGCTGCTGGCGTCGCCGCCGCCGGAACTTGGCCCGGATGGCCGCCCTCTCTCGCCGGACGCATTCGACAAACTGGCCAAGCTGTCTTTCAACGAGAATCCTTACGGCCCGCCGGAATCGGTTCTCAAGGCCATGAACGGCGCGATGAAGTACGCCAATCGCTACGGCTACCCTGACGGCGGCATTGTCGAAGCCATCGCCGACCATCACGGCGTGGGCAAGGAGAACGTCCTCATCACGGCAGGGTCCACCGAGGCTCTGGACGTCGTGGACGAGACCTTCCTGGAAGGCGGCAAGAAAGTGATTGGCGTCGAACCGACCTTCGCCACGGTCTATGAATTTGCGCTGGGCTTGAAGGCCAACGCCATCAGACTCAAACTTTTGCCGGACTATCGCCAGGACATTCCGGCCATGATACAGGCCGCGCGGGAAAATCAGCGGGACGTGGGCTTCGTTTATTTGGTCAACCCAAACAACCCGACCGGCGTCATTGTCACCAAACAGGAAGTCCGCCAGTTGCTCGACGGCCTCCCCGCCGACATGCCGGTCTTGATCGACGAGGCGTATCATCACTTCGTGGAAAGCTCCGATTACGAAACCGCCATTCCCTACGTGAAAGAGGGGCGGCCGGTCATCGTGACGCGGACGTTCTCCAAGATCGTCGGCCTGGCAGGCATGCGGCTTGGTTACGCGGTGGCTCCGGCCGCGTTGATTGAGCGCATGCGAGATCACGCCGTGGCCAGCATCAACGCCGTCGTTAAGTGGGGCGGTGTCGCCGCGTTGCAAGATACCGAGGCGCAAGCCAAGTGCAAGGCGGTGACGCTGGAGTTGCGCAAGAAAACGACCGCTGAACTCACCGCCTTGGGTTATCCCGTTCTCCCTTCCGAAGCCAATTTCTTCATGGTCAATCTCCGGCGACCGGTAAGATCTGTCATCAAAGAGTTCCGCCAGCGCGGCATCCTGGTGGGCCGGCCGTTTCCGCCCATGCTCGATTATCTGAGAGTCTCGGTCGGCAACGCGGACGAAATGGCGCGGTTCCTGGCCGCTTTCAAGGAGATTCTGCCGGCGTCCGACGGTGCGACGGCGGCGGCCAAGCCCGCGTGACAAGAATAAATAGATTTGACTCTGTGAGCCAGCGCAATTCAGCTATTGACAGAGTCTCTGGTAGGGACGCCGCGCTGCGGCGTCCGGTCGGCGCAGCAGCCCGCAAAGCGGGCGGCTCTTGTGAAGTTCTGACTCGCCGACCCTACCAAAAAAGTATTGGCACCCAGCCCTTACTTCCCGCCATTGGTCGCCGGAGGGGTCCAATCCGGGTGAACATAGTGCTCAACGCGCCACTCGTCGGCGGCGTGGGGATCGTAGGTGAAGGTGTAGTGGAAATTGGTGGACGAGCCCCACAGGAAAAATTTGTCAGGATTGTTGGTCAGGTTCAAGAACCAGGGGTCGGGCGGGGGCGGCAGACAACTCCACCAAAAGTATAACCCCACGGCGACGGCCAGCCAGTTAATGGCTCGAACCGCCCTCCGCCGGTTCTGAGGCTGAAGGCCCATCTCGCAGAATGGACACCGTCGTGAGCGAATTTGTATGACTGGCGCCACGTCCTCCATGCGCAATCGATGCACGGTTATTTGTGTCGCTGAGCAAGCGTTGCACAATTTCAGATTCGCGCGCGCACCGTTTCCCTCGTGCGTCGGGATTGGCACAGCGCCTGCATACATCGCAGGCACTATGAAAGCACAACATCTCGCGTCCATTCTAGCAATCCTCTTGACAGTCTCCAGGACCACTTGGGCAGGTTCGGCCGGCACCAACGGTTTGCTCCTGAACTTCCAAGCCGCTCCGTTGCGGGCGGTGCTCAATTACCTTAGCGAGAAAGCAGGATTGATCGTCGTCTCGGAGGCGGACGTGCGGGGCGCTGTTACCGTGATGGCCAGCCAGCCGGTCTCGATGGCCGAGGCGGTCAGCCTGCTCAACGATCAATTGATCCGGAACAACTACACCGCCATGCTCGACGGACGAACACTCACGATTATGGAGTCCAGCCGCGCCAAAACCAATGCGCTAACCCCTGTCATTACCAACACCGACCCGACGAAAATTCCTGTCAATAACGAAATCGTGACCGAGATTCTGCCGGTGCATACTTTGAACCCGGCGCAGTTGGTCAAGGACCTTGAACCTTTGATTGCCGGCGGGGACACCGTCACGCCCAACGAGGCTGGCAATGCCATCATCATGACCGCCTGTCAAAAGGATATTCGCCGACTGGCCACCATCATCACTGCGTTGGACAGCACGGCGGTTTCTGAAGTCAATGTGATCGCGCTCAATTACGCCGACGCCGCTTCCGTCGCGGCCGAACTAAAAGAGCTTTTCCCGAGTTCCGAGGCGGAGGCGAACCGCGCCGACGCGCGAATGACTTTTGCTGGACGGCTCGGCCTTACGCGCACAGACCGCGGAAGCGATGAAAAGGCGAAGACCGCCCCTACGCGAGCCCTTTTCGTGGCCGACGAGCAAATGAACGCGGTCGCGATCAGCGCGCCGCCCGATTACATGCCGATGATCGAGCGAGTGGTCGGCTTGTTGGATCGCCAGAGCCAGGACGTGACCGACATCGAAGTCTTCACCTTGCTCCATGCCGATCCGGGCGAAGTCGTCGATGAAATGTCTGCCCTGTTCGAGCCCGGGTCGAGCGGCGGCAATGCAGGGCAAACGACGCGTCCCATGGGATTCCAATTTGGGGGTTCAGGGTTGGTACTATCCGCGCCGCGGACTTCCACGGAAAGCAACCGACTCAAACGTCAAGCTTCAGTCACGGCCGTGGCGGATCGGCGCACCCAATCGGTCATCGTCGCCGCTGCAAGCAACGCAATGGCGCAAATAAGGAAAATGGTCGCCAGGCTGGACGAGGGCAAACAAGGTGTGACGGAGTTGCGTGTTTATGAGATAGGGTTTGCGGATGCAGGCATCGTGCAAGAAGCGATGACCACCCTTTTTGCCAGCGCCAGTCTGGCTGGGCATACTCAAACGCAGATCAACACGCCGAACGGCATGCGCGAACAAGCCGGGGCCAACAGCCAATCAACGCCGAGTGCCACGAGCGGCGTTCTTGGCAGCGGCGGCGCGGGTGGATTACATTGACTTGCATATCGTGCGGAACCGAAGAACGCAGAATATCCGGAAAATCAACGCTCCTTAACCTCAATCCAGGTGCGCTGCGTGGCGCCAGTGCGTGGGTCGCGCACGGCTAATTTGTGCCGGCCCAGCGCCAGCAGCGCCACGCTTTGGCCGTCTTGGCGTCGGCATTCGAGCGAATCGCTGGACCATTCAGCCTTGTCCGAACCCTCGACAGCCAAATGTAGAAGGCGCCCGCGCTCGGGTAGGTCGGAGTCAAGAAAAAGAACGGTGCCGGGCAAGGGAAACGTGACACGCAGCCTCGAAGCCACGTCGCGCAAAACGACCCGGCCAGCCAGCCAGTTGTCAGGGCCGGCCAGCCATTCGCGGTATTCCGGGCCGAGGCAAAGGCGTCCGGTCTCGTCGTAATCGCCGACGCCAGTCGAAGGCGGCAGAATATGGGCCATGAACTTCTCATTGACAGCAGTTTGAAGCGGGTGGAGTTTGCCAGTGAGCGGATCGATCGGGCGTTCTACGATGCCGGCGGGCTGCGCAAACCAACTCGTGCCGTACTGGGCGTGCAGATAGTCGATGAGGTCGTGCAGGATGGGCGCCGCGCCCGTGACGCCCGAAACGTGGCGCATCGGCGAGCCGTCAAAATTGCCCACCCAAACTCCAACCGTGAATTCCGGCGTGTAACCAAAAGCCCAATTGTCCCGAAAATCAGAACTGGTGCCCGTCTTGCACGCCACGGGAAAATCAAAGCGCAACGCGGATTCCGGGCCGAAGGCCGTCGCGCGCGCATCATTGTCGCTCAGAATATCGGCGATCAAATAGGCCGCGTCTGGATCGCCGACACGCTGGCCGCTGTTTTGCCCGGAGGCGGACGGAACAAGGCAGTAGGGCAAGCTGACACCCAAGCGGGCCAGGCAGGCGTAGGCGTTGGCCAGTTCGAGCAGGCGCGCTTCCGCGTTGCCGATGGCCAGACCGAGGCCGTAGTAATCGTCCTCATGAGTCAGAGTGGAGAGTTGGCACCGCCGCAGCAAATCGAGCAGAGGCCCCGCGCCCCCAATGGAATCGAGAACCTTTACCGCCGCGATGTTAAGCGAATTAGCCAGCGCGACGCGGTAGCGCACAGGGCCATAGCAATGGTGGTCGTAATTGACAGGCGAAAACAAACCGGTGCTCGTGGCAAAATCGGTCGGAACATCCGCGACGACGGAGGCAGGTGTCGCGCCCCGCTGTAAGGCCAGCCAATACAGGAACGGTTTCAAAGCAGAGCCAGTCGAACGCGGCGCCCATGCGCCATCGACTTGCCCGGATTGCACCGAAAAATAATCGCGTGATCCAACCAAGGCGAGCACGTTGCCGGTTTGATTTTCGATGACCACCACCGCGCCCTCTCCGGCGTGTTCGGCCTGCAACGTTCCAAGCTGCCGACGCAAGGTTTGTCCGGCGAAGCGATTGAGGTGAAGGTCCAGCGTGGTGCGAAGATTGGATTGTCCGACCGTGATGTCGCCCTGTTCCAAGAGCAAATCCACAAAATGCGGCGCTTCGAAAACGCGGGCACCGCGAGCCAACCGCAGCGGCTCACGGCACGCGCGCTGAAATTCGTCCGCAGTCAGCCAGCCCTCCTGGCTCATGCGCGTGAGAATCCAGATCTGGCGGCGGCGGGCGCGAGCGAAATGTGTGCGCGGATTCAACGCGGAAGGGGATTGTGGCAGGCCGGCTAGCAGCGCGCACTCAGCCGCGCTTAAGTCGCGCGGACGCTTGGCGAAATAGAATTGGGCCGCTGCCTCGCAGCCGCGATTGTTGTTGCCGTAATCGACGCGGTTCAAATATTCGCAAAGAATCCGCTGCTTGTCCCAGACTTGCTCCAGCCGCAGCGCCTGCGCGGTTTCGATGACTTTGGCCTTGAGCGTCCGTGAACGAGGCGCGCACAACTTGATCAATTGCTGAGTGATGGTGGACGCGCCGGAGATGATGCGGCGATTCCGCAACAATTGCCAAGCGGCGCGCGCATCCGCCCGCCAATCGACGCCGTGATGGCTCCAAAACCGGCTGTCCTCCGCCGCCAACGTGGCGTTGACCAGCGCCGGCGGGATCTCCGAGAGCGTCGCGCATTGTTGGAACGGGCGGTCGCCTTCGCGGGCCAGTCGCAGTGGCTCGCCGTGCCGGTCGAGCAATTCCACAGCCGGCTGCGGCGACGTGAACAAGGCCGCTGGCAAAGGCACGAACGAAATCAGGATCGGCTCGCTTAGTGTCAGCAATAGTACTGCGCTCAGAGCCAACAAGAGACGACGCCTTTTCATTTTCCCTCCAGAGTTTGTGTCCCGGTCAGCCCGAAGCGTTGCGGATGGTACATTTCCTCCACTTTTCCGGACGGCGCGCTGACGGTGCCCTTCGCGCGAACGCGAGCGGCATACTGCAGCGTGTAATTTCCGGCGGCCAATGCGTCGGCGAAGAACAGGGCGCGATCTTTGCGGGATTCGTGAAAGTTCCACGTCCAGTCTAAATTACCGCCCGCAGCGCCCGACGGAATCGGCTCCAAAATGGCCGGCAACGGATCATCGACCACCACGTAGCGAGCGGCCTCCTTTGATGAAATATCGAGGGTGACCAGGACGCGATCGCCGACGGCCAGTTCGCCGCCGCACGGGCGATTGTCGCCATCCAAGCGCTGATAGCGACGTTGCAATGCGAAGCCCGAGTCTTGCCGAAGTTGCGCGACGCCGGGCGGGCGGATTTCGAAGCTGGCAGACGTGTAGAGTCGCTGCGGAGAGGCATTCAAGATGGCGAGTAAAGGTTCCACGTCTCCGGTCAAGTTGAATGTTTTGGCGAACGAAGCCGTCTCCGCGTCGAGGTGGAACGGGATGGCCTGGCCGCGCCAGCGCAGTTCGCCGGCGGCAGGCGGAAGCACGCCCTCTACGAGGCGCGAATATTCCGTCAAGGCCAGCAGCGCCCAAGCGTCGCCTTGGGTCGTGCCCCAATGCCCCTCCTGCTGTTCGCGCATAAGCGCGTCGAAGAGCGGTGGCACTTCCCGGCCCAGTGGATGCAAGCGCAGCCAAGCCAGAAGGCGGATGGCTTTTTCGCGAGGCTCGCAGTCGAAGTCTTGAGCCGCCGCGCGGAGGCAAATCCGGTTTGTCATCAATAATTCCCGTGCCATGGCTGGCGGGCCGTTGGCTTGCAGGATGGCCAGCGCCAGCAGAGCCTGGTCCTCGGTCGAAAGCTGGCCGCGCCGGGAGAAGAGTTTCTCGTGGTAAGCGGGTTCGGCCCGGCCAGCCAGGGCCAGGGCGTAAAGCGCCAGGCAGGTGTCGGAAATGGAATTATGATCCATATCCGCATCGCGGAGTTGCGCGCTCAGCCCCGAGAGCAGACTGCTGAATTCCGGTTCGGGCAGCGCCCTGCCGTGCTGATGGGCTAGTGTCAAAACCATGACCCCGTAAGCGCTGGCCCAGAGCATCGGTTCACACGCGCGCGGCCAGTAGCCGAGGCCGCCGCCTGGCGTTTGCATCGTGAAGAGCCGCGCCACGCCTGCGTCGATGGCGTGCTCGATTTCGTTGGAACGGCAGCCGATGACGGAGCGCAGAGCCGGAGCGTCGCCCAACACGATCCACGGCAGCATGCTGGAACCGGTTTGTTCGGCGCAACCGTATGGATAATGCAGCAATTGCGAAACCGCCTCGCCCAATTCGCTCAGGCGCGTATTGGAAACGCGAATGGTCACGGTGCCGCTTCCAGCGAGAAACTGCGGGTTCGCCTTGGCCAGCAAATTAGTCGAAAGGCCATCGACGGTATCCGAGAGTGTTTGATGCAGCAGCGGCGAAACATAACCGACATCGAGCGAACACTCGGTGGCGTCGGTGAATTCGCGCGGGGCGTCGGCAAACCAGGCGCGCCAAACCCACTTCGCCGGCCCAGCCTCGCAAAAGGTAACGGGGAATTCCGCCACGGCCGATTCGCCGGCGGCAACTTGAACATGGTTGGTGGCGGACTTGGCGCGCGCCTTGTCATCCAGTTCCAATTTTACAACGACGTCGCCCGCGTGATGGCTTTGATTATGAATGACAGCACGCGCGATAAGCTGATCACCGACATGGGCGAACTGCGGCAGCGCCGGTTCGATTAGCAACGGTTTGCTGACCTCGAAGGCCGATTGCCCGGAGCCAAACCGGTTGTCCAGATGCGCGACCGCTACAACGCGGTAGCGCGTCAAGCTATCGGGCGCGTTGAAGGTGGCGGTGACCGATCCTTGGGGGCCGGTGATCAGCGAGGCGTTCCAACACGCGCAGGCGAGGAAGTTCTTGCGCACGCGGCAGCGCCCACCGCCACCGCCGACGTAACCTTTGTTGGCAAACCGTCGCTGCTCGAGATCCTCCGGCAAAAGGTTCGGCAGAGAAATGCCAGAACTTACCATCAACGGACGAGGCGCGTTGAAAAACGTCGCCGGGTCGGGCTGCGCGGCAGCGCCAAGGCTGAGAATGCCTTCGTCCACCGCGTAAAGAGTGACTTCCACGCCGGACACCGGAGTATTTGAAATATCGTTGACTTGAACTGTGACGGCCACCGGCTGGGCGGGGAGATAATTGGTGGAGGGAGATTCGACCGAGACACAGAGACGGCTGGCTGGGTCGCGCACGGGCAGTTGGCAATAGCCGATGCGGTATTCCGGCTCCTTGACCTGGCGTGGACAGTCATCGGAACCACGCACGAGCGTGACCGAGACGGAGATGTTGGGCAGGTCACCGCGCTCAATGGGAATTTCGATTACGGGAGCGTTGCCTTCGAGGCGCGCGGTGAAGGAGCGCATCACCTTTTCGCGTTCGACGGTGACCCACGCCAAGCCGCTGAAAGGGGCTTTGACGAGCAAGCGCGCCATCTCGCCGGGCGCGTACTCCGAGCGGTCTGGCTTGATCTCCATTTGAACGTCATTGCGATAATCCCACGCCAGATTGCCGGGCGCGAAGACGTAGAATTCAATGGAACTAACCGCCTTGCGCCCTTGGGCGTCCACGGCAGAAACATCAAGAACATATTGTCCGGGCTGAGTGGCAGTCAGAACTTGAGAGGTCAGCCCGCGAATTTCGATTTCGCGCTCCAGAATGTTGGAATAAATGGCCTGACTGCGGTAGCGGATCGTTCTGCCGGCGCCTTGGATGCGCACGGGTTCCCAATCGACCCGCCGAAGTTGCAGGTGCCCGGTGACAGGCTCCGGCCAGAGCTGGCCGTCGGTATCGACGGCTATGATTTCCAGACGAGATTCCTTGCCGGCAACGCGAATGGTATCGTGCTGGCGCAGCCCCAGATAAAAGTCCGAACTGTGACACAGAAACTGCGTTCGGCTGGACACGGTTTGCTGATCGAGATCCGTCGTTTCGACCAGAAGCGACGCCATGGGCGGGCTTGGCGCGGCGTTGTTGGAGTGCATTTCTGGCGCGATGACGCAGCCGGTGGAGTTCGATAACTGCGCCTGGCCGCAAATCGCGAAATGAGAGCCAGACGAACTGCCGCGGAAACTGAATTCATCAAAACCGGACGGCTGGAAATTGCCATCGTCGATTTCCATCGTCCATTTGACACGAGCCCGGGACAGCGGCTGGCCGAAATAATAACGAGCGGAGACGGGAATTTCTACTGAGGCACCGGCTGCGTACTCGGGCTTGGCTTGCACGGTCACTTCAAACGGGTCAGGCTGAAATTCGCGGACTTGAAAGGCGTGGTCGTATTCCGAATGGTCGAGATGGAAGCGCGCCGAATAATCTCCGCACGGCCCCACTGGCAGGGGCACATCGACCGCGCACGCGCCGCGAGTGCTGAAGTGGACGTTTGTCAAAAAGAATGATTTCCCGCGCGCGTCCAAACATTCCATGGTGCCTGCCAATGAGGGCGGAACGGCCAGGCCGTCGCCCGTCCAATCGCGCGCCAGCGCCTTGAGGTGCAGCGTTTCGTTGGGACGGTATACGGGTCGGTCGCTGAAAATCATGACGGGGCGGGCAGTCGCGGCTTCGCCGGCCCAGTAGAGAGGAACGCCAAGGTTGTAGAGCGGGATGCCATGAGCCTGGAGTTTCAGGACGTGAAAATCTTGTCCGAGCGCTGCGGCGATCCATTGCGCGTTGGTGGGGCAGGTCAGATGCGCCAGGCCGCCGGAATCGGCGACGGCTTCTTCCAGCAATAGGTTTTCGTCGTCAAACAGTCGCACCGCTGCGCCGGCGGCGGGCCGCCCGGTACTTTGCGAAAAGACAAAAGCATCCAGGTCATCAGCGGCGGCTTTCCAAGCCAGCCCGAGATCGGTCACCTGGATCAGGGCTTGCGCGCCGAGATGCCCGTTATGTTCATATTGTTCCTGCGCGCGCTCGGCCTCGACAAAAACGACGCCGGTTTTGCGCCCGCCCAGGATGCGATCCCAGTCCAGCATCATGGGCGCGGCGGCGTCCGGTTGCAGCGCGCCGGGCCATCGCTCGTCGAAGACTGTTCGGCCGGCGATCAAATTATAATCGACACGCCGGAAAGGCTCGTCGATGGCAGGCCGGTCGTCCCAGGAGCGGAAGTAGCTCTCATAACCGCGCAAGGCGTGAATGGCCACGTCCGGTTCAAGCAATTTGGCGCGGAGCCGGACCGTGCGCACATTCACGGCTAGCAAGGGCAACTGACGCCGGCCCACGGCTTGCTGATCGTCGGAGAAGGCTGGGAAATAGAGGCGCGGCGGTACACCGGGCATGGTGAGATTGGTCATCGCGGCTGCGCCCAAGGCGAAGCATTCCTCAGCGGGTAAGCCGGCCCGCGCAGACACGTCATAACCGACGCCGCTCTGAAAATCGCCCTGTAATTCCAGGCATCTGCCTGAGATGTGAGCCGTAATGTTGGAGGCGAAGGGCGCGAGCCGAATCCAATGGTTCCAATTGGTCGTCAAAGATTCTGAAAGTGGTTTTGAAAACGTAAGATCAATCGAAGCGCTGCTTCCGAAGAAATGATGTGCGGTGGCTCCCTGCAAAACAAAAGGACGCACGTCGCCCAGCAGGATTTCGGCGCGCGTGCGGAGGCGCAATCCCTTCTCGATGGCGGGCAGGCCGGGCCGAAAGACCAATCGCCAATCCTTGCCAACAGGCAATGGCTCTTGCGGCGCAGCCAGAACCAGATTGGGAAGAAGATTAGACGTAGAATCCATCCGCCAAAACTCCCAGGGAATATCTTCGTTTGTAGCCTGCCAGATTTCGGCCGCGCGGCGAACCCCGGCGGCGTCGCGGAACTCGACAAACGGCGCCAGTTCGGCGGCGCGAACAGGCGCGTTGAAAAGGAGTGTCACGGCTTGTTCCGAACTCACATCCGCATCGTTGGTTGGAATCGCAGCAACGATGGCAAATGGCGGCGTTTGCACGCGACGACGCAAGCAAGCAGTGGACCGGCGGCCGTCCACGCAACGCAAACCGGGCCGCAGAGAAAGTTCGTAGCATGTATCCAAGGTCAACGGCTCGGAGGGAACAAAGGCGCCGCTGCGCGAGCTGAGCCAGGTGAAGACGCCGCCCAAGGCCGGCGTAATTATCAGCGGTGACGGATTCGAGGCGCGGGCGATCTGGTCAGGCCCTGCCATTGGTTGATCGAAGCGAACTTCAAAAGTTGTGGAAGGACCGGGTGGGGAGGGATTGAGAATCAGTTCGACATTTTGAGAACGATTATGATGGAGATCGCAGCCCAGAAGCAAAAGGGCGGCGCCGGCGGCAAAAAGACGTTTCATAAGGCAGCAAGGCTTTCATCGTTTAAATAATAGTATTGACTACGCGCCGCCAACAGCCTGCGCGCAGGCAGAGTCGGGCAATGGAGGAAAAGGCCTAACCCATTACGAATGGAGCGGGTGGAGGAAGAGGGAAACCCATACCATCAGCTCGATCACGCCCACGAACCTCGCGAACGCGATCAGCTTTCCAGGTACTTACCAAATAAGGCCGCTCGCTGTCACTAAAAAAATGAAGAAATCGCACGACCGCCAGAGCATACCCTTCGCCAAATGGCAGGCCAGGTTATGGCCTGGCCTGCGCAAGGTGACCAAGCGTCAGGGACTGGTCACGGTGTAGAATCGATACGGGTTATTTGTCGCTTGAGCGTCGATGAACTGATAACTGCCGAACGACAGCTCAGTCGGATTGCCTAGATTCATCCATTGATTGAGCGGCAGGGTCAGATCACTGGTGGCCAGCACAGAAAAATTCGTACTGTTGCCCGGCGCGTTGGTGAAGCTAAAACTCAAACCAGCGTTGGTGGAATAAGCCACATTCGCCAGTAGGGGCGCCGACGGTTGAGTCAGATTGGTGGTGCCGCTGGCATAAAAGCTAAAGTTATCGATGCCGTACCCCTGGCCGCTGCCGGTGGCACTGTCGATGGACCAAACCAGCCACAGCGCCGCACCCGGTAGCCACGCGTTGGTCAAGGCCATGTTGTTGAGGAGAACATTGGTTTGATTGACAGTGAGCGTGCCGTTGGTGGGCCCCACTTGAGGGGCGATGGGGAAGTTCACACTTAGATTGCTTAGCGTGTTAAGCTCCGCCGCAGCGATTTCATTAGTGGATAGGGTGGAACTGTTGCCCGCCGGATCGACCGTATAGCCGAATGTGAGGGTTTTGGAATGGGTCCCCAATTTCCAATACTCGCCAACATATTGCAGGCTGATGAAGTTCAAGTTATTGGAGGTCGAGTTGATGAGCTTCAAACCGAAATGGGTGGCGCCTGAGGTGCTGGTCGCAATCAGGCCCAAAGCGCGGTTGGTGTCGCCGCTGTCTAGCGTGCCGAAACTAATGATGCCGCCGGTAGTCTGGCTGCCGTCGCTGGCGCCCAACTGCCCTCCCGACGCCGCCGTATCGCCGTCACATTCGCCATACCATCCGGACATGGTGGCGGCCAAGCCTAGGCCGCCCGAAGCGCCGCCCGTGATGTTAGTATATAAGGGAAAAGCGAAGTCGAACGGATCAGCGACATCGTACGTGGTGCTGCCGATAGTCACAGGACCGCCACCGCCGACCGTGTTGACAGGCGTGCTGCCGGGATTGGGGAGGGAGTTAAAGTTCTGAGAATAGATTTGATTGCTGTAAGCCACAAACGAGAGGGCCGGCGGGACGATGACGGTCACCGAGGCCACCTGACTGGTGGTGCTACCGCCGGCATTATCCACCACGCAGAAATAATTGATGGCATCGCTGCTGCTGAGTCCGGTAATAGTCAACGCATTAGTCTCGGCACCGCTGAATTCATTGATGTCGCTCAAGGGGTCCGCAATGCTCCCTTCGTACCACTGAAAAGCCAGCGGCGGCGTTCCATCGACCGAGGAGACGGACAGCGAGGTGGTCTGCCCCAGCAGATTTGTTACCGAGGCAGGCTGTCCGATGCTGGGGATGGAAGGCAAGACGTATTGAACGGTGAGCACCGCAACCAGGTTCGAAATGCCTCCTCCTTGATTGCTGACTGTAATGGAATAATTTCCCGAATCGGCAATGACGAGATTGGAAACGTAGAGAGAGGCATTGGTGGAGCCGAAATACTTGACGCCGTCGTCCACCAACTGGTTGGTTCCAAAATACCATTGGTAGCTGAACGGCGGAGTTCCACCGGGGCCGACGGAGAACTCCTGGTTGTTGCCAACGAAATTGGTTACGAACTCAACCGCATTGGTGAGGATGGGCAGAACCGGTATTGTGGAGACAGACAAGTTCGCGACCTGGCTGGTGACGACGCCATATTGGTTTGAGACGAGGACGGTGTAATTGCCCGAGTTAGTCACATAGCAGCCTTCAATAGTGAGGGTGCTGTTGGTGGCTCCGGATATGTTGGAATTATCAATGATGTTGGTGTCATTCACTTGCCACTGAAAGCTCACGGGGTAAGCCGAAGCGACGCCGACACTGAACTGTGCCAATTCATTCGTGGTTGCGTTCAAACCTACGGGTTGCGAAGTAATGAGGGGCGTCAGGTCAGGCGCGAAATCAACTCCGCGGAAGCATTCATTGGTGCTGTTGGCCACCGCTAGCGTCTGGGCCACAAGATTGCCGCCGGGATCGCCGGTGTCCACAATAGAAACCAAGCGGTTTGAACATAGATTTTTGCCGTCGCCTTCTTCTGTGGTGGTGGCGTAAATGATCGGATTAATGCCGCTAAAATCAACGGCTATGCCGAAGCAACCTGTGGCGCCTTTGGGTTGCGAGACCGTGCCGAGGTTGGTCGAGCTGAAAATGTAGGGTGAAGTCCACGTACCTCCGCTGTTGACAAATTTGATGACACCGAAGGTCTCGTCGGCGGCATAAGCGATTGTTCCTTCACGATTCATGTCGAAGGTTAAAACGGATGAGTAAGTGGAGCCGAAGTTCAAGAACAGGTTCGTTTCAAGGACATGGGCTACGTTGCCGGGTGCATAGGGTAACGGCACCAGGGTGCCACCGTTGACGGGAAAATCCACGAAATCGTACACGCCGTTGTTTTGCGCGCCGCCCGTCTCATCCTTGGCAACCATATAAAGAACGCCGTTGATGATCCTCAGGAAATAGGCGGAATTGACAATGCTTTGAACGTCAAATGGACTCCCGCCGCCGTCCGAATACAGAGTGCCGGTTTCCACAAATCCACCAGTTTGGGTGCCGGCGATGGTGCCGCAGCCCCAGAAATCGTTTGAGCCATCGGTGGCGATGCCTCTGGGATTGTTTTGCGTGATGCCAGGAAGCAGCCCGAACCAGTCGTCGCTCGCATAGACCAAATCAAAATTGGTGTAGGCATCGATAGTCCCGAAACCACGCAGGTAGCCCTGACCGGAACTGTTGGTGGCGCTGGACGGCGTGCCTGGTATGGAGTTCAAGTCGCCAGCGTAACCCGTCACGGCCAAATACCGTCGGTCGGCGGACCGGGTCAACCCTTGCCCTTCGGAGCCGGCATGGGCGTTGACAAACAAGGCGTTGGGGCCATTGGTCGGCAATTCCACGGATATGATGGGGCTGACCTGGTTGATGAGGAGCGGGTCATACTCCTCAATGAAAATGGGATGTTGTCGGCCAGAGGCAATGGTGATGATGCCGTCCCCGGCCCGCAACACGACTAGCTTGCCGGGAGTAAAGGCCAGATTGGTGTTTTGCCCGTAGGCATTCAATGTCAGCAGCGCAGCCAAACCCGATGCGATGATAAAATGTCTCATAGAATCTAATTTGTGGAGTTTTGTTTTCAGTCGATGTATTTCAAATCACGCGCTCATTCTCCACAGTCGCGTGACAAACCTATGACTGCCGCGTGACAATTTGGTAAAGTTTTATGCACCAATGGAAGTGTTACCAGATTGTCACCTCTGCTTCATAAGTTTGTAACATAGCTGAGGCAGCATCCCAAAAGTGGATGTTTGATTTTGTTGTGGAGAATTGAAAGATTCAACACGTGCGGTTAACATGAAAACAGAACTTAGGTCCGGTTTTACCCTGATTGAACTGCTGGTGGTGATTGCCATCATCGCCATCCTGGCCGCCATGCTTCTGCCTGCGATGGCCAAGGCGAAAGAAAATGCCAATCAAGTCGTCTGTTTGAACAACTTGAAGCAATGGGCCGTGGCTCAAACCGGTTACGTGGACGACAATAATCAAACCTTCTCGCAGACCAAAATTCCCAACGGCACTCCGCCCCTGTCGGCCGCCTATAATGAGGATAATCCTACATGGGCCGATCTGGCCTATTTTAATGCCGATGGTCAGGGTAATGCCGCTTGGTTCAACGCCTTACCGATTTATGTGCGCAGCCAACCACTCTATTGGTATGCCGAAGTCGATAACACGGGCATAACTCAATATAACACGGCGAAATCCATCTACAAATGTCCCACGGCCGTTTTGGATCCAAGCCTGGATCCGAACGAGCGGGTAATTCTGCAATATGGAATGAATTCAAAGGCCTTAGACGGTCTGCCAACCAACGCCGTGCTCAGGTCCAGCATGATAGCACATCCATCCGCCTTTGTCATGTTTACGGAAGGACGCCTTCTTATCAACGAGACTCCGTATTACGGCACGGCCGAGAATTCAACGGACCTCGGTACTCCCCAAGTCTATACCACTCGCTTTTCGTCCCGCCACAATTCCGGTGCGATTATCGCGTTCAGCGACGCTCATGCGGCCTACTATAAATATTCCTACATTTGCTATAACAACGGCGCCAAGCCGGCCGATCCGGGACGATTCGACATCAATTGGTCGTGCGACGGCCACCAGGT
>DASYNM010000189.1:0-1948 GCA_036008545.1 Verrucomicrobiia bacterium
GTCAATCATACAATTGATTTATCGGACACCGCGCGAAGTCGGCCTTGAAATGGTCGCGCATCCGCTGGTCGGCGCCACGGCCTTCACCGGCAGCAAGGAAGCCGGCCTGCAATTGAAGGCGGCGGCCGACCGCGCCGGCAAGCCGATCTACCTCGAGATGTCGAGCATCAATCCGGTGGTCGTCCTCGAAGGCGCGTTGCGCGAACGGGGCGACGCCATCGCGCAGGAATTCTTCGGCTCCTGCACGGCGGGCACCGGGCAATTCTGCACCAATCCCGGTCTGATCATGTTGCCGGAGGGCGAGCTGGGCGAACGCTTCGTCGCTGCGGCGCGGCAGAAATTCGAGGCGGCCACGCCGGGCGTTTTGCTCGGACGCGGCGTGCGGGAAGGTTTGATCAAAGCCGCGGGCGTTCTGCGTCATCACGGGGCCGAGGTGGTTTGCGGCGGCGAAGCGTTGCCGGGCCCGGCCGCGCGCTTTGCCAACACTATTTTGCGCGTCACTGCCCAAACTTTCCTGAGCCATAGCCAGGAGTTGCAGACCGAAGCCTTCGGGCCGGTGTCGTTGTTGGTCTTCTGCCGCGATGTCAAGGAAATGGCAACGGTTGTCAATAATATGTCCGGCAATTTGACCGGGACCATTTATTCGCACCCTGGAAGTGCGGACGACGCGGCTTACGCCATAATCGAACCGCCGTTGCGGGCGCGCGTGGGCCGGTTGATCAACGATAAAATGCCGACCGGCGTGGCCGTCAGCCCGGCCATGAATCACGGCGGCCCCTTCCCTGCGACCGGCCACCCAGGGTTCACCGCCGTCGGTTTGCCGGCCAGCATCCAGCGTTTCGCCGCGCTGCATTGCTATGATAATGTCGCGCCGAATCGGCTGCCGCCGGCCTTGCGTCCGCCCGCCTCCGCGTCGTGAGCCGCCTCGATCCCTACTGGAAATATCGGCAAAATCAGGTACTTACAGAAGGCATTTTCTCGATTTGAACTGAAGGTCGCGAAGGTAACGAAGGCGTCCAGACTGAACCCGCGTCTGAGCAACGCAGGATTCCGCCCTGCTGTATCGGGGATTCCCAATGGCCCGTGCGGCGGGCCGTTCTCATGTGGTACTGTTCCGCGGGTGTAAAGCTTGCCGGTCACTTGCCGATTGGAAGCCGGCGATACGGCAGGTTGGAAACCTGCGCTACGTTCACCGAGCGAACCAGAGTCTTTTCTCACTCTCATGCGCTGATCTTAGCACGCGCGCCAAAAAGCAAAAAACCTACCGTAGGCTTTTTGGTATGATTTATTTTGAAGGGTTTGGAGCGACGCTTGTTGCTGACATGCAATAACTTGCGACGACTAAATCTTCAAAAAACACGAAAAAACGCAAAGCAAACTCAAAATAAACTCCGCCACCACCCCGTTTTTCTACCAAATCGGGCGATTTTTTGGAACCGAAAATCGTAAGTTGTTGAAGGTGTACGTGTTAACCCTGGCAATTTTCTCCAGAAAACGTTAGGGCGAGCCTCCGCCGAGTCGTGAATGGACTTTATCGGAAGAAGTTGGAATAAAGTCAGAGCTCGACTCGCCATCCTTGCCATGCGCCAATCTCGAGCTAACGTGCGCGGAATCTAACACCCACACTTACGGCTGCGTCACGCTAATTCTTAGAAAGCGCTCGGAGTTGCCGCTCATGCCGGAGTTGTCGCGGACGGTTACACTTTCGTCCGGTGAACCAACGCGGGAAACTTCCGTCGCCTGCGCGCTCAAGACGATGTTGGAACCGGAATAGGTCGCGATGTCCGACCAATTGGTCAAGGCGGTGGATTCCTGGACGTGATAGGTCACGCCCGTTTCGGCAGGACGGCGCACGAAGGTGATCTGGAAATAATTCGTGCTCTGGCTGGAGACGGTGCCCGGCAGAATGGTGGCATTGGTCTTCCAGTAATTCAGGTAATAGATCAAG
>DASYNM010000190.1:0-23340 GCA_036008545.1 Verrucomicrobiia bacterium
CCAAAGTCCATACATTATTTAATGAACTTAAGTGACACTACACTAGAGGCAGCGTTAGATATAGTGCTAGTTTCATATGCGGTACGTCGGTCCGTCGGAGCACATGGCGAATGTGCCGATGGTTGTGGAAACCGATTGCTCAGGGAGCAGACGTCGCATTTTCACTCTCGCTCGTTGCGACAAACGCTGGCAATCACCGAAAAAAACTTAGGCTAGTTGAGCCTTATCGCTCCTCATGGCGAGACCACGCGATAGAAGCGGGTTGACGCATTCGTTGTGGTCGTGTCAACCAAGGTGAAGGGCGTGGAGGTGGGCACATTGGTGCTCAATGCGGTCCAATTCAGCAAGTCGGTGCTGATTTGCAAAATGTAAGTCTGTCCCACTGGCGCCCAATACTGCATCTGGAGGGCTCCATTGGCCAGGAACTCCGCATCGAACAAACTGTAGAGCGGAGGGACAATGGTGAACGTTCCCGACACCGCCACACTATTGACAAAATTGGTGTCAAACGCATTGGCCGTCACCGTCGTGCTGCTGGCCAGATTGATGGGCCCGGTATAGGGCGTCGAATTGGTCGTCGGCAACGATCCGTCCAGCGTGTAGTAGAGGGTGGCGTTGGTGTCCGGCGATTCCAGCGTCAGCGTGACGAAGTTGGTGAAGATGCCCGAAGGAGGCATGAGGATCGGCGGGGCCAGCGTCGGTGTACCGCCCAGGCTGTCGATCCACTCGGCCATGACTTCCACCGCATTGGTGTCAATAATGTTGCGCGCCAGCGGCGGCATTTGAATGGTCGGGTTCAGCACGTTCATCCGGTCGTAAATGACCGACCGCCAGACATCGTTGGGCGAGATGATCTTGGCGTTGTCGTAGCCAAGCGAAAACGCGGCCGGGTAGTTGACGAGGTTCTGATTCGTCAGCGGTGTGTCGTAACGAGCGTCGAAGGTGATGCCGGTGCCGCCGGGCTGATGGCACTGGGAGCAATTAGCGTCCAAGTACGATCGGGCGCGCTGGACAAGCGAGGCGTTCTGGTTAGTCACGCTGGAGAGTTGCTCGAAGTTGGTGATGTTCGCCTCATTGAAGGCGGGGTAGAAGAGGCCAAGCCGGTTTAAGGTGCGTAACTGATTGTCGGTGATGCCAGCGGAAGGATAATTGTTGGTGCCATTGAGTTGGCGCGTGTTGACCCCCAGAACGTTACTAGCAACGATAGTGTGACAGGTCAAACAATCCGCCGGACTGGGATAATACCAGTTCTGAGCGAATACGCCGCTAGCATTAGTGACAAGTATGGCCTCTGTCAGGCTGTTGCTCAACAATACGGCGTCGCTATTATCCGGCAGCCACTTGTAGGTCACGCCGTAAACCCCGCCGTTGGTGTCGCGCACCAAAAGCCGCGTTTCCAGGCGCTGCAAAGGAACGCTCGGGTTGGTTTGATTGACCACCAAATCAAAATTTTTGACAAAAACGGTGCCGGCCGGAAACGACCACTGGCCAGTAGCTGCAAAGCCAATCTGCTGGGCGGGAGAGGATAGCCCAAGATTGTTGGGTACGCCCATATAACGGCTTTTGACCGCATTGTCCGACCACAAAGGGGTATTAGGCACGTAGGGAATCAATCCAGGGGCCGGAACACGGTTGGACGTGTTGAGATACGCGCCCGTTTCGGACAGCAACGCGGGTAGATTGCCGGTGTATGAGCCGGGCATGTTCTGATTCAAGAACGGCCCGAGCGTTCCGCTGTTGGTCAAACCGTAGGGCAGTCCGCTTCCCGCGACGACGGTGAAGCTGGCCGGGGCCGAAGTGCTGGTCAAGCCGCTGCCATCGGCGGCGGTTGCGGTCACGGTGTAATTGCCGGCAGCCAAACCGGTCACTGTAAATGTATAGGGTGCATTGCTGACCGTCCCGAGCAAATCGCCGTTGGTATAGAAACTCACGTAGCTCAAGGGATTGTAAGGAGCGTCTGCTTCGGCACCGAACGAAACGGTGGCGGCCGCCGTGTAAGTCGAGCCGTTGGTCGGCCCGGATAGGACGACGGAAGGCGGTGGATTGGTGTAGGGATAGAGCTGGGTCTGCGGAATGACTGCCTGCGCAGTGGAAGGACTGCTCCAAAGCAACTGCGCGACAGCATTGCTGGCGCTCTGAAAGTAATCCATCTGGATGTTATATAATTGTTGAGAGTTAAGCGTGATAGACGCGCTGTTGCTTTGCGTGGTGGCGTTGGTCATCCAGTCCGAGATCAACAACTGGCCGTTGACCCATAACTCCACGCCGTCGTTCGCAAGGGTCGTGAAAGTATAGGATTCAGAGTATTGAGGCTGGACGCATCCCTGCCAGAGGGCCGCGAAATTAGTCTGGCCGATAGAAGGGTCTGGTCCGATGGTGCTCCAATTGAAACTGACGACCGCGTCGGTCCTTATTAGTGTTGGCAAAACGGAGAAATCGATGTTTGTGAAGGCGGCGCCAGACGTGTTGGCCCAGTATTCGCCCAATAGTCCGGTTCCATCGCCCAAGGCGGCGGTGTTGACAAACGACGCCGAAGCCACCCCGCTGTTGACCGTTCCCGGTTCGGCGGCGACGGCCTGAAGATTCAACGTGGTTGTGACGACAAAGGGACCAGTGTAAAGAATGGAATTAGTTGTAGGAACCGTGCCATCCAGCGTGTAATAAATTGCGGCGCCAGAAGTGGCGTCCGAGATAGTTACCGTCACGGCATTGGTGAATGGGCCCCCACCGGGGGAGATGACCGGCGTGGCCAAGAAAACAGTGAAGCCGAATACAGACAAGGTGTATTCGGCGCCGATGTACACTTTGCCATTGGCCACGGTGGGCGTGGTCATTTTGATGGCGCCGCCTGGATTGTCGCGCGCGAGATTCTGGCTGCTATTGTAAAGCTCGATAGCCAGGTTGTTGGCGTTGTAGGCGTGCAGAACCGCCGGACCGCTGCTGGCGTACGCGTCGGATTGGAGCGTCCACGCAATCCCATTGTTGGTCCCGAAGGCAGAAACGGTTGGCGTGCCTCCCTCTGCGCTAAAGGCGGTGGTGGATTTGGAAGCGAGACCGACAATGGCGCCATTGGTAATAGTGAATGCCCTCATCACGTCGCCGGAGGTCTGGTAATAGATCGTATTATTAAAGTATGCTGGCGAGCTCCAAGCGCCGTCAACGGCCCCGGCCAGCTCCTGAACGATTTGAGTATCGCCTGTAGGATTGTACTGTCCCATGTTGTCGCGATCCAACAGGTAGATGGTACCTTCCTTGCCGCACCCGACGAGAAGATGCGGGTGAGCCGCGCTGCCAACCGAATCGGGCAATAGCAATGACCCGCCCGAGCCGAGATCCGTGTCGTTAGCAGCCAAGGTGGCTTGATCGGAGGGAGTAAAATAGTCGGCGACTTCGACCTGGTTGGTGGTAGATAGTTTGACAAAACTATCGCCGTAGTCCCCTCCGTTGGTGTTGGCGCTAAAACTGCCGTTGCCAGTTTGAAAATAGATATTGGTGTTGGCGTCCACACACAATCCATTTCCACCCATCCAGATCCCCCCTTCGCCGGCGTTTGCGCCAAAGTCGTTGGTCGTTGCATTAGGCGTGCTGCAGAAAACATAGTCTGTCAGGGGCTGAAGGTCGGCTGCATTGAATCCGAGAACCCAGCCATGAAAGGGATCGGTATCCGCATAACTAGCGTAAGCAACAAATAACATTCCGCCAGCGAGAGCCAACCCGGCACGTTGGAGTTGCTGCTGCGAATCGAATGTCACCACTGATCCATTGCCTTCCACTCCGGCTCCGGGAACTGAAGCAGTGACCAGGACGGGACTGTAGGGTTGTTCGGTGCCATTGGTGATATTCAGGGCGTGGATTCGGTGATAATAATTAGTCGCCGTTCCGACTTCGCGGGTGGTGACGTTTACGTAAATGGTGCCTGAAGCGATATCGATGACCGGCGTGCCTGTGATGCCTATGTTTGGTACGACAGCAGAATACGGGTCGCCATACCGGAGGCCAAATTCCGAGTTGTCGCTCAGAATCGCTGTGCCTAGGTTGGTTTGCCACAGCAATCCTCCGTTGGTACCTAGATTGGAATCCGCGTCGAACGCATAAACGGTGTTCTGTTCTGTCGCCACGAAGACGACATTGTGCGAGCCTTGTCCAGGGATGACGAGATCGGCAACATACAGAGGCTGGGTATAAACGTATCCGTCCACAGCGTAGGAGAACAAACGACCAAAGGTGTTAACATTAACGTTTGCAGGCGAGAGCAAGTATTCATTCGTATTGGCTCCGTCGCGGGCATTGTCATAGCGCGAGGTCAGGACATTCGGCTCCAGATTATTGGGCGCGGTTAGAACCGTGAGCGTCGCCACCGCACTGAGGTTGGTGCCGTACGAGTTGGAAGCCAACAGTGTATAAGATCCGGCGTCGTTGGTTGAAAGAGCGGCTAGAATCAACTCGGTTCCTGTAGCCCCGGGAATATTGACGCCCTGGTACTGCCATTGCAAACTGATCGGGGGAGTACCCGCCACCACGGCTGAGAAGTCAGTCAGACTGCCAGCGTAATTGGTGGCTTCTGACGGCGTCGGCTCCATGGTAAAGCTTGGCGCTACGGGAGGAATGATCGTCAGCGTGATCGGCGCACTTGTGCTGGAACCTGCGCTATCGCTGATAACCACTTCGTAATGGCCCGCATCCGATACGGTGACGTTTGTCAAAACGAAGGTACTATTGGTTGCTCCAACGACGCTCACTGAATTAGTGCACCACTGATACTGAAATGGACCCACGCCGGTAGTAGCGAGATCAAATGTAACGGGTGTTTCCGGATAGACTGCGTTTGAAGGCGAAGCTGTCACCGTCGCGATAGGGAAGAGTACATCGGGTCCGGACTGATAGTCGCCCTGGACCTGTGCGGCCGAAAGAGCGAAGTTATAGATCCGGAATTCGTCGATGGAGCCTTGCATGCCCGGATTTGAGAACCAGTTGTCCGTGCCGACTAAGTTGCGAACATCCTGCACGCCAGACATTTGAATGGTCACATTACTGATGCCACCAGCTAGGGCGCCATTGGTAAAAACGTCGATGTAGCCTGCCGGCGGATTGAAAACGATGCTGAGACATAAGTTGGTTTGGCCGTCCAAATCGCTGCCCGGTCCGAGATCGATGAATTGATAGTCAAGGTTGGCGTTGTCGGAGTCGGAAATTCCGGCAATCGTCGAATCGTTGCTCGAATGAATACAGACGTGAATATCGAACTCGGAGTAGCCGGTGCCGTCCTGGTCGCCGAAGTCGAATAGATTAGCCCAAGTGTATTGGTTTGGCGAAAACGTAGCCCAAGCTTCCACCGTGACCGCCAGGTCATTGGTGACGACGCCCGGGGGCAATTGCAAGTAGTCGGTTGCAGGAGTGGCGGCCGTCACGTTGGGCAGCACCAACTGGCCTCCTTGGACGGTGGCATTGCCAAGAAGAGCGCCATTCGCGCTACCGACAGAATCGTTGGCAGTGCCGTCATTGAAGCTGTAGCGATGAGTCAGACCGCCAGCCTGGGCAAAGATGTTAAAGGCCGCCAAATTGAGGGACGCGATGGCGGCCAAACACAGTGTTTTCATGTCCGGGTATTGTAGCAGAAATTCGCCAAAAAAGCAAAATGAAAGCTGGCATTTTTCTTGCTGACATTATCGGCAATTTGCGAGAGCGATTGAACGCCAACCCGACGGCGAACGCACAAATTAATCCTCTAAAGAATCGAACGGAATGATCCTGCTAATCTGGTTCGCTTTGGCCCGGTCAATTGGCGGTGGCGTGGAGACGGAGCACCGTAAGCGAGGAAGGCCCAAACGTGTAGTTGAACTGCGGAGCGACGTTTTCCAACGGCCGAGTCTTCGGCGACACTTTTACCGGCTCCGCGAATGTATTCTGGTCGGTCAGATGGGCGCTCTCCAGCACAATGGCTTGGGCCGTAGGTGACACGGTGACAAGGCCTTCCAGAGCAACCGCGCTTTCCACCGTTTCCTGCGATGCGTTGACGGCTTTGATGATAATCTCGCCGGCCACGTCATCACGCGCCGCTGAGACAAAGAAAGAGGGCGCATCACCACCGGCCGCGGGATTGTCACAAGCGACAGGAAGCACGACGTTCCCGCGATTGCGGCTGAAAAGCATTTGCGCGTAGTAACTGGGAGTCCCGAAGCATTGCTGGCTGTTGACCCAGATCATGTCCGGGGTCCATTGCCAAGCTTGGGCACTGGCGAAGAGAGGGGCATAGGAGGCCATGCGCACAACATCGGCGTTGCGCTCCAATCCTGTCATGTAAGCCGCCTCCGCGAGTGCGCACTCCAAGGTGTTCCGATTCTTGACACTGACCACGCCCACGCTTTGGGCGGCGTATTCGCCCATGAACACCTTCGGACCATTGCGGTCGTAGTGGTCGTAGCGATGGGTGTTGTTGAAGAACCAGGACGGGTTTGCGTAACAGTGTTCATCCACAATGTCGGCGTTAAGTTCGCGTAATTTGGACCAGAGAAATTTGAAGCGGTCGTCGTCGGGCGACGGACCCGAGGCGGAGACAAGCATTATTTCCGGGTATTTCGATTTCAAGGCTTTGGCAAAGCGGGCGTAGCGTTCGATATACTGCGGTCCCCATTGCTCGTTGCCGACTCCCATCATTTTCAAGTGAAACGGTTCGGGATGGCCCATCGCGGCGCGCCGGGCGCCCCATGGACTGTCCGCCGGGCCATTGGCAAATTCAACCAGATCCAAGGCGTCCTGAACGAACGGTTCAAGCTGGTCGAGTGGGCACATCTCCCCTGAATTGAACTGGCAAGCCATGCCGCAGTTAAGGATAGGTAAAGGTTCGCTGCCAATGTCCTCGCAAAGTTGAAAAAATTCGAAGAATCCAAGGCCGAATGATTGAAAATAATCGGGCGTGGGCCGATGGATGAATTCATAATTCCAACGATTGATGATGAGCTTGCGTTCCTCGACCGGGCCGATGCTGTTTTTCCATTGATAACGGCGATCCAATTGGCTGCCTTCCACGATGCAACCGCCTGGAAAGCGCATGAACCCTGGTCGCATGTCAGCCAGCATTTGCACCATGTCCGCGCGCAAGCCGCCGGGACGGTCCTTCCACGTGTGCTGCGGGAATAGCGAAATCATGTCGAGGTCCACGCTTCCCTCGTTTTCCAAGATCACGTTCAAGCGCGCGTTCGATTCCTGGGCCGTGGGCTTTAGGGTGGCAGCGCGTTTTTCCCAGGCGGACGCGGAGAAATTCTCAAGCTTGGCTTCCGCCAACACACTGCCGTCCTCTCCTACCAATTGAATCAGCAGGCGCGGCGCACCGGAGGCAAGGCGAACTTGTGCGGAAAAATCGTAAGTTTCACCCGCCCGCAGTCCCATGCCGCGGAAGCCCTCATTGGATATCCCAAATGGAGCCGTGCCTTCCGAGTGTATGCGAAGATAATGCGGGTTGTTTGCGTTCAACGGCGAATCGGTTTGCACCGACAGGTCTCCTTTGGCGAGGCTGGGACTGAGTTTAATCCAACCCATGAGCGGGTCAGGAAATTCAAAGGACCGGTTTTTCACCATCTCCGCGTAAAGGCCGCCGTCCGCGCCGAAGTTAATGTCTTCAAAGAAAATTCCCCACATCGTTGGGCTGATGCGCGGTCCGGGCGTACCGGCTTGGACGGTGAGCTTGACGGGCGCGGCCGTTGCCGCTAAGTGGACCGCCGTCGCCAAAGCGACGAGGAGATGAGAAGCATTTCTTTTCATAGTATATCAAGAGTTCACTGAACGCGCGGCCAACCATCAGCCTCCCAAGTCAAGGGCAGCAGGCCAAGCGTGGGCTGGCCTTCACGCGTCCCATCGTAGAAATGACAGCTCAACCAATTCGTCGTGCCTACAGGAATGATGCCTGCGTGGCCGGGGCCGATAAATTTGCCCGCAGTCGTCAAGAATAGACTTCCGCCCCCAAGCATCATGTCCACGCCGGCCTTGTCTGTGTAAGGCCCGGTAATGCTAGTCGAGCGGCCCATACGAATGTTGTAGGTGCTGCGCACGCCCTGGCAACATTGGCCCCAATTCACAAACAGATAATAGAAGCCATCGTGCGGATAAATGTAGGAGGCCTCGATTTTATCCTTATGGGCGAGGGAATACATTGGCGAATCCGGCGCCACTCGAAGGCCGGTGTCGGGATTGAGTTCAATCAGCTTGATGCCGGTCCAGAAAGAACCGAAGGCAAGCCAGAGTTTACCTTGCGCGTCCTGGCACACGGCGGGATCGATGGTGTTGAAGTCGTTGGTGGCGCGGGATTGGACGACAATGCCTTGATCTGTCCAGTGGTACTGTGTGTCATGCGGGTCGAGCGTCGGGTTGGTCGCCAGGCCAATCGCCGAAGTGTTCTTGCCCCAGGTTGAGACAGCGAAATAGAGCAAATAGCGATCGCCCACGTGAATAATGTCCGGCGCCCAAAAGTCCCGACCGGAATTCAGCGGGACGGCCTCAGCGGCCCAAGCGGGTGCGTTGCTGATGGCCCGCGGCCCTGATTCCCAAACCCGCAAATCCTTGGAGTGATAGGAGGGCAGACCACGGCCGGTGCAGAAGACCCAATACTCATCCTTGCACTTGACAACGGTGGAAGGGTCGTGTGCGCGCACGAGGCGCGTCGCTGTCGGCTGCAAATCCGCGCCGGCTTCATCCGCGGCCAACACGCACGCACCACCGGCGGCGAAGGTCAGGCAGAGCGCGAGAGCGTTAGCGAGCGTTGATAAACCAAATCGCAAATAATAGGATGAGTTCATGGAACTTGTGCTTCGGCAGGGGGATGAGCGCGGAGAATCTTGACGTAGGTTAGTGCGACTTTATTATTGGCGTCGCGGCGCAAGACCTCGTCGAATTGATCCAGCGCCTGCTGATTGAGGTGTTCATTGGACAGAGCGATCCCGAGATTCAAATGCGCCTCGATTAAGTCCGGCTTAAGGCGCACCGCTTCGGCGAATTCAGCCGCCGCGCCAGGGGCGTCTCCGTCCTTGCCCAATGCCAAGCCGAGGCAGAAATGAGCTTCGGCAAACTTGGGTTGCAAACGCACGGCCTCCGCATAATGGGCTTTGGCTTCCTCTCGCCTTCCCAGTTTGTCGAGAGTCACGCCAAGATTGACGTGGACCTGGGGATCGGAAGGATTTAGGCGGAGGGAATCGGTGAAATTGGTGAAAGCCTCGGCGTACCAGCCCCGGCCAAAGGAAAACTTGGCCAGAGTGTTGAAAGACTCCGGACTCTTGACTCGATTTTTAAGCGCCTCTTCGAATTCGGCCTTGGCTTCCTGATTTTTTCCCATGACCTCCAGGGCTTTGCCCAGACCCAAGTGCGCAGGTCCCCAGTAAGGTTTTCGCCGCAATACCTCCCGAAACTCACGCGCGGCTTCTTCGGAATGACCCTCGCTCGCGTACACCTCCGCTTCACTATTCAGGCTCACCACCGATTCAGGGCGCAGCGCCGTGGCTTTTTGAAAGGCTGAGATGGCTTCATCGTCGCGCTTGGCCGCATCCAGTGCCAGCCCCAAGCTTTGCCAGGCATCCGCATTATTCGGCAGCAACTGAACCACATGCTGCAAGCACGCGATCGCGCCGGCACTGTCTCCGGTCTGCTGCTCGAGATTGGCCAGATTTTCCTGGAGCATCCAATCATCCGGCGCCGCGTCGGCAGCAGCTTTCGTGCGCGCTTTTTCCGCGCGCAAGGAATCAGTAAGGTTCGCGGATTGAAGTTGTTCGACTTGATGGAGCAATCGCTGATACTGCTGCCGGTTGTTGGCTTGCTCCTTGAAAGGCGCATCGTTGAGGCGGCTTAGGATATCCATTTCACCGGCGCGTCGAGTAGAATCATTCCAACCCAACCGACGGGCACAATCGTCCTCCGTCGGCCAGGGATGTTCGCCGCTGGATAAATCGTGCCCGATCTGTTCCGCCAAAGCGCGCGCGACAAGATAGTTGCCTTCGAAATTCAGGTGGACGTGCTCATAGAGAAATTCCTCCCCGACCAAGCCGTGCGGGCTGCGCGCGGCCATGTCGGCTTCAGCATCCACCAACTGCACGCCCTCCTGTTCCCGATGGGACGCGACGCGCCGGATGATGTCGTTAATGCGGCTATCCGCGCGGAAGCGCAAGGTGTCCTGATCGCAAGCGAGCGCAAATTGCCGCGAAGCCTCCCCATCCTGGCCTAGCACGAGAGCACATTGCCCCCAGCGAAAGTGGGCTTCGGCAAAGGTGTCGTCCAGTTTGCTGGCTTGCTGAAAGGAGCCGATCGCATCCGCCGCACGCCCCGCCTCTTGCGCCTGAATACCCGCCTGGTAGAATGTGTCCCACCGGGCTAATTCGTCAGGCGACAGGCCCGGTCGATGATCTGAGGCAAAAGGACCGCAATCCTTGAGATTGCGCGCGACGGTGCTGACCAAAACTTTCGCGCCGCCGCCCAGGCCGGTGTCAACAATGTCTTTCAGATTGTGTTCGAAGTTGTCGTAAACGGTGGCCATACGAGGGTCGTCCTGTGCGACGTGGTTGTGCATGAACATGACCATGCCGCCCCACTCGCTCTGGTTAAGCGGCCTCTTTTGCAGGTGGCGAACCAGGCTGCCCAACATCTGTCCGATGCGCGTGGCCTTAAACGCCACACCCACCCGGACTACGGCCAGCTTGGCGGCTTGCGCGCCAAAGACCGTGCCTGAACCATAAGGCCCAACGACCTCGTTGTTGCCCATGTAGATCACCCAGAAATCACCGTGTTGAGCCGCGCAATCCCTGGCGATTGGGAGGATGACGTGGGAATTGATGGCGGTCATGGCCGTGTTGACCACTTCAAAGTGCTTGCCGGGAAAGCGTCCCTCAAGCAACGCCTCCAAAAGTCGGCAGAGGCCGAATTCCGGCTGCGGGTCGCCAAAGGCGGCGGATTCCCCAAAGACGAAGACACGTATCGTATCAGGTGGTTTGATTTTTGGGATGGCGATAGGAAATGGTTCGCGCGCCATATCCGGGCCAAAAAAACGCCAGCCAAAGCGGTCGTTTTCGATGAGGCACTCCTTCCCATTGACCCGCGTAGGCAGAAAGAAGGACATAGACTGTCCCACTCCGGCCAAATGCAAACCAACTTCCAAGAGCAAGAGTAACAACAGCGGCCCCAACGCCATCGCCGCGAGGCGAAAAAGCCAGCGCTGCGCGCGGGACACAGATGCTGGCGAAGCTTTCGCCGACGGAGCGGGCGAGGACGAACGTCTGGAGCGAGACGGTTTCATTTCCGATTCAGCTTCGTTACATGTGTTGCCTAGGATCTCGCCTTAATCGTTGAATTACGGCGACAGCATCGCGGAAATGATCGTCTCTGGAAAGAAAATAGAACGAGCGCGTTGCCAAGGCGACGGTGGATTCCAGAGGAAATCCGTCAAGGATGGCCAGACAGCAGAGGGCCATGGCGCATGGAAGCGAAAGGGCGAAATTCTCCGAACGACTCAATAATAGAAATACGGATTACCGGAGGTGCGGCTCATCATTTGGTTGAACGGGCGCCATTCCACATGACAGTCCAACATTCCAATATTGCCCCCCTCCGGAATGCTCGCGCCCTTTAAATGCGCGCTAATATGGCCCTTAAAAGCGCCAGCGTACTTAAAACCCCCGTCAACATTGATCCAATTGTACGTAAGCATCGTCGAAAAAATGTCGCTGTCACCGGTATCGTTGAGTGTGGCGCAGGCTACCAAGGGGCGCTTGGCGATAGGCCCCACCGGAACGCCTCCTGGGTTGTTAAAATCACCCGGAGTCGAGGTTTCGGTTAGCCTCACGTTGGTATTGGTCACGTACACCCCCGCGTATGACGCCGTGTTGCTAAAAGTTTGGGCGTACCCTATCACGCGAACGCCCTGGCCCGCCACGACATTCGGAGCGGGGTAAGGCAACTCCCAACACCACAGAGATGGTTCGTTGCCGGGCACGTTGCCATACGGGACAATGCCGAACCAGTCCGTTGGGCCAAATTTGGGGCCTGTGCCGGGGTCGTACCAAGTCATCGGCGTCGTTCCATAAGCAATCAACTGGTTGGCCAGATAGCCATCCATATCCCAAGCCCAGAATCCGCCGGCGCCATCGGGTAGATAGTCCCTGTTTTCGCCAGCATACATGGTCAAGGCCACAAGCTGCTCTTTTTCGTTGTTGAGGCACAAGGTTTTGATGGCTTGCAGCTTGGACTTGGATAAGGCTGGGAGCAGCATAGCAGCCAGGATGGCGATAATCGCGATCACGACCAGAAGTTCAATCAACGTGAACGCACGTCGGCCCTTGTGGAGGAATCTTCCAATCTTGCCAAGGCCTCTTGTATTCATACTGCTCTCCTTCTACTTGCCATAAAATGCACTTAAGCTCAAACTTTCTTTCCCTCTTCTAAAAGCGCGGGCGGCTCAATGCCTGCCACCCACGCCCATGATAAATTCGCTTACGATGGCTAACATGAGCCAGTGTCGTCAGTTCTGCAATTTGTAGAACTGCGCAGGCACGCCGCTACTTATAGGGATGGACACTTGATTGTTTTGACCGACCACCGTGGGCGTCACGTTCACGAGTGTCCACACGGCACTCGGCCCCAGCGTGCTGCTCGAATAAATCGAGAAACCGGTCGATCCCGCTACAGGCCAAGAAATCACGATGTTGCCGCTCGAAACTGAGGCGCCCATGACCGGCCCACTTGAAAGTAGTTGGTTTGGTCCGAGGGCCTGCGTCTTTGCGACATCGTCGGGCTCCAAAACACCGTTGTAGATGCGGAATTCGTCAACCGAACCTTGCAGGCCGGGGTCGGGCCAGTTGTCCGCGCCGATTTTGTTCAGCGCCGCCCAAACGCCGGCCATGGAAATGGTGATGTTGTGATTTTCCCCCATCAATACGCCGTTAGTGTAAATGGCCAGATAGCCGGCCGGTGGGTTGAAGACGGCGACGACGTGGATGTTGGTGCTGCCGTCCAATTTGCTTCCGCCAACTCCAGGAACATCCTCATCTTGATAGTCCGCGTTGGCATTGTCAGAGTCAGAAATGCCGACAATCGCGTCACCGTCGCCGCCGTGAACACAGACGTGAATATCGTACTCGGCAAGGCCACCAGAATCCTGGTTTCCGAAGTCAAAGAGGTTCGCCCAGGTATTTTGGTTGGGATAAATCGTAGCCCAAGCTTCGACCGTGACCGACGGATCATTGTAGTTGGTGCCAATACCATTGACCGTATTGGTGATGATGCCGTCCGGCAATTCCAAATAGTCTAAGGCAGTGACATTGGCAACGTTAGGCAACATCAACTGGCCGTTGGTTTCGAAAGCGGACCCTTGGAATGTTCCGTCAAGCCCGCCAACAGAATCGGCGGCGGTTGTGGAGCCGGGAGCATCGTTGAAGCTATAGCGATGGGTCAATACCGCAGACGGTGCGCGGACGACGTTAACCAATTGGGAATTCGTCGTGCCCTGGTAGGTCACCGTGATGG
Organism: Verrucomicrobiia bacterium; assembly: GCA_036008545.1. GTDB lineage: Bacteria > Verrucomicrobiota > Verrucomicrobiia > Limisphaerales > Palsa-1400 > Palsa-1400. Next base: position 13,495 of record DASYNM010000190.1, read on the forward strand.
TGGAGGAGCCGAGGCCGACGCCCTGGATTTGCCCGCCGTTCACGGTCAGCACGTTGGTGTCGCTGGAAGTGATAGTTAATCCCACGGGCGGCACGTAGCTGTTGCCGATCACGTTCCAATTGGTCAGTATGGTGTAGTTGGCCAATAATTGCACTGCACCGACTTGGAGCCATTGCAAGGTGGTGGGCGCATGAAGGCTCAAGGATACGAAGGCGCCGGGATCAGTGTTGGTGCTGTTCGGGCCGTTTTGATCGGCGGTGGCAATTTGCTGCGGGGTAAGCGACCCGTTGTAAACACGGATCTCTTGGAAACTGCTCCCCGCGGACAGATAAGGATCGCCCGTGAATGGCGAACCGACATCCGTCCACAACGAACGGCCAAAGAAAATGAAGTTGGTGGCAACGCTGCTGAGCGGCGGCACGGAAGAATCACCCGTGATAGAACCACTTAGGACGCCGTTGGTATAGACGGCCAATGTGCCTGTGGTGGGATCAATAATGCTGGTGCAGTGAACCGATTCATTGGCAAAATCTCCGGCCATATCCACAGCCGCACCGCCCGCAGAGGTGGCGCTGTTGAGATAATGGTCCGTGCCCCCGGCGTGGACTGAAAAATAAATAAAGTCCGAACCATAGTTGGCCGGGTCGTTGCCGAAAGACCATCCGTATTCCCAGTTAGCGCTCAAAGCTGTGAAAGTAGCCCAAAAGTCAACCGTCGCGGATTGATAGCCGGAGATGATGCCGTTGTTGGCAAATGAATTTGAGCTAAGGTCCACATAGCAATCCGCGCTGCCATCGAGCACGACCTGACCGTTCGATTCAACAGCAGTTCCTTCAAGCGTCGCGTATAGCGTGCCGATTGAGTCGGCGACGGTGTTGCTACTGCTCACGGGAGTGCTGAAGCTAATGCGGTGGGCGAGAATTGCCACCGGCTCGACCACGCTGACCGACACTGAGTTGGACATGCCGCCATAACTGGCGGTGACGGAAGTGGCGCCGAGCGTTTTGCCGTGGATCGCGCCCGTCGAATCGACCGTGATGATGTTTGTGTCGCCGGATGTAAAGGTAGCATAGGGCGTAATGTCCGCCGAATTAGTGATCAAGGATGCCGTTGCAATGACCGTCGAAAGCTCCTCGGCTCCTAGATTTACTTGGGAGCCTGTCAATAATTCGATGCTTGTAACCGTGCCAGCGTTGACATCCAGATTAGACTCGCCGCTCTGATAGCTGGCCGCTACTTGCAGGCCATTGAGGGCGCCATTCCAGATGCGGAACTCATTGAGGTTGCCAGTCAAACTTGGGTCAGGCCAATTATCCCAGCCGATCCAATTAGTCCGGTCCCAAACGCCCGGCGTGATTGTGTTGGTTATGGCTATTTTCCCTTGTAGGACACCGTTGACGTAAAGCGCAATGTAACCAAGTGGCGGATTAAACACGGCAGCAATATACGCGCCCGGCTGAGCATTGGGGGCGGTAATCCCGCCGAGCAGGCCTGCCGCCGCGTAGCAATTCTGACGATTTACGTTGGCATCGTCGAAGTCTGAAATGGCTGCATCCAAGTCGCCGGTTGGATTGCCGGAATAGACGCAGAATGAAATGCTGTGCGAGTCCGCTTTACCAGGTGCGTCTGCCACTGAGGGTGAGCCGAAGTCAAACAGATTCGCCCAAACGCCTTGGCCGCTTCCAGGGTAGTCGCCCCATGCCTCGACCGTTACCGCCAAATCGTTGGTGATGATGCCTGTCGGCAGTTGCACGTAGCCGCTGCCATCCAGGAGTAGTTGTCCTCCGCTTATGGAAGCATCGCCGCCAAATGTTCCGTCCGCGTTTCCAACAACATCGACGGCATTGGTCGCGCCATCGGCAGTGCTGAAAAAGCTATAGCGGTGGGTTAGGGTCTGCGCCTTGGTGGTAAGCTGCGTCAGTAGGAGGGCCGCGCAACTCCAGAGAACCATCCGAAGAAGAGTAGGCAGATTTTTTTTCATAAGTTTGTTGCTCGGTTTGTTTGCTTGGATATTGAGTCTATGTTCACGGACACAGTTGAAATAAAGGTATTATGCCGCCAACTTTACCGGACGGGGACGCCCTGCCACAACGCCACTTTGCGTATAAAAATCGCCAGATTGCGAACGCTCCCCCGAAACGTGATGGCCGGCCTGGGCTTTGCGATAGGCCAGCGGCGTCACGTTCTTGCACGCTCGAAAGTAGCGCGCAAAATGCTGGATGTCGGCAAAACCCAGCGCCTCGGCAATTTCGCGCACCGGCATGTGGGTTTCGACCAGAAGCTGCGCAATTTTGTCCGTTCGCACACGGCGAATTTCGTTCAGGACGGAATATCCCAGTTCGCGGCGAAACCGCTTTTCCAACAAACGCCGGGACACTCCGACGTTCCGGGCCACCACGCCGACGTTTAAATCTCCACCGCTGGCGCTGGCTCGAATGAATCGCAGCGCTTTGGCCACGGTTTCATCCTCCACGGCGACGAAATCCGTCGATCTCCGCACGACAGTGTGGGTGGCCCGAACGATAATTCGGCCCGGGACGGGGCCGCGGCTGCTCATCAAACAATCCAGCGCGCCGGCTGCCTCGTAACCGGCCCGCTCGAAATTAACTGCGACACTCGAAAGCGGCGGGTCCGACAATCCGCAGACCACATCGTCATTGTCCACGCCGACGATGCCAAGTTGCCCCGGGACCGAGACGCCAGCCAGCTTGCACGCCTCGACCACTTGGCGGGCGCGGTCATCGTTGCAAGCCATGAGACCCAGCGGCTTGGGCATCGATTGCAGCCAGCGCGCCATGGCACGACGCTCCTGCAACCAGGTTGAACTTTCGGAAGGTGCTGCCAGCGAAAAGTCGCAGCAGTCAAAGCCAGCCGCACGGATGCGATTGGAAAAGCTTTGCCTGCGCAAGTGGGACCAGGAGACATCCTTGTCGGCGTCCAATCCGATGCCGCAATAGGCGAAATGTTTGAACCCGCAGGAAAGCAGATGCTCGGCCGCCATTTGACCGATGACTTCAGAATCCGTCACCACGTTGACCAAGCCCGAAATTTCGGTCCGGCCATGGCCAAAAACCACCGCCGGAATGCCGAAGGCTAGCACCTCCTCCAGCTTATCCACATCGCGCAGGATAATGCCGTCCACGTCCAGCGACTTGAGCTTGGGCCAAACTTTCTCCAGGCCCGCCGGCTCCCAGTAGCACGCCCAAGGCCCGTGGTGGTGCGCGTAATTTGCAACCCCGCGCAGCAAAGAGCGCCCGGAGCCGCGCGACGACTCCACCAAAAGGAGAACTTTTGGGATTCTCGACATAAAGTGTTCTATGTTGAAATGCGCCTTTCGACCTCAAAACCCGACATGGCAATTGAAAAAAGCCTGAGTCAGCAGATGGGATATTAAGAGGAAGCGGCAGCCACAGATAAACACAGATCAGCACAGATTATTCAGGCCAGAGTGCTTCACCTGTCGAAGGCCTCATTGGGCTTTCTTAACGGGAATACCGATGCGGGCGCGGCGAGAAATGGTATGAGCTCAGGGTGACGCTTTCTGCGTTCCAATGCGCAAAACAGTGAACGAATTGCCCGGGAAAATGCGCTGGAAATCCTGCCCGGGGAGGCTCAGGATTTGAGTCTGCGGCGAAACTTTATCGGGGGTCTCAAGCGAATTCTCATCGGTTGGATTGTTCGAAGTCAGCACGATGGCCTGGCCACTCCGGGCGAGGTCGTTTGCGCCTTTGAGATGGATGGCGGTGTTGATCGGTTCGGCGCTGGCGTTCACGACTTTCAGAATCACCTCGCCGCTATTATCGTCGTGCGACGCCGAGGCGTAGAGCGCCTTGACCACGCTGTCGTTGATGTAATCCACGTCGTGGACTACCTGGCCGTCGAGAGAACATTTTACCTTCTTGCCGCTGACTTCCAGGCGGATATCATACCAGCGCCCAGTTTCAATCCGGGCGGGTTGCCGATCAATTGTTCCCCCGTACTCGACGCCGTCCTGCGTGTTGTCCCAGCCGCCGATATTCCACCAGGTGCGGTCTTCGTCATTGGCGACGCGGAACAAAATCAGAAATCCTTCCTTGCCGCCCAGTTTGCGCGCCTTGAGCGTGAGCGTGTAATCCGTCCACGACTTGTCCCCGGCAATGGCGCGGACGAATTGCTGCTCGGCGGTTTGCTGCAATGCGCCGTCCTTGACGTCCCAATGGCCGTCGCCAAGTTCCTTCCAGCCGCCGGCATCATGGGAAAAATCGGACGCGAACAAAACCTTGCCGTCAGGCGCGGTGACTTTGATGTCCTTGAATTCCGCTTCCGTGTTCCAGGTGCCGACGCCGATCATGCCAGCCGCTTTCTGCGGGACCGCCGTCTCCTGCGCATCCACTTGGACTGGCAACACTACATCGCCGCGATTGGCGCTGAACATTTGCTGCACATAATAACTGGGCAGGCCGTACCACTTGGAGCTGTCGAAGTTGATGAGGTCGGGATTCCACGCGCGATGGTTCAAATTCACCAGCAGCGGAGCGTAGCTGGCCATTATCACTTGATCCGAATTGCGTTCCAGGCCGGTCATAAAGGCGGCTTCGCCGATCGCACCGCGCAAATTTCCTTTGCCGGTATTTTGCGTGACCGCGTACTCGCCGACGAAAATCTTCGGGCCGTTGCGATGAGCATGGTCATATTGCCCGGCGTGGCGCATAAACCATTCCGGCGTGTCGTAGTAGTGGTCGTCCACCACGTCGGGCGGGCAATCGCCATAAGCTCCCCAGCCATCTGCCACCAGCCGCATGTCGGGATATTTCGCTTTGATGGCCTTATAGAAAAGCGGCCAGCGCTCAAAGTAGGCGGGACCGTTGGCGTTCTCATTGCCGATTTCCATGTAGCTCAAATTAAAAGGCGCCGGATGTCCGGCCGCGGCACGGCGCGATCCCCATACAGAATTAGTCGGGCCATTGGCGTATTCAATGGCGTCAAGGGCGTCCTGCACCCATTCGCCCATGCGATCCATGGGCACAATTTCGTGGTGCGACATGCCGATGTTGATGCAAAAGAGCGGGGTTGCGCCGAGGTCCTCTGCCATCTGGAGATATTCGTAAAAACCAAGGCCGTGCGTGGCGTGGTAACCCCAGATATTCCAGAGCGGTTCGCGCACGTCGATGTTGCCTACCGTGCGCTTCCAATGATTCATGTGCGCGAAATCATCCCCCTCCACCCAACAACCGCCGGGAAAGCGCATGAACGACGGATGTAAATGGTCGAGCGATTCCGCCAAATCGGGACGTAGGCCATGATTCTTGAATGTTTTCTCGGGCATGAGCGAAACCATGTCGAGGTAGAACGAACCTTTGCCGGCGGCGGAAATTTGCAGGCGTGCCTTCGGATCACTTGCGGCAGGCGTCAGCTTGAGCGTGTGATAGCGCCAGGCGTGACTCAGGCTCGTGACTTCGCCTTTGGCCAATTCACTGCCAGATGCACTTAGCACTCGCACCGTCAGCGGCCCGGAAAAGTCCTCGGCGCCGCGCGCGGCAACTTTGAAAACGTAGGTATCGTCCTGGACGACATTCATCCCCCAATAGCCTTCATTTTCCAAAGCAACCGAGCCGTCCACGGTGACGCACAAGCTGTGGCGGTTGAAGGGATTGAGGGGGCGGCTGGAGTCGATGGCGATTTTGCTTTTGCCACTGTTGGAATCGGAAAGCGTCCAGGAGTCGGGCTGGTCTGAGTCCTCGAAGGAACGGTTGCGGACAAGTTCGGGATAGATGCCGCCGTCTGCGGATAGATTGATGTCCTCGAAAAAAATACCCCACAACGTGGGCGAGATCGCGTGACCCGGTTTGTCAACGTCCACCGTCAAGCTGGCCTGGGCGAAGAGGCCATTCGCGAACGCGCCCAAAGACGCGATCACTAGGATGAACGCGGTGGGACAACTACGATTTGAATGATTCATATTTCGTTATCTGGTCAAATGGAAAATTTCGTGTTGCCGGATTGCGGCACGCTTACCTCCCAATGGTTGGCGACAATCTGCGCGCTCGTAGGAACGCCGACCGAACATCTGCAGCAACGCAACACAGTGCATACCTCCAAATGCGCCAATCACCGGCAAAACCCGACTCTCGCCTGCGGCAGTATCGCCAATTCTATTTCGGCGCCTCCTGCAGGAGGATGCGCGCGAAGACCCAATCAAACCAGAATCCCACCGTGCCGTTGCCAGGTTCCAAATCTCGGTGGAAAACGTCCTCTATGGGGCGACGGCCCAAGCTGAATTCGCTGAGTGCTTCCTCCCTCTCGCCAGCCTGGTATAACGCCAGGGCCAGTTCGACGTGGGCAGTCGCCTCTCGTGGGGCGTTGGGCCCCGGACAGGCCAGGCAGCGTCTGGCCCACTGGATACTCTTATCGTAATGGCCCTGGCGGTACTCCCAGAGCGCTAAAGAAATCGATCCCCAGGCTGCGCGAGCAATGGCTTCCGGATCACGGGTATCGGGATTGGCAAAAGAATTCTCGGCCACGCGGGCAAGCGGCGCGAGAGACGCCATCACTCGCCGGCTCGGAGACTGCAGCACGGATATCTTGAGGATTCGTTCGGCGGCCACGGCATTGCTCGTCGAGAAAAACCGCGCCAGAGCCTCCTGACGAAACCGGTCGTAGCCAACGGCGCCTCCAGTCTCGTCCAGACACACGCCACAAGCGAAAACATCCAATGCATCCTGATCCCATCCATCCAGTTGGTTGACGTGCAGCAGCAATTCGTAGCGATCGGCAGCTTGGGTCCAGCGGCTATGGAGCGCGTGCCATTCGCTCAACGAACGCAGTACCCTCGCCGCTTCCACACTCGGCTCCGTCGGGATTGTCTCGCTGATGATGCGGTCAGCCTCATCAAGTTTGTCTTGACTGACCAGAACGGCTGCCTGGGTGATTCTCTCACGGGCTTCGGCTTGAATGCGCAACTTGGCTTCGTTGGAGCGCGCCAGTTCCGCCTCCTGCCTTAAGCGGGTCTGTTGCAACTCGGCTTCTCTTTCCTTCAGGAAGAGCCACGTCGAAGTGCCGAGACCGGCGATCAGAGTGGCGGAAACGGCGGCCACCGAGAGAAAAACAACCTTGTTCCTTCGCACCAGCTTTTGCAGGCGATAGACTCGCCCGGGGGGACGCGCCAGCACCGCCTCATTGCTGAGGTGCCGCTGGATATCCATGGCCAAACCGTTCGCCGTTTCATACCGGCGCGCGCGCTCCTTTTCCAACGCATTCATGACGATCCAATCCAGATCGCCGCGGATGAGCGCAATCAACCGAGGTGGGTCCGCATGGCGACGCGCGGCAGTGCTGGTCAAATCGTTGGCGGCCAGCAGCGTCAACAAGACGGATGGCCGCGGCGGTTCTTTTTCGCGCAGGGTCCTGCGCATTTCGTCCACGCCCGAGTCGGTGAGCGTTTTCGGGTCGAAGGGAGTCTTGCCCGTGAGCAGTTCATAGAGCAGCACGCCCAGACTGTAAATGTCGCTGCGCGTATCAACGTCCAACCCGCCAGTGCCGGCTTGCTCGGGACTCATGTAGGCGGGCGTGCCGATGAATTGATTTTGCATCGTCAGGAGCGTCTTGTCCGTCAATGGCGTCTCGGTAGCTTTGGCGATGCCGAAATCAATCACCTTCGGAACGGGCAGCCCATCATGCAACGTCACGATGATGTTCGACGGCTTGATGTCGCGATGAATAATCCCCTTCTGGTGCGCGTGCTGAATGGCATGGCAAATCTGGATGAACAACTCGAGGCGGTGGCGGGTATCCAACTGGTGTTGATCGCAGTAATCGGTGATACGCGTCCCGCGCACCAGTTCCATGACAAAGTAGGGACGACCGGTCTGAGTGGAGCCGGCGTCCAAAACCTTGGCAATGTTCGGATGGTCCATCATGGCCAGCGCCTGCCGTTCGGCGTCGAAGCGCGCAATGACGGCCCGTGTGTCCATGCCCAACTTGATCACCTTCAGCGCCACCAGACGGCGCATCGGCTTTTCCTGTTCCGCCAGGTAAACGGCGCCGCAACCGCCTTCACCGAGCTTTTCCAGGATTCGATAATGCCCGATTTGTGCCCCAGGCTGTTCCTCTTCAAGTCCCCGTGCCAACGACGAGGATTCGGCATTGTCCTCGGGAGATCGCAAGGCGGATATACACTCGGTGAACAACTCTTCAGCGCGGCCGTGGACGGAAAGCAATGTCTGCACTCTTTGGCGCAGGTCGGGATCACCGTCGCAGGCCCGCTCCAGATATTCCTGCCGTTGCGCTGGGTCTTCTATCTTTCGCGCCGTGTCAAATACTTCTTCTTCGCGTGACAGTGTGTCATCCATGGCGCCGCGCAGGTCCTGTCAACTTACATTTGCTCGCGAATATTCTGGAATAGCCAGGCCTTCGCGTAAGCCCATTGGCGTTCGACGGTTCGCTCCGCCACGCCCAAAATCTTTGCCACTTCCTGATTGGTCAGTCCGCCGAAAAACTTCATGACCACGACTTCGGCCCGCTCCGGGTCCTCCGCCTTGAGGTTTTCCAAAGCTTCATTGATCAGCAGCACCTTGTCATCCGGTGTCGCCTCCGCCAGCGGCAAGCCCTCGATGTCCAACCTGACCCATCCCTGCCCGTGCTTGAGCCGTGATTTGCGGCGGGCGCGCTCAATGAGAATCCGCCGCATCGCCTCCGTGGCCTCGCCAAAAAAGTGTCCGCGATTCTGCCAGCGCCGATCGCCATTGCCGAAGATCCGCATCCACGCTTCATGGACCAAGGCCGTGGGCTGCAAGGTTTGTCCCTCGGCTTCACTGGCCATGCGGGCCGCCGCCATGCGGCGAAGGTCGTTGTAAACCAGCGGCAATAGTTCCTCCGAATCACAACCGTCGCCCTGTGGAGACAGCAGGATTTGGGTAATCTCGTTCATAGCTTTGCGGCAAAGTACCTCATGGGGAGGGAATTGTCGATGCTGAACTTCCATTTCTGGCAAGTTTGACCGCTGCGACTGGTTTGACTGAGTGCGACTGAGTGCGACTGAGTGCGACTCGATTTATTCAAATAACGTCACGGCTCATCAGATTCCAAGGAGCCATAAGGAAATATCGACAAATATCGTGAAAATCAACAACTTACGCGAGCTCAAGTTCCGTTCACCACGAAGAACACGAAAAGACACGAAGGAGGTCAGAGTCGGATGAACCCAAAAACAGGCTCCTGAATCGGGGTCACTCACCACCCGACAGAATTCCAGCCTTCAACCTCTTGCCGCGCCGAAGCGTTCGCGCAGGCCGGTCAGCATTCTCCACCCACTAAACACCATTCATCACTGAAGCGTCCCTCTGCAAAATGTCAAAGATCGGCGCGTCGAACCGCGCTCACATCATTACTGTAACACCATTTGCTGGGAACGCCAATTATTTTGTGAAATCGGTTTTGCCTCGTAGCCGCCGACGTAAGGAGGCGATCCTCTTGGTCATGGCCGCCGCACGGGTCCCTTACTCAACGGGCGCAAGACAGTTCATGCATCAGGATTATCAATGAATCCGCCTCGTGACCTCGTCGGCTACGGGCAACCGTGCCTGGTCGAAATTGTGCCGGAGGGCCGGCAGCATGGCGCTTCAAACGAGCAGGTCCATGAATGTAAATCTCTGTTCGTGGCAGCGGGCGCAGAGTGGAATCCGCGCCCGCCTACTTGAAATGTCAGGTTACGGAGTGACAGTCACCGACGAACTGATCGCGGGCAGGATATTAGTGTTACTCGTATCCGTCGCCGTGACGGTGAACGTGCCGGTAGTCGAGAAGGTAACTGGCCCAATCGCTGGGGTCGAGGGCGAGCCGAACTGGATCACGCCGTTCACCATAGCCGCC
>DASYNM010000191.1:0-3873 GCA_036008545.1 Verrucomicrobiia bacterium
TAGCGGGCCGCTCTTATGTTGTTCTGACCGCTCGACCGCCGTGGTTGGCGTCTCGCCAAACACATCCCTGGTCTTTGCTTTCCTGTCCGATCGGGGCGCGAGACGCACCCCGCAGCGACCGGGACGGTCGCGCTCCCCAGGCATCAAGACATGCTGGAAATATCGACAAATATCATGAAAATCAACGACTTGCGTAAGGCCTTTTCTGCAAATCAACGACTTACGCAGGCCTTGGGCGGCCTGAGCGTTCTGACTGACCGACGTGATCGCACAGAAGGCAACGAAGGTAACGAAGGCGCTTCGCTTTGATTCCGATTCCGGGCGAGGCAATTCAACTTCGTTCCCTTCGTTAGCTTCTGTTCGATTCTTCTGCTGGAATAATAAGCTGTTTTCTTGTGCCCATTCTTCCCTCTCCCGCTTTCTCATATACTCATGTTCAACGTTCACGCACCGATTCTGGCACAGACCGCGAAAACCAAAAAACCTACCGTAGGCTTTTTGGTACGATTTTTTTCAGAGAGTCTTGACCGATGTTAATGACTTATCTGCAACAGCTTGCAACTCGGAAAATCTCAAAAAACCGCCAAAACTCAAAAGCAAACTCGTTTTTTCTTTCCAGAAACATCGATTTAGCTGCCAAGACACCCCAAAAAAGGCCTGTTTTTTCTGTCAGTACTAAGACGTGGTGTGGCGATTTGATCGTCAAGGCATTGCGGCAGAGTAAATTACGCTTATTATTGGAACGGCAGTTTTCCGCTCGACAATTCGCACTGACAGGTTTAGGCTGTCACCCGTCTCCAAAATGTGCCCACCAATGTGGTGGATTTGATTCCGTCACAGCATTGCCTTTTGACAGACGCCGTTGGAATGGTTTCCAACGATCCTCAAACAACCTTGGTTGGAAATCCCGGAACTGAAGGTTTAAACGACCTCTTTATCTATATGAACACGCTACATCGTCCCCAATTCCGCTTTGCCCTTATTACTTTGCTGACCTGTCTGGCCGCTCGCGTCCTGGCCCAATCCGATCTGCCACCCTTGCCGCCGGGAGCCTCCTACAACGAAAATGGATTTCTTATCGCCAGCGGTGGCGGCGGCTTCCAACCTGATGACGGCGGGCCTCCTGGTCTGCCCGGCGGTGGAAGTGGTGGCGGTGACGGTGGCAGCGGAGGCTGGCCCGGCGAACCTCCAATGCCCAATTTCGGCACCAACCTCTGTCTCCTCATCGCCCAAAGCGACGATGGCCTGATGGTAACCGTCACACTTTCGAATACAGTAAGTAACGTGAACTATCTTCTTCTTGCGACTACCAATCTGGCCGGTCCCTGGGTGACTAACCAGTCGTTGTTGGCCACCAGCACCGTCACGGTTGCCGCGCCCTACTGGACTTGCGATTACCCCGCCGTCTTTTTTAAGGCTTTGGAAGCCGAGGCTCCGGAGCCGCTCACCGTTAAATGGGTCACAGCGATTTCGACCTCCGGCAACGATGCGGACGGCACTGGACTCGACTGTTCGCCCGCCGTCAGCAGCGCCACAGGGCAGATCCTCGTCGCCATCGCCAACAACAACGTGCCGACGGGTCAATTGTTCGTGGTCGATCCCGTCTTTGGACAAATCCAGTGGGTGGACAACATTTTCACCAACTACAACACCACCATTAGCTACCAACAGGGGGAGATCACCGGATCGGCGGCGATATCTTCAAACGGAACTATTTACGTCGGCGGTCTGGACGGCTATTTGTATTCGATCAACCCGAACGGCACGACGAACTGGCAACGGCATGCCGGGAACTACAACTCGGTCTATTCCACGCCCGCCATCGGGAGCAACGGTCTGATTTACGTGGCCTCAGATGAAGCAGAAGAAGGGCATTCAGGAAGTGTCGTCACTGGCGTGACTTGCTTCAACACGAACGGAACCACCAATTGGTTTTTCCAGCCGCAAGACTTATTCTATGGTAACGGCGGGGATGTGGATAGTAGTCTGGCGGTGGGAGCCGATGGGTCGATTTATTTCGTCGCAGAGGGATCGCGTTTGTACGCCTTAACCGGTGAGGGGCAGCTTAAGTGGTTTCTACCATTACCAGGAGATGCCGAACCGGATTCCACGCCGGCTCTGGCCCCTGACGGCACCATCTTGGTTGGTTCCGGACTTTATAATGGCGAGGATGAACAATCCCCGTACTTGTACGACGTTAACCCGGATGGCTCCTTAAACTGGATATTCAATGTGGCTGATCATGGAGGCGGCACAATCATTCAGAGCGCTCCCACCATCGACCAGAACGGCGTCATTTATGTAGGCTCAGCCGCTCCGTTGCAAGACTATCTCGGCTGCGTGTTTGCAATCAATTCGAACGGCACCCCGAAGTGGGTTTTTACGAATTATGGCTCTTTCGTCAGCAGCTCCCCAGCTATCGCCGCGAACGGAACCATCTATGCGGGCGATGGTGGTGCGGATGTTTACGCCATCAGCAATGGAACCGCCATCTGGACCTACACGACGGGCGGGTCCATCGTCGGAAGTCCGGCCATCTTGCCGGACGGCTCGGTCCTAATTACTTCTGAGGATGGCAATTTGTATTGTTTGTGGGGCACGGCGCCGACGGAGGCCAACGCTCCCTGGCCGATGTTCCAACAATCCCTGGACCACAACGGCCAGCAGGCGCCGACCGCGTTCACCAATGGAGTGACCTACAACGGCGCGCCGTTCGTCTTCAACGGCTTTTACACCGGCAGTGAATTCGGCTTCAGCATGACCGGTACGCCCGGCAGCAGCAATTGGTCCGTCTATGCCTCGACGAATCTGGCCCAAACCAATTGGACGCTGCTGGCCTCGAACCTGACCATGAACTCCACCAACGGGAACACCAATTTTACGGACACCTTTGGAGCCGGTGTCTCCAACAAATTCTACGTCGTCAGCCGAACGAACAGCACCTCGCAGACCATTGGCTTTTACAAACAGATCATCGCCCCCGGCACCAACCTGGTGGCCGATCAACTCTACCAGGTCGATGACAACATTCTGAACGTGGGATTCAATCTTGGCTACATGTACCCGATGAACACACTTTATCCGTTGTTCGCCTTTTCCAACTCCTGGGGCAGCGCCCAGTACCAGACAAGAATCTACAAGTGGAATGGCACAGGGTTTACGAGCGCAACGAACACCGGCGTCGATTCTCCGGAATGGCCTTCTAATCTGGATATGACGCTTCTGCCGGGCTATAGCGTCTTGATGGTCCACACCAACGCGGCCTTCACCAATACGTTCGTGGGTTTGGTCCGGGGTGAGCAAATTTTCCACGTCGGCCCTGAGAGCAACGGCAGCCCGTCCACCAACTATTTGAGCACAAGTGTGCCGGCATCGGGCTACATCACCAACATCTCCGGGTACGTGCCCCACAACGGAGATACGATCAAGCTTTGGAACACCAGCACAAGCAATTACGTTTCTTACCCGTACAGTGGAAATTCCTGGACGGCAGGAACGCCACAGCTTGCCGTTGGCCAGGGTTTCCTGCTCATCACGACTAACGAAGAAACGTGGACGAATAATTGGCAGTGAAGGCTTTACGGGGTAGGATAGCGAGTGGGGAGCGGACCAGGAAGCAGGCCTTTTTATGTGGTTTAGACGCCGTGATTCGCCTTTTAGAGCTTTGGGGCGCGGCACCCTACCGCGCTTGAAAGTTACTCGCATTCAAGCCATATTGAAACACTCATAATGCATGCCCGGTCAACGAAATTAATGAGAAAGGCGGAGAGGTCAGCCCTCCCCGTATATTACCGTGGCTTTACATTGATCGAGTTATTAGTGGTAATCGCAATTATAGCTATATTGGCGGCCATGTTGCTTCCGGCCCTGAGC
>DASYNM010000192.1:0-4286 GCA_036008545.1 Verrucomicrobiia bacterium
ACTCCGTTTGGAACGGTTCGTCGGATTACCGCACGTTGCTTCTGGCCGATTATCTTTTTCTCAACGCCCGCCTGGCGACGTTCTACGGCGTGCAACCTCCGGCCGGTGACGATTTCGCGAAAGTGGAATTTGATCCCAAGCAGCGCTGCGGCGTCATCACCCATCCCTTCCTGCTCTCCGAGTTTTCGTATCAGAAATCGACCTCACCCATCCATCGCGGAGTATTCTTGACTCGCAACATTGTCGGCCGCGCCCTTAAGCCGCCGCCGATGGCCCAGACTTTCAAGGACGCCGATTTCGCGCCGAATCTGAGCATGCGCGAAAAAGTGGCCCAACTCACCCATCCGCAAGCCTGCCAAAGCTGCCACTCGGTCATCAATCCGCTGGGCTTTAGCCTCGAACATTACGATGCCGTGGGCCGATTTCGGCAGAACGACCACGATCAGCCGATCAATTCGGTCAGCGATTACACCACCGACGCCGGCGAGACCGTTCACCTGGCCGGCCCGCGCGACATCGCGGAATTTGCCGCCGGCAGCGAGCAGGCCCAAAATGCTTTTATCGAGCACTTGTTCAATCAAATGGTAAAAGAACCGATGCTGGCTTACGGTGCGGACGTGATGGAGCGACTGCGGCAATCGCTGGTGGCCTCGCAATTCAACGTGCGCAAACTGATGGTGGATATCGCGACAGTTTCGGCTCTGCACGGCGTCGGGAAAACGGCCCCGGCCAAAGTTTCATTGATTAGCGTTGGTGGAAGTCAGTCACTCGCCGAAGCGCCCGGCGCCCGACGGACCGAATAGGGAAAGCTTTTGGGCGCCGTGCTGTTTTGATTTGGCGTTTCCGCCGGCTGCGGGTAATGGTATTGCCCGACTATGATTCTGGAGCGCCAGAAATTTGTCCTTTTTGTTTGCCTCGCAGGCCTTCTTGCATCGAGCGGAGTTGCATGGGCGCAAACTGACGAGATACAGGTTTACGACGCCGAGATTGCCGACATTGGAAAGTTCAACCTCACCTGGCACAACAACTACACGCCCGACGGCCGGACATCTCCGGCCTTTCCGGGCGCGTTGATTCCGGACAAATCGTTCAACGGTGTTCCCGAGTGGGCCTACGGTGTGACAGACTGGTTCGAAGCCGGGCTTTATTTTCCCCTATACAGTATTTCCAGAGATCGCGGGTTGACCTTCGATGGCTTGAAACTGCGCACACTCTTCGTTTCGCCGCACGCGGCGGAGCGAACATTCTTCTACGGGATGAACTTTGAATACAGTTACAATTCCAAGTTTTGGGAGTCCTCGACTTTTTCGGGAGAGATTCGCCCGATTCTAGGGTGGCACTTCCATCCTGTCGATCTCATCATCAATCCGATTGTTGACACAGACTACAATGGTTTCAAGAAGCTTGAATTCGTGCCGGCCGAGCGTTTGGCTTACAACTTCTCCAAGCGCTGGGCCGTCGCCGCGGAGGAATACGCTGACTATGGCACGGTGGCCCGTTTTCACCAGCCGAACCAACAATTCCACGAAGTCTTCGGCGTCATCGATTTTATGAGCAAGTTGGTCAATGTGGAATTTGGGGCAGGGTTCGGATTGACCGGCGCGTCAGACGCAGTGACGCTCAAGTTGATACTTTCGCGCGATCTTAACTAAAGCGATTTAAGAAATGCCGTAGCCGGCCCATTGCCCCCTCTAATGCTCGATTTCTCCGGCGTATTGATTATCGTTGTTTCATGGCGAAACCGCAGTTTGCGTTGAAGATCGCCGCGGCGCTGCTTGCCGTCTGCGCGGCGGTGTGGATGGTACGCCATTTTTCCGAACCGTCGTACCAGGGAAAACTGCTGAGCGCCTGGCTCGATGATGGCGTGCGCAACGGCGACATGATGTGGTTCGGAGGGGAGAGCCGTGGGTGCGATTCACAACCAGCGCAGGCTGTTCTCGCTGTTGGGCCGTGCGGCATTCCGCTGTTACTCAGCCTGCTTCGCGGCAAGGACACAGCTTTACAGAAGAAACTCCGCGATTTGGCGCAGAAGTACAAATGGATTCCGATTGATCGGCACAACCCGGACGATCTCCACGCGATGGCGTGCTATGGATTCTGGGTTCTTGGTCCTGCCGGCAAATCCGCCGTGCCGCAACTTATTATATTGCTCGACGATGATGATGCCGGAGTCAGGACACTCGCCGCTTACGTCCTTTCATTCATCGGCCCTGCAGATACTGCCGCGCTGCCTGCGTTGGAGAAGCGCTTGATTGCTCTCAGTCAAACTATTTCGCCGGGCGGCGATTGGCAAGGTGAGGCTCACGGCGTGCTGCGTGCCATGGGGGAAATGGGACCGAGGGCGCGGTCGGCCCTCCCCCAAATCTCTTTGCTCTCGCAACCACCATCGGGCGCGATTGCGTGGGCAAGAGCCGCACGCATCAAAATCAGCGGAGAGGGACTTGATTCAGCTATTGGGCCTTTAAAAAACCCATCGGCAATTGCGGATTGGCGCTTGGCCAGAGCGGTTGCGACGGATTTGGGCACGAACGCGGCGCCAGCCGTTGCTTTGCTGGTGGCGAACTTGCAATCCACCAACGAAGAAGTCCAGTCATCTGCACTTTTCGCGCTGGCTGGAATTCACGCGCACCCGGATTTGTGTCTTCCGGCAATTACCGATTTTCTTTCATCATCAAACCACTTGCCGCGCCTGCCCGCCCTTCTGGCCATCTGCGCCTTCGGTCGCGCCGCCACTCAGTGGGTGTCCATATCGCAGATCACGCCTTGCTTGACAGATGACGATGGCCTGAGGCGCCAGGCCGCCACTAACGCATTGCGCCGGCTTTATCCGGAGGCGGCAGCGAAACTCAGCGTAAAGTAGAAAGTTAGAAATCGCGCCAGCTCGCTCGAAAGACGACCCCACCTTGGGCGCATCTCATTTTTTTGCACATTCCTCTGAGCGCGTCCGATAACGTCCCCTCGCCCCGCGGCAACGCGGGGAGAGGGACAGGGAGAGGGGTGCGTCTGGTCGAGCCTCCTCACCCCGGCCCTCTCCTCCACAAGTATGTGGAGGAGAGGGAGTTGAGCGAAGTCATCCAAAAAGTGAGATGCGCCCCCCACCTTTGGGACGGACTTTTGTGCTTCGATAAACGTAACGACTGCTATATATTGATGCAACAATTGTTGATACAAAATATACACACGCTTATGGGAGGACATCCTTACTACTACTACGTCGAATACCAGCCGGATATCGAGGCGGCGTTGCAAGACTTGCGGCAGCGGGAGTTTGAGGCGGGGCGCTACAATCCGGCGCAGCCTTTCCCACAATTCCCGATTAGTCCTGATTCACCTGCGCCTGGCGCCCAGCATGAGTCTATTTATGAGGCGGTGGAAGACGCAGCCGAAGATGGCACGCGCTCCATTTTGGACATCGAGAGTGTTTCCGAGTGGCCCGAGTTTGGTGTTGCGTCTCCCCTTTCCGAAGAAGACCTGGAGCGGTATTTTGGCACTCAACAGCCCACCAAAGAGATGGTTTCTCGGAAGCTGAATTTTTTGGCATCCGCTAAGCGAGGCCATTGTGTTTATATCACCCTGTTTGAGTCTGGCCAACCAAGCGAGTTATTCTTTGGCGGATATTCATTTGATTAAAATGATGCCGACAAGAGCCTGGCTCACGCTTGGCGTTAGGCATGGACGCCACCAACACTTTGCAGCGACCTTTTCCAGAGGCGCCAGCGAAACTCAGCGTAAAGTAGAAAGTTAGAAATTGCGCCAGCGCCAACTCGCTCGCGATACTGCACTGAACATCGAGTGTGCTTTCGACTATGGACAACACTCGATTTCCACAGCGTATTGAGTATGCTTGTTTCATGGCGAAACGGCAGTTTTCATTGAAGATCGCCGCGGCGGTGTTTGCTGTCTGCGTGGCGGTGTGGACGGTCTGCCATTTTTACGAACCGTCCTACCAGGGAAAATCGCTGAGCGCCTGGCTCGATCAAGCCGCGCGCGACCGAGAAATCGGTCAATTCGGGATGGAGACCTCCGGGCGCGATTCACAACCCGCGCAGGCAGTTCTCGCCATGGGGCCGCGCGCGATTCCGCTTCTACTCGATTGGATTCGCGCCAAGGACACACCGTTTCGGCGGAAACTCCGCGATTTTGCTCAAAAATACAAATGGATTCCGATCGATCGGCGCAACCCAGACGATCTCAACGCGATGGCTTGCTATGGATTCTGGGTCCTTGGTCCTGCCGCCAAATCCGCCGTGCCACAAGTTATTGCGTTGCTCGACGACGAGGAAGCC
>DASYNM010000193.1:0-6948 GCA_036008545.1 Verrucomicrobiia bacterium
TCGCAGCGGGCTTAAGCGCCATGCGCGGATATTACCGGCGACGGGGGGCGGCGCAAGCCATTGATTTGGCCTGAATTTCGCCATTGTGGAAATTGGCTTGGCAGGCTTTAAGTGCGAGGTCTTTTCCCTTGCTTTTTGCGAGGGAAACCCTTATCTTTCTTTCAACATGCGAATTTTAGTGCAAAATGCGGCCAGCAATGTGTATTTCGACGGCGTCGATTGGAATGAAAATGCGGCCCAAGCCAAGGACTTTGAGAGTGTGCTGCACGCCGAATCCTTCTGCCGGGAACACGAACTTTCCTCGGTCCTGATAGTTGTCAAGTCAAAGGATGGCCGTCACGACATCAGTTATCCGTTCGGCGGCCCCAATTCCGTTCTGCTTTCCAAGCCGGCCACCACCAAGGTCAAAAGCCTCTGCTAGGTTCCCCGCCCGTCGCGGAGCGCTTGTTTGTTCTGGAATCCGCGCCTGAATCCTCAATGCTGTAGGCGTGCATCTGGCTCATCTCAAGCTGCGAGACTTTCGTAATTACGGTCGTCTGGAAGCTAATTTCGCTCCCGGCTTCCACCTGCTGCTGGGCGACAATGCCCAGGGAAAAACCAACATTCTGGAAGCCATTTATCTGCTGGCTACGCTGCGTTCCTTTCGCGGTGTCGGCGGCGCTCAACTCGTCCGGCACGGCGGCAAGGGCTACTTCGTCGGCGCCCAGGTGATGTCGCGCGCCAGCCACGATATCAAAATTTATTGGTCGGCCGCCGAGCGCCAACTTAGTCTTGACGGCAAGCCGGTGCGAAAGCTGGTCGATTACCTCGGCACGCTGCGCGCGGTTGTCTTTTGCACGGAGGACGTGCAACTGGTCAAGGGCGCGGGCCGGTTGCGCCGGCGCTTTCTGGACTTGCTCCTGAGCCAGACGCACGCCGTTTATCTCCCCTTGCTGCAACGCTACGCCGCCGCCTTGCGTTCGCGCAACGCGTTGCTCAAGCAATTGTCGCCCGATCCGGCTGCGCTGGAGGGTTTCACGCAGCAATTGATCGAAGCCGGGACGGAGTTGATGAAATTCCGCCGCCAGTTGTTGCCGAAGATCATGCCATTGGCTATCGAATCCTACCAACGCGTGGCCGGCACCGCCGAGACCTTCACGCTGGAATATCAACCTTCCGTCCGCAACGATTTCGCCGTCGAGCTGGCCCGCAACCGCGCGCGCGAGAAGGCCCTGCGCTCGACCCTGCTCGGCCCGCATCGCGACGAATTGCAACTGCGCCTGGATGGCAAATCCGCCGCCCAATATGCGAGCGAAGGGCAAAAGCGCTCCATCGCCATCGCGTTGAAATTGACGCAGGCCGAGTATCTTTCGGCCATTCACGGCGCGCCACCCGTTCTGCTCATCGACGACATCATGGGGGAACTCGACGCCAAACGACGGGCGGGATTCCTGCCGTTGCTGAGCCGGGCGCAGGACGCGCACAGCCAGGTGTTCATGACCTGCACGGAAGAAAGTTGGCCGCGGGAATTGGGCCGCGACTTGCAACGATGGGAAGTCAAATCTGGGACGATGCGCCAGGCTTCGTCCTAGCTTGCGAGATTTTCGGGAGGGGCGAGCGCCGCGAGCCCGAAATTTTGGCTGTCGCAGTCACTGGCTCGCAGGCGCTCGCCCGCCACGAAAAATCGAGCCGCGCCCGCACGCCAAGAACAAGGCTTGTTTTTCTACTTGCGTTCCCACCGACTTATGGTATGGTGCATACGTGAAGCGTTTCGACGCCAGTTGTTTGAATGTGTGGAGTGGCCGGGAAGAACGGCCAGCGGCCGCCCGCCAGAGCGCGATGAGCTTACGTAAGTCGTTGATTTTCATGATATTTGCTGATATTTTCAGGTGCTCTTAGAGGCTCGAACGCTCCAACAAGGTCAATTTCGCCCCGGCGGTTCGGGCTTGGTAGGGCGGCGGTGTTCTGTTACTTTGCCGGCGTGACAGGTCACGATCTGTTTTCCAACGCGCCGGAAACGGCCGCCGCCGGGACAACCAGGGAAGAAGCGAACGCCTTCGCCTCGCAGCCGCTGGCGGCGCGCATGAGGCCGCGCAGCCTGGAGGAGTTCACCGGCCAAAAACATATCCTGGGCTCCGGACAATTGCTGCGCCGCGCCATTGAGGCCGACCGCATCCAGTCACTTATATTTTACGGGCCGCCCGGCACCGGCAAGACCTCCCTGGCACAGATCATCGCAGGGCACACGCGGAGCAAGTTCGAGCGCCTCAGCGGTGTCGAGTCGAATGTGGCCGACATGCGGCGGGTGCTGGCCGCGGCGGCCAACCGCCGCGAGAACACCGGGCAATCGACCATCCTGTTCATCGACGAGATTCACCGCTTCAACAAGAGTCAACAAGATGTCTTGCTGCCCGATGTCGAGAGCGGCGTGGTCCGGCTGATCGGCGCGACGACGCACAATCCTTTTTTCTTCGTCAACTCGCCGTTGGTGTCGCGCTCGCAGATTTTCGAATTGCAGCCGCTGACCGAGGAGGATTTGCTCGAGCTGCTGCGCCGCGCCTTGACCGACTCCGAGCGCGGCTTGGGTCATGTTCGAATCCAGGCCGACGAGGCGGCGTTGCGGCATCTGGCCAAAGTGGCCGACGGCGACGCGCGCAAGGCGCTCAATTCCCTGGAGATCGCCGCGCTGACCACGCCGCCCGGCGGCGATGGTGTCATTCACATCGATCTTGCGACGGCCGAACAATGCATCCAGAAAAAGGCGGTCGTCTATGACGCGGATGGTGACGCGCATCACGACACTATTTCGGCCTTCATCAAATCGATGCGCGGCAGCGATGTGGATGCGGCGCTGTATTGGCTGGCCAAGATGATTCATGCCGGCGAAGACCCGCGCTTTATCAGTCGGCGCATTCTGATCTGCGCGGCGGAAGATGTCGGCCTGGCGGACCCGATGGCCTTGATCCTGGCGAGTGCGGCGCATCAGGCGGCGGAATTTGTGGGCTGGCCGGAGGCGCGCATTCCGATTGCCGAAGCCACCATCTACATCGCCACCGCCCACAAGAGCAACAGCGCGATGAAGGGCATCGATGCGGCGTTAGAAGACGTGCGCTCGGGCCGCACCATCGCCGTGCCGACCGCACTGCGCGGGGCGGGGTATTCGGGCGCGGAGCGATTGGGGCACGGGAAGGGTTACCAATACGCGCACGATTTTCCCGAACATTTTGTGGCGCAGGATTATCTCGGCGCGGCGCGGCGATATTACGAGGCGACCGAGGAGGGCGCGGAAAAGAAAATCAAAGAGCGATTGGAAAAGTGGCGCGCGCAAATAGAAGCCCTGCGCAAATGAGTCTTGACTCCAATGCTGAAAAGGCGGAGTGGCGCCGTCGCCTGCGAGCCTCCGTGAAGGCCATTTCAAAAACGGAGCGGGACGAGGCCTCAGCCTGCGCGCGCGACCTCTTGCGGCGGCAAACGGCATGGCAGCGCGCGCAGGCTGTCCTCCTTTACGCCGCGACGGCCGAGGAATTGGATTTGTCGCCACTGCTGGAAGAAGCTTTGCAATTGGGCAAAGCGCTCGCGTTCCCTCGATTTGACAACGAGACGGGAACATATCAGGCCGTTGAGGTCTCTAACCACAGAGAAGATTGCTCGCCGGGGAAATTCGGCATCCTGGAACCGGGCGCGCATTGCCGGCCCATGTCAATAAAGCGTCTGGACTTGGTGTTGGCTCCCGGCTTAGGATTCGATTTGTCTGGACGCCGGTTAGGCCGGGGCCAGGGATTCTACGACCGCCTGCTGGCCGGGATTGCGGGGGCCAAATGCGGGGTAGCCTTCGATCAGCAGGTCGTCGGGCACCTTCCGGCGCAGAGACATGATGTAAGCATGAACTTTATTTTGACGCCGACACGCTGGCTGGAAGTCTCCAGGAAGAATGCAGTAAAACCATGAAGTTGGACTTTGCGAATTCTTCCTTCGACATAGGCCTGGCCAGTGTCGCGATTATCAGCAGCATTCTCGCGGGTTATTTTCTGCGCATGTGGCGTGACCACAGCCTGCGCACCGGCTTGGAGCATCAACGAAAAGACATTCTCGAAAAAACCCGCCTCGAAACCGAAGCATTGACTCGCGACGCCCGGCTGGCCGCCAACGAGGAGGCCCTCAAGGCGCGCTCCGAACTCGAGAAAATTGCCGCCGCCCGCCAGAAGGAAATCTCCGTCATCGAGCAGCGCCTGATCACCCGCGAGGAATTGGTCAACGGCCAATTGGAGAACATGGTCAAACAGGAGAACGTGCTGCGCGCCGACCGCGAGGCGCTGCAGGCCGCCACCGCCGAAGTGCAGGCCCAGCGCAAACTGGCCGATCAATTGGTGGCCCAACGCCGAGTGGAATTGTCCAGCGTGGCCAAGATGAGCGAAAGCGAGGTGCGAAGCGCTTTCCTCAAACAGATTGAGCAGGAAAGCATGCGCGACGCCATGCAGCTTTCCCAGCACATCCTTGACGCCGCCAAAGTCCGCGCCGAGGAGCAGGCGCGCAAGATCATCAGCCTGGCCATCCAGCGTTACGCGGGTCATCACAGCTTTGAAACCTCCACCGCTACAGTCAATATCAAAGGCGAGGAGATCAAGGGCCGTATCATTGGGCGTGAAGGCCGCAACATCCGCGCCTTCGAAGCCGCCACTGGCGTGACGGTGTTGATCGATGACACGCCCGGCGCGGTGGTCCTGTCCGGTTTTGATCCGGTGCGCCGGCAAATCGCCTGCGAGGCCATGGAACGCCTCATCCTTGACGGACGCATCCATCCCGCGCGCATCGAGGAAGTCGTGGCCAGCGTCTCGCAGGAAATGGATCAAGCTATTCAGCGCGCCGGCGAGGACGCGATTATGAAACTGGGCCTGGCGCCGATGCACGGTGAATTGATCAAGCTCCTGGGCCGTCTCCATTTCCGTCACAGCTTCGCACAGAACATTCTCGCGCACTCGATCGAGGTCGCGCAACTGATGGCCTTGATGGCGGCGGAGCTTCGCCTGGATGTCGCCAGCGCAAAACGTGCCGGGCTCCTGCACGACATCGGCAAAGCGGTCAACCACGAAGTCGAGGGCGCGCACGCCATTGTGGGCGCGGATATTGCCAAGCGCTATGGCGAATCAGAGGAAGTCGTCAACGGCATCGCCTCCCATCATGGCGAAGTCCCGCATACCGGCCCTTACGGCATCCTAGTCAGTGCGGCCGACGCCATCAGCGCCTCGCGCCCCGGCGCGCGTTCCGAGACGGTGATGACTTACATCAAGCGAGTCGAAGACCTGGAGCGCATCGGCATGTCCTTTCCGGGGGTGGAAAAATGTTTTGCGCTGCAAGCCGGGCGCGAACTGCGGGTCATGGTGCAGCCCGGGCAGGTGACCGACGAGCAAGCCTATTTGATGGCGCGCAATATCGCGCGAAAAATTGAGGAGGAGTTGCAGTATCCCGGCCAGATCAGAGTCACTATGGTGAGAGAAACCCGTTGCGTGGAGTTCGCCAAATAAAACGGCAGCAACCCGCGTTTCGCTTACCGGCCTTGATTAATGGTTGAAGGCAGCGGGCCTTCCCAGCCCTGCGGCGTATCCCACGGCATAGGGGAAAGATCCCCATCCGAGGCGCAACCCGCCAGCCATCCCGCGACCGCGGCCAAAACCAAGGCGCAACAAAATGTGCGCAACTTTTTCATCAGTAGAGAACTTCGTCACCCTCGATAACTTCGCCGCGCTGCCAATTGGGCAGGAGATTGGCAACCGACCGGTCTTTGGTAACGGACTTGATCCGCACCTTGCCCAGCAATTTGCCGTCGCGATCCACCATCATGACGCCCCGTTCCTTGGCCCCTTGATCCTCGCCTATATTGAGCACGACGAAATTAAACTTGGGATCGACGGCCAGGATTTTCCCTCGCAAACCGGCAGGCAGCGGTACGTCTTCCTCACCGTGGAAGAAGGAGTACCAGCGATTGGTCCATTCCACAACCTGGGCCGCAAGCAGTTTGTTTTCGCCGGTGAGCGCCGCGATGGCTTTCTTGGACTTTTCCAGATCGGCAATAATCCCGCGGATGAGCGCCGGATCCGGCAACCCGCTCCAGCGCGCCAGTTCTTGTTGCGCGGCGTCGCGGTCGGCGGTGGTCTTTTCCAATTTGGCGGTCAAAGTTTCCTTGTCTTTGGTCAAATCCGCCACCTTGGCATTGGCGCCGTCCAAGTCAGTCTTGGTCTGGGCCAATTCCTTCTCGGTCGTGTCAAGTTTGGCCGCGGTGTCTTTGAGAGTCTTCTTGGTCTTGGTATGTGCGGCAATTTCGTCTTTATCTCTTTTGGCCCAATCGTCCCTGGCCGCACGCGTGGTGACGATGACGTCCTGCACATAAATGAAACTAACGACCCCTGCCGCCAATCCGGCGAGTATCGCAACAATCAGGCTAATTCGCGTGAGCATGTATTAAGTCCTTTTCTACTTTCGCCTCATCCTACGCCTGCGGCCCGGAAGTGTCAATGCTGTCTTTTTAGTGAAAAAAATCGACAAATCCGCCCGGCAGGGCCATTTTTTGCCCCAAAAAAAGATGATGATGAATCCGGACTCAAGTCCGACCCTGCGGAGGGGCTTTGGTTTTGGCTTCAGGCCGCTGAATCCCTCGTTATGAACTACGGCTTTTGGAATTTGTATCCAGCGTTTAACCAGAACCGGATGTTTAAACAAGCAGTCCAAGTGCAGGGGCATGATTGGACGCTCGCGGCGCGGCTGCTGGCCAAAGCCTTGCAATCCATGGGACACCAGGTGGACACGCTGGACATGAAGCCTTTGTCAACGTTCGACAAGGTGTTCTTTAGCGATTACCCCACGCCCTGGCACCGCAAGAGCAACCGCTACTTGCGCGCCTTGCTCCGGGCCGGGCACCAGGACATCAACCTCATGATCAACGAACCGACCATTGTGCTGCCCGAGGGCTATGAC
>DASYNM010000194.1:0-3211 GCA_036008545.1 Verrucomicrobiia bacterium
AACCACATCTCCACTCGATTGCTGCGCGTGAACATTTGAACGAATTCCTCCGCGAATGCAGTCGGAATGCACAAGGCAATGAAGGTCAGCACTGCCGCCACAATCAAATTCTTTACGCGCAAGGCGAAATAGGTGGCAAAAATCGGCAGCGCCAAAAAGCCGCAGGCCAGGCAGAATGGTCTTAGTAGCGCCTCATCGGCGTAATCGAAGCCGAACTGATCATTCCATATCCACAGCTCGTGAGCGCCGAGCAGGACCAGGCCCGTGGGAAGGAACTGTTTCCACAATCCCCATGCGCGGCCGAAGATAAGTTTGTTGACGGAGATGGGCGTGATCAAAAGTAATTCCAGGGCGCCACTGCGCTTCTCTTCCAAAAAGCCGCTAACCCCGACGAAAATATAGATCCCGGCCATGACGACCAACCAAGGCACTTGGGCCAGGTTGTCAAGCGGCGAGACGCCGTGGGCGTCGCCGGCCATCGCCCGCTCGATCAGCACGAAGAGCAGGCAGAGGCCCCATTTGCTGGCGCGCGCCCTCCAGGAATACTGTTGCAGCCAGGCGATGGGGTTCCGTTCCAGTGTTCGCTGCATGCTGCGCCGGAACCGGCGGCGGAACAGCGGCGCGCAATAAAGGCGGAGAAAACTTTCGCGCCGGGCCGAAGGAATTTTGTCCTGCCAGGAGCGTTTGATGCGGCGCGCCGCGAAGAGGGCGACCAGGTAGAAAACCAGCAGCACGACTGCGGGACTAGCACAGCAAAAGTAAGTCCAAATTGTACGTAAGACTGCGGAAAACGTGCCAATGGAGCTCCATCCGGCAACACCTCGCACGGCCGTGAGTCCGGTGATGAGCCGCATGCCATCCGTCGCCATATCCCACCAAGTCACTCCTTTGAGGGCGGCGAATCCACGCCACCCGCCGAAAATAATCAGCAGGATAAGCTGGCTGAAAAGAAACAAAAAGATGGCTCCGAAGAGGAAGGCCAGCAAGAAAGCAGAGTTCCGCTCGCGGACCAGGGTGGAGGCGAGCAAACCTGCCGCCAGGCACAGCACGCCAGCGCAAAATTCCATGCTCAGAGAGCTGAAGGCGTCGTACCAAGTGACGCCGCCCGTCATAAAGGGAATGGCCAGGATCGGCAGCACGGCCAGCCAGAGCGTCAAGGCCCGCAACGCCTGGGCCAGGGCCTTGCCCGCGACGATGTCTCCGGCACTCAATGGAGTCAAGAATAACAAACCCAGCGTTCCCTCCCGTCTTTCCCGCGCGATGCAATCGGCCGTCAGGGCTGGCACGATCAGCAAAATCAGCCCAAGCACCATGGTGTGGAGGCCACCCAAAAGCCAGCCGCCCAGTTGTGCTGAAGGCTTGTTTAATAGAGTGCCGACGAGAAACCAAAGCAACACCGTGCCCACGGCCGCGCTGCCGAAGCGCAGCCGATGATTGACAGGCCGCCGCGCCCCTTCGCGCAATTCCCGTTGCACGACGGGCCAGACGTTGAATTGGGTGAACTTGCGAACCTTCACGTTGGCGTCAACATAAACATGCTTCGGGAGCGTTCAAAACCCAAGTTCCAAAAGGACTCCCTGCAACCAAGGACAAGCGGCAATTAGAAATTCAGGGCCGCATTTTATATTGACCAACCACGTCGGTGCTTGCTCTGAAGCATTTCGTTGGCGTGGTGCGAGTTGAGAATACGACCGCTGATAGTGTCATATTCCAAAGCCTCTTCAAACATCGTCGCGAGATTGATCAGTTGCATCAATTCGGTCATCGGTCCGCCAATCTCGAAGCTCGAGAAGGTTTCTCCGTGGCCTTTGCAGGCTTCGGTCCATTCGCGGTAGTGGTCGGTACTGGGAGGAATTGTCTGTGGCGGACCGTGTTTCACGTCTTTGAATTTATCCTCAGGCAACAAGACAAAATTCGTGTTCCACGGATCACGCGAGTAAATGGAGCCTTTCGAGCCGACGATCAAATCGCCCCATTTGTCCTGGGTGTAGCCGAGCATCAAGTCCGGCGAAGGGAGGTTCGACGTCTGCACTGTCAACTGCACGGGCGGCATATCGCCCCGCGCCGGCAAATCAATCAGCGCCTGCATCGAGCGCGGAAAACCTTCGGCGTCGCGTTCCGAAGGCAAAGTTTCGATGCGAATGATGATGCGTTTGGCCGCCGCATCGTTGGGCGGGTTCCACAACTGCTCCAGCTTCAGCGCGCGAAACATGATATTGCTCGTGTGGCAGCCCATGTCCCCAATCACGCCACTGCCAAAAGCACGCCAGGAGCGCCATTTCTCGGGGCAATAGACGTTGCTATAAGGCCGCCACTCGGTCGGTCCGAGCCACAAATCCCAATCCAACGTGGCCGGGACAGGTGGGCGATCGGCAGGACGCGTCATCGGCCCGTTGCCGCTGGGAAACCAGACGTAGGCTTCGCGGATTTCACCAATCGTGCCGCTCCAAGCCAGTTCGACCGCGCGACGCACGGAGTCGGAGGACGAACCTTGATTGCCCATTTGCGTTACGACGCCGTGCTTGCGCGCGAGCAAGCGCAGCATGCGGGCTTCATGCACCGTGTGCGTCAGAGGCTTCTCGCAATAGACGTGTTGGCCGCGCTGAATGGCAGCGGCGGCGGCCACGGCGTGACAGTGATCGGGTGTGGCAACGATCACGGCATCAATGCCGCGGCCCATCTCGTCGAACATGCGGCGGAAGTCCGTGAAGGTTTTAGCTCCCGGATATTTCTTAAAGCTATCCGTGGCGCGATCCTGATCCACATCGCATAGCGCGACAATATTTTCCCCCAATGCAGCCACGCCAGAAATATCGTCACGTCCCCGACCGCCGACGCCAATGGCGGCCACGTTCAGTTTGCTATTGGCATCGTAGGCAAAAGCGCTGCGGCTGTTGGGAAGGATCAGCAGTCCCGTGCCGCCCAGGGCGGCCGTGCGCAGAAAACCACGGCGCGAAAAGGTTGGTTTAGATTTGGTTGCCGGATCTCGATGTTTGGTCATGGCGTTGGCTTTGGGTACAGCGATCACTCGCTTGTGTCAATCAAAGGAGGCATAGAGTCTTTTCTTCATCCCAAATGCCGCGCCGTCATGGTTTAGTCCGGCCACCCAACCACAGCAGACTGTCCATCATCAACCGATTTTGGGTTTCGCTTTCAAATGTGGACGACAACTGCTTGTTGGTCTTGTGCTCGTAATCCATGTCGTTATGGC
>DASYNM010000195.1:0-12218 GCA_036008545.1 Verrucomicrobiia bacterium
GGTCAGGGTGGCCAAGCTCAGAAACGCCTTCTTGCTCTCAATCGGCGAAGTGCCAAACGTCGTGACTCTGTCGTTCACGCTAAAGCCGGTCGTGGTCAGCGTATCCGCAACGCCCGCCTGAAGGCTGAACGCGTCACAGAACTTATACGAGGCCAGCAGACCCGTATTTTCGGTCGGCTCGAACGTCTTGCCATAGGAACGAGTATAGTTCGGGTTCTTCATGGAATCACTTGATTCGTACCCGAGCAAACTGTCCCAGCGGCCCAATTGCCAATCAATCCCATTTCCGACAGGCATTCTCAGTGATACGTAGCCTTGCCGAATAGGATATGCTCCGCCGTCGATGGCTTGAGCATCCGGGCCATAGCTCAATTCGAGCACATAACCAGCCGCCCACGGCGCTTCATCCTCCGGCTTGGCGATTTTGACGTCCAAGGCATCCAGATTGAAGCCGTCTTGTTTTCCAGCGTTAAAGGCATAAGGCGCCGGATTGGCGTTGCCTGTGCCAGGGTTCCACACAGCCGACGTGTCCACGTATCCACTGATGGTGGTCGCGGTCAACGCCGTCTGAAGCGGGACCAACTGAGGGCCCGCGGTCGTCTGAGCGAGCAGCGCGGGTGAAAGGGAGACCAACCCTGCGGTGGCCAACCCTACTGTCCATTTTTCTATCTTCATGTTCCTCCTGCGATTGTAGGTTTACTTCGATACGTTTCGTGTGCCGTAGGGGCAAATCCAGTTCACCCGGGCACACCAAAAACGGTGCATTAGGGAGGCACAATATGGAATCCATCCGGGTTTGACAATAAGTTTTTTTCGAGAATTGACACAATTTTGCGCATAATATGCCTAAGTTATTTAAGATAAGCATCTTACGATTGAGATTGAGGGGCAAATTAAAGTAGATTATCCGTCACGAAGACGTGACTCAATTCACACAATAGGTTGTAGGTCGGTACCTCCGACCCTCTACCAGTCGTGGATCAGAAGACCGCCGGAACCCCTTCTTGCAAGATTCGCAAATGATGGCTCAGGCCAGTGCTTTGGGCTAATTCTTTCAACCAACGGGGCGGTTCGTCCATGTCTTCAAAAGATAATTTAAAGGTGCCATAATGCATCGGCACCAGCCACTTCGCGCCCAGGTCGCCGAAGGCTTTTATGGCCTCATCCGGCCCCATGTGGACATGTCTAAAAGTGTCTGGATAATAGGCACCGATGGGCAGCATGGCGAGCTCCGGCGGACAGACTCGGCCGATCTCCTTGAAGCCCGAAAAGTAGGCGCTGTCGCCCGCGTGGTAGAGCCGCCGCCCTTGATGCTCAATAATAAACCCGCCGTATCCACGGTGATCGTCCCGCAATACCCTCGCGCCCCAATGCTTGGAGGGGGTCAACGTGACCCGCCAATCTCCGTGCGAGAAACTTTCCCACCATTGCAGTTCTATGATTCTCTCAAAGCCAAGGTTCGCCGCCAAATCTCCCATCCCCCAAGGCATGACCGCAATTTTGGGTGAGGGCAGGCGGCGGAGCGTTGGCTTGTGAAAATGGTCGAAGTGCGCGTGGGTCAGCAGCACCAGATCAATCGGCGGCAAATCCTGGATTCTCAGTCCCGATCGACGCAGGCGTTTGATGACAACCAGCCAGTTGGCAAAATTTGGGTCGATCAACACGTTCAAATCCGTGAACTGGGCCAGAAACGACGCATGGCCAATCCAGGTCAGCGCGACTTGTCCGTGTGCCAGTTTGGGAAATCGGGGCCGGACGTGTTCCCCGACACGCGGCGTCACCAGCGCCTTCCAAACCATCTCGTAGAAAAAGGTGCGCGGGTTGAAGTGCTTGCTCGGGGTCAAATCCTTGAATGAGCGCGGCAACGGGCGACGCCGCTTGGCGCTCCTGGCCCGGGCGACCCAACCGATCTTTTCTTTGCGCATCATCTAACTACTATATCGGCTCAAACACCTTCAGATCTGAGGATGAGCGAACCACCTGGCGCATCTGAGACAATGACTCCAATTCTCCCGCCGCCCGCGCTTGGGAGAGAACGTTGCCCAGCACCGTCGTTTCGACCGGCCCGGCCACAAGCCTGCGACCGCAACGATTGGCGGCAAGTTGATTGAGCAACGGATTACGCGAGCCGCCGCCTACCACGTGGATGACCGCAATCCTTTTGCCAGCCAGTTCCTCCAAGCCCTCCAGCACTGTGGCGTACTTGGCGGCCATGCTTTCCAAGGCGCACCGAACCAGGCCCCCTTTGCTCTTGGGCACAGGTTGGTCGGTTTCCCGGCAAAGGGCCTGAATCGCGGCCGGCATGTCCGGCGGATTGACCAGGCTCGGGTGGTCCGGGTCAATGATCGCGGGCGGTCCATCGACCGATTCCGCCAGGCTGGCCAGTTGGGCGTAATCCAGACTCGGGCCGCCGGCATCGAACGCTTTTTTGCACTGTTGCACCAACCACAGGCCGGTGATGTTTTTGAGGAGACGAAAGGTCCCGTCGATTCCGCCCTCGTTGGTAAAATTGAGCTCCAACACACGATCGGTTAGTACGGCGTTGGGCCTTTCGATGCCCATAAGCGACCACGTCCCGGAACTGATATAAGCCCAGTCGTTCAATCCAGTGTTGACCGTCGGAATGCCGGCGACCGCCGAAGCGGTGTCGTGCGTGGGCGGCGCCACGACCATGATCCGCCCTAAACCGGTTCGTTGCGAAACCGATTTCCGCAAGCGCCCCAATTCTGTGCCCGGCGGCACGATTTTGGGGAAAATGTGCTTCGGCAACCCAAATTTTTCGAGCATGCCCCGGGCCCAATCGCGTTTGATCGGGTTTAAGCATTGACTGGTCGTTGCATTGGTAAACTCGGCCAAGCGCGACCCGCAGAGGCACCAATGAATAAAATCTGGCATCATCAAGAGGCAATCCGCCGCGTCCAACAATTCCGGATTCGACCGTTTCCAAGCCAGCAACTGGTAGAGCGTGTTGATCTCCATAAACTGCACGCCCGTCTGCGCAAAAATCTCCGCCTTTGGCACTCGATGAAAAGCCTCTTTGAACATGCCGTGGACCCGCGCGTCCCGATAGTGATAGGGCTGCCCCAACATCTCCCCGCTCTTCGTCAGCAGGACGAAATCCACGCCCCAGGTGTCCACGCCGACCGAGATGATGGTGTCGCCGTAACGTTTGGCCGCGATGGTAAGCCCGTGTTGAATTTCCGTCCAAAGCCGGAGCACATCCCAGCGCAGAGTATCGCACACATTGACCGGGCCGTTGGAAAAGCGGTGCAACTCCTCGATGCGGATGGCCTTGCCGTTCCAGACGCCAGCCATGACTCGTCCGCTTTCAGCGCCGAGATCGATTCCCAGATAGACTTGTTCGCTCATGGGCAAAGTTCCATCAAAGATACCTGCCTTCCCCAGCGCAAAACTTCAAGGCGGAAAAATGTTTGGGCTATTGGCTCTCCCGGCCTTTAAAAAGTTAGAAAAGGTAAGCCAGCGATGCCGAAGATGATGTGAAACCCCAACGACATCGCCATCTGCGCGAACGCAAGGAGAAAGTGATTCACCCCGCCAATTTGTAGCCGACGCCGTGAATGGTCAACAGGAGCTTCGGTTCGCCGCCGCTGTCGCCTAGCTTCTTGCGCAGTTGGACAATGACCTGATCCAGCGTGCGCGTGGTGCCGTAGTAATGGCAGCCCCAGACTTCGTTGAGCAACGTGTCGCGTGACAATACTTCGCCGGCGTGCGCGTGAAAAAATTGGAGCAGCTTCAATTCCCGCGCGGTTAGCTCCTCCACCGATTTACCGCGCTTGAGTTGGAAGGTTTTCGGATCAATCGTCGCCGCGCCGATTTGTAAAATGCCCTCTGCTTCTTTCTTGGGCGACGTCGGCTGCGCGCGGCGCAACGCGGCTTGGATGCGTGCCAGCAATTCGCGCACGCCGAAGGGCTTGGTCACGTAATCGTCCGCGCCCAAGTCCAGGCCAATGACTTTGTCGATCTCCTGGCCCTTCGCCGTGAGCATCAGAATCGGAACGGTATATTTTTTGCCGCGCAGTTGTTTGCAAACATCGTAGCCGCTGGCGCCGGGCAGCATCACGTCCAGCACAATCAGTGACGGCCGGTGTTTGGAGGTAGCGGCCAGGGCTTCGTCGCCACGGCGGCAGGAAGCCACCTCGTAGCCCTCGCTTTTGAGCAGTTCCTCCAGACCCAGTAAAATGTGTGGGTCATCTTCGACAATAAGAATTTTAGTTTTCATGGCGTAGGCGCGGTCAGCGGCAGGCGCAAACTGAAACAGCTTCCGCCGCCGTCGCGCGGTTCGTACACGACATCCCCGCCGTGGGCGCGGGCGATATGGCGCGCGAGGGTCAAGCCCAACCCGGAGCCTTCGATGCCGCTGCTGAGGGAATCATGGGCGCGGTAAAATTTCTCAAAGATTTTTTCTTCGCTCCCGCGCGGCACGCCCGCGCCTCGGTCGAGCACCGCGACCCCCGCCTGCGGGGCTGGGTCCTCCGTGCGATGGACCCGGACTTGAATTTCCTTGCTCCCGTTGGAGTATTTTTCCGCGTTGGACAAAAGGTTGACGATGACTTGCGCCAGCGCGTCGGCGTCTCCACGCACGGGCAGGGCAGTGTCCGGCACATCGCAATCGAAGGCCACGCCGGCGGCTTCCAAATGCGGACGGAACGTAATGGCAGCGGCGCGAGTCACCTGGGCCAAGTCGCAGGGCTGGAAATTGTATTTCTTTTCGCCGCGGTCAAGACGGGAGAAATCGAGGACGTTGTTGATCAGACGGGTCAGGCGGGAGGCTTCGGCGGTGATTATGTTGAGATAAGAGCGTTGCTTGGCGGTATCCGGCACGCGTCCCTCGGCCAACAGCTCGGCGAACATGCGAATGGAGGTAAGTGGCGTTTTCAATTCGTGCGACACGTTGCTCACGAAATCCGTCTTCTGCCGGGCCAGCACAAGCTGCGATTCCACGTCGCGCAGAATGAGCCAGCCGCCGACGCCGATGGCGATGACCAGCACTGCAATGAGCAGACCGAGGGTCAGCTTCAACGACGCGGCGGATTTGGACAAAGCGGACGAGTCAATAATATAAACTGCCGCTTCCCAATGCGGCAGCGCTTCGC
The DNA here is from genome assembly GCA_036008545.1 of Verrucomicrobiia bacterium. GTDB lineage: Bacteria > Verrucomicrobiota > Verrucomicrobiia > Limisphaerales > Palsa-1400 > Palsa-1400. Next base: position 5,115 of record DASYNM010000195.1, read on the forward strand.
CAATCTCGGTGGCGACGAACGGCTTCTTCCAATTGGCGGCGAAGCTGGGGGTGGAGAGTCCCACCGGCTTGGCGTTGTCGTCCAGTATGGCCAGGCCAATCTCCTGGGCTAGCGGCGGCGCCGCCACGAGGTCGGCGGCGGGCAATTGGCCCAGGGCCTGCCGAAGCCGCGCAGGATCAAGTTGCGCGCCAAAGACAAGTTGCGGATCGGTCGGCGGGCGATACCAGAACATGACGCTCAACTGGTTGTCCAGAAATCGGGCCAGAGCCCCTTCCATCGCATCCCCGATCAGTTGGCGGAATTCTGTCTGCGACGGGGCAACTTTGGACGGGGCCTGCGCCATGGTCTGTTGCGAAAAGCCTTGCTGTTGCGGTGTGACGTTGCGGTAACTCTGCGAGAGAGAGTTTTTCTGCGAATTGCCATTGAGATAGACCTGGGCACTCTCGAGGTTGCCTAGAAATTTGGCGTTACACGTGTAAAAGTATTGCGCGGCAGGACTGCTGGCGGGCGAAGGACAGAGAAGGCTTCCGTTCATCGTCACCACAAATCCGATTTGCGCCAGCGGCCAATTCGTGCGCAATGCGCTGTCGAAAGTTTGCGCCGCAGCCGAGGGGTTTTGTTTGGCGAGCAGCGACTCAACTTGGGTGCGAAAGGAGGCTTGTTGGTCGGTCAGGAAATTGCCGGCCATGTCCGCCAATTTGTCCGCCACGCCCTGGCAAAGTAGGTAGCGCTGTCGTTCGACGATGAGCTGCTGGTCGCGCAGGGAACGCACCGCCAGCCACGCCAGCACCAGGCTCGGCGCGAGCACGGCCACCACAAATACCAGCGCAACTTTTCGCATGGCTTCCCTCAGAGGCTTGACCGAGGCGGCGGCGGTGTCCAGCCTGAACCGGAGGCCGTCACTCGTAAATATTCTTGGCGGTGGAGGCCGCTGCGTCGTGAAGGTGAGCCAATTGCAACGCCGCTCCAGAGAAACGCCCCAGCGCCTTGAGTTCATTCGTGGACCGCGCGCGCGCGGTTGCGTCGCCGGTTTCAGCCTCAAGCATGATTTGCCGCAAGCCTGCCACCCGCTGGGGCGTGAGGATTTCCGCGCGACCCACTATGACGCGCACCAATTTCTCGGGAGCTGGCGAGAGGGTCATGGGAAGGATTTCATCCGTCCAGACGCGCGGCAAAATGTAAAATACGCGTTCGCCTTCATCGGTGAACCATGAATCTTTCCAAGTGTCCACCATCGCCTTGGCTTCATCCGCAAACAGACCTTGGCTTGCCAGCCCTTGGGCCACGCGCCCGGCAATTTGCTTTTGGAACCGGGCCAACGGCACGTCCGCGGACAGGGAGAGTGACCGCGAGCCATGGGATGCCAGGGTGTCCAACTCCGTGAAAGAGGCGCGTCCATTGTGGATGCTAACATAAAATAGATGTGACAAAGCTGGCGTTGCTGTGTTTTCGAGTGTGACGGAGTTTTCCGAGTTGACGCTGACGCGCAGAGGCGTCTGAAAACTGCCCACGCCGCGGTAGAAAAGGAATTTTTCATACTCGCTTCCTTTCGCTGAGTCGGCGCGAAGCAGTTCGCTGCGCGCCTCGCGTGCCGCGAAATAATGATTGCCGGATTCGTCCCGGGGAGCCATGTCCGCAGGGCCAGACCAGTCTGCCAGCACACGCAGGCTTGGCCACGAGATTCCGTGCTGGCCCGCCTCCAAAATGGCTTGCGGAAAGTTCTCAGTGATCACGCCTTTCGGGAAGCCGATTTTGACATCGACGGCGAAGTTGTGGGAGGCATGAAAATAAATCACCGGCGTTTCCAGCCGTTGCAAGCCGGGCACATCGCCTTTGTTGATATAGTGAAAATGGACAAAGTGCGGCAAAAGCGAGGAGGGGAACGGGCCCCACTGCAACAATTTACCGTCACCGCCCTGGACGGACGTGAAGGTGCCCCATTCGTGGGCCGTGTAGGAGTTTTCGGCCCCAAAAACAGGGGCGCCGCCGCAGATCAATAAAAGAACGAGCGTCATGCGTTTCATGAAGCAAGATTGACCGAACGCGCAAAAGAGTTGTCAGCACCGCGTAAAACGATTGTAAAAATTTTGTAACGCGACCGTTTTCAACTGGTGCTGTCGCAAATGTTGTTTTGATTGGGCCCGTGTATTGGCCGACCACCCTTCACAAAATCAGCGATAAATATTCCCGCGGTGCCCAATGGTGAGAACTATGATCTGCAAAATACGATCGTGGATTTCGTAAATCACCCGGTAATCCCCCACTCGAATTCGCCACGCAGCGCGGCCTTTGAGTTTCTTTACGTCCGGAGGGCGCGGGTTTGTTTCCAATCCTGCCAGGCGAGCCAAAATACGATTAGTGATTTCATCCGGCAGACGATTCAATTCCTTTTGAACCGATTTAGGCAGGATGACTTGAAACTTCATTTCGACTTGCGTTCGCGACCGGCGCGATACGCAGCCAGAGTCGAGAATTGGCCAGCGTCAATTTCAGAATGCACTCGCTTACGAGTGGAGTCATAAGCTCGTATGTCGGCCAATTCCTCCTCGGCCTCACGAAGACGCTCATACGTCTGCATGTCAAGAAGCACGCCCGTACGCTTTCCTTCAGCGTCGGTCAGGAATAATTCCTCTTTGCCAGCCAACGTTTTCATAGGATAAATTTATCCGATCCAGAGTTTTTAGCAACTCGTTACTATCCGTTCAATTGCTTCAATTCAGTATTTAAGCACCTTGTCGAGGAAGGCGCGCGTTTGCTCGGCGGCGGGTGCGTCGAATAATTGACTCGCCGGCCCGGCTTCGACAATCCCCCCGTCCGCTAGGAACGCCGCTTGGTCCGCCACGCGCCGCGCAAAACCCATTTCATGCGTGACCAGAATAAAATCGAGACCCTCCTCGCGCAGTTCCAAAATCGTGTCCAGCACTTCGGCTGTCATCTCGGGATCGAGCGCGGACGTGGGTTCGTCAAACAAAAGGAGTCTCGGCTTGCTGGAAACGGCGCGGGCGATGGCGACTCTCTGGCGCTGGCCGCCAGAAAGATCGGCTGGTCGTTTGTCGGCGTGATCTGCCAGGTGGAATTTGGCGAGCAATTGGCGGGCCGTCTCTTGCGCTTGAGCAGGAGAGCGGCCATGCACTTTTTCCAGAGGCAGTGTGATGTTTTGCAGCGCTGTCAAGTGCGGGAAAAGATTGAATGCCTGAAAGACTGTTCCGACCGTCCGTCGATGCCGCATTAATCCTTCCTCGGTGAAAATGACGCGTTCGCCGTCCAGTTCGACTTCGCCGGAATCGGGATGCTCGAGGCCGCCCAAAATTCGCAGCAGAGTGGATTTTCCGCCGCCCGATGGCCCTACCAACACCAGCGTTCGCGCCGCGTTCAAGGAAAGGGAGACGCCGTCCAGGACCAGAGGCCCGTCGAATCGTTTCACGATCTGGCGCAGGCGCAGGTTCAAGTTAGGTATCGAATCGATGGCGCTTTTCCAGGCGGCGCGTCCAGAGGGAAATTGGCAGTGTCAAGATGAGATAGCCCAGCGCCAGCGGCAGATAGCATTCCAGCGTGCTGTAAGTGCGGGCGTTGGTCATCTGCGCGCTCAAGGTGAATTCCTGGATACCAATGATGGAAAGCAGCGACGAATCTTTGACCAGCGACACAAATTGTCCCGCCAGCGGTGGCATGGTCTGGCGCAGAGCTTGCGGGAAAACGACATAACGATAAGTCTGCGCGCGTGTCAAGCCGATGGCGCGGGCCGATTCCCATTGCGAGCGTCCGACGCTTTCGATCCCGGCCCGAATGATCTCGGATATGTAAGCGCCGCTGAAGAAGGAGAGCGTCAGAACGCCAACCAGATAACGGTCTTTCACCCCGAAGGCGTCCGCCACGACGTAGAACAGAATGAGAATCTGCACCAACAGCGGCGTGCCGCGCACCAGTTCGACGTAGATTTTGCCCAGATAGCGCAACGGCAAAAAGCGGCTGCCCTGCGCCAAGGCGGAGCAGAGTCCGGCCAGCGTGCTGCAAACCAAAGCGGCCGCGGAAAGGCCGATGGTGGTCAGCCAGCCTTGCAAGAAGAGCTGGCGGTAAGGATAGATGGCTTCCCATCGCAGATGATAGGCCAGGTGCTGGAAGGAAAAATAAAACACCAGCGAAACTGCCAGCAAGGCCAGGACGCCATTGGCCGCGCGCACCCACCACGGCGGCGGGGGCGCTCCAGGTTCATTGGACGCGAATAAATAGTTTGACAAGCGCGCACTCAAAAGTAGAAGGGATAACCCAACTTTTTGAAGGCCTCCTTTTGCTCCGAGAGATAGCGATCGCCCAATTTCTCGAACCCGCCCTTGGCCTTGTAATCCTGCAAAAACTGATTGACCTTCCCACGCAGCTCCGCGTCGTCCTGGCGCAAGCCGATGGCCCACGACTCTTTCTGAAAAGCCTGCAAAAGCGGGCGCGTCGTCGCCTCGTTGTAGCGCCAGTTTTTGTAAGTCGATATCTGGTCATAAATGAAGGCGTCGGCCTTACCCTCCACCACCTCCAATACGCAGGCAGCCTCCGCGTCCAGTACCAGCACGCGCGCATTCTTGACCTTGTCCGTGGCATAGACGTGGCCCGTCGTGCCTTTCTTGACCACCAGCACGCGCCCCGGTTTATCCGCATCAGCCATGCTTTGGATCGAAGAATTTTTGCCCACCAACAGGCACAGCCCCGTTGTCAAATAGGGATCGGAGAAAGCAATCGCTTTGGCCCGCTCCTCTGTTGCCGTCATTGAGGAAATAATCAAATCGATTTTGTGAGTTTGCAATGAAGGGATCAAGCCGTCGAAAGGAATGTTTTGGATTTCCACGTCGCGCCCGAGGAATTTTCCAAGGTCGCGCGCCATATCGACGCTTACCCCCGCCGGTTGGCCGCGCGTGTCGGACATTTCGAAGGGTGGATAGGCTAGTTCCATGCCGACGATCAATTGGGGATGCGACTTGGGGGCGCAGCCCGCCAGGAGGACCAAAATAAAGAGCAGGCGTCTCACAGTTTGAACTTTCAACGACCGACTATAAACTACATATAGTATTGAACGATATGCCGGTCGAATTCAAAGACTATTACAAGACGCTGGGCGTGCCCCGCACCGCCAGCCACGACGACATCCGCAAGGCCTTCCGCAAATTGGCCCGGCAGTACCATCCCGACGTGGCCAAGGACAAAAAGCGCTCCGAGGAAAAGTTCAAGGAAATCAACGAGGCCTACGAAGTGCTCGGCGACGCGGAGAAGCGCAAAAAGTACGACGAACTCGGGGCCGATTGGAAAGACGGCGGTTCCCGACCGCCGCCCGGCGCCGGCGGCGAGGCCTTTCGCACGCATTCGTGGCGCAGCGGACCTGGCGCGGAGAATTTTGAATTTGGCGGCACGGGCTTCAGCGATTTCTTCGAGCAGTTTTTTGGCGGTCAGCGCGGCGGGACGCCCCGGGCGGAGACCGAGAAAGGCCAGGACGTGGAGGGCGTCATCATGGTGACTTTGGAAGAGGCGATGCGCGGGGCTATCCGAGCCATCAGCATGCGGCGCAGCACGGTCTGCCCCGATTGCCACGGCTCGGGTGTCGAGGGGCGCAAGGTATGCCGGCGATGCGGCGGCGACGGGCACGTTTCCATCATGCAGAACTACAAAGTTAAAATTCCGCCCGGTGTGCGCGACGGCCAGCGCTTGCGTGTGAGCGGACAAGGCGAGCCGGGCCATGCCGGCGGGCCGCCCGGTGATTTGTATCTGCGCGTGCGCATGGCCAGTCATCCGGATTTCCGCGTAGAAGGCGGCGATCTCTACCATGACCTGGACCTGACCCCCTGGGAGGCGGCCTTGGGCGCGAATGTCTCGGTCCCGACGTTGAGCGGCGCAGTCAATATTAAAATTCCTCCCGGCACGCAGACCGGCCAGCGGCTCCGTGTGCGTGGCCGCGGCCTGCCGGGGCGCGAGAGCGAGCCGGGCGACCTCTACGTGTTGGCGCGCATCCAGATGCCGAAGGAAATCAGTGAAGGCGAGAAGGCGTTGTGGGAACAACTGGCCAAGGAATCTAAATTCAACCCGCGGGCGTGAGTGAAATTAGGCATGAATAGTAATGGCCGAGGCGCTCAACTCCACGAAATCGTGCTGGGCCAACGCGGCTACCAAAGCGGCAAGGTTCATCGCCACCAGATGAGACAGGGCATCGTTGGAGATGTTGCCGGTGGAGACCAAGAGCAATTTCGGAGGCGCGCCACGGAGCAGAAACCCGGTCACAAAATCCTCATCCTTGGTTACAACCACACGGTTCTCCATTGTCGCAATCGAAGTGATGTCTCTATCCGGGGTGCGATTGCCTTTCGCAAGGGCTAGAGTGTGAACTGCATCATGCCCAGCCGCAGCAAGTTGGCGCGCAAGGCGCGGCGGCAATTGCGCGTCCACGATAAACTTCATGCCGCCAGCGGCTCGATACGCTTGACCTGGCTCAGGCGTGCGCCATAAGCGCAGGCAGCTTTCAAATCATCCGCCTCCAAGTCAGGATAATCAGCAAGGATTTGTTGTTGGGTCATATCGCCACTCATCATTTCGAGCAAAAACTCCACCGGATAACGCAACCCGCGTACACACGGTTTGCCGTGGCAGATTTCGGGATCCACGGTGATGCGTGACAACAATTCAGCGTTCGACATGGCTTTAATCTACATCGGGTGCGGTTTTCTGCCAAGATGAACATTAAAAGCAATCCGTCCTCTTGAGCGTTCGCGCTAAACCGGCGGACGGCCGAGAAGCTTCCCATAGTCAAGCATACAAGTCTGAGTCGTTTTGGCTTTACCTCGCGGTGCCGTTCCCTTAATTTCGCCGAACGTCTATGAGCGAGCCAATGTCCGAAGAACGAAAATCGATTCTTGACGATATTCGAAAGCTGGTCGATGAACTTGGCGGCACGCGTCCAACCAAGCAGCAATTAGTCGAGAAATTGAAAATTCCGTGACGGCGAGTCGAACACCATTTTCCAAAGGACACGGTGACGAGCGCCTTGGTTGCGGCGGGTTATGCGTTTGACCGCTATCATGCCAAAATCCATTTAGAGGATTGGCTGAAGGATTGGGGTGAAGTCGTGCGAAG
>DASYNM010000196.1:0-2860 GCA_036008545.1 Verrucomicrobiia bacterium
CGAATGTAAAGGGCTTCGCCGGTGGTATCCTGGACGGGATCGTTGCTCCAGGGGGTCAATCGAAACTCATGGGAATTCTCCGCCCAAGTATAAGCGCTGCCGCTTTCCGAAACGACCGTGCCAAAATACGGATTGGCGAGCACATTGACCCACGGGGCTGGAGTCATCTGCCCGGCGTTGAGGGTGATGACATACTCATGCCCGTCACGAGTAAAGCCACCGAAGCCGTTCTGGAAAAGCAGCTCACCTGGAGGAACCGGCTTGGGTAAATCGGACAACAAGGAGCGAGTAGGCATCAGTGTCGGGATCAACGGCTCCAGCACGCTCCGCCGCTCCAGTTGTTCCGCCAAGGTTCCGTTTTCGTCGTCCAGGACAACTCGCGCTACAGATTGCAGCAGCCCGCGATCGTCGTTGGGAATTTGTTCGAGGCGCCGGACGAAAATGCCGCCCGGTTTATCGAGCATTTGCGCTTCAATTCCTGAGGCTATCAGGCTGGTGATTTGGTCATGCAAGGACTGGCGATAAACCGAAACGTCCTCGTTCAAAATAACGAGTTCGACGGTCAGTCCCTTCATGCGCCAGTAGGAGTGCGCCTGGATCAGTTGCCGGACGATTTCGATCTTTTCCGAGTCGCTGATGCGGAGCAGGACAAGCGGCGCATCGCCCGAAATGCTATAACTCCAAAGGCCGCTCTGGCCGCGCCGGTTATTGCGCAACACCCCGGGGCTTGCCCGGCGTGACGGGTCGGCATAAATCAATGCGCTGGCCAGCCGGGCGTAAAGTTGGGCCTCCCTCTCCTTGGCATTAAGATGGCGCAAAGTCACCTGGCTGTGGGTCCAGGCCAGATCGAAAGCGCGGTCGGTCATGCGGGGGCTTTGATATTTTTCCACATGCGCCAGCGCCGTTTCCCGATTTTCCGTCACGCCAAGAACCAGATCAATGATGGCGGTTTCATGGGGCGGCAAGACGACGGTGCGTCGCAATGCGACAATGGGATCGAGCACGGAGCCGACGGTGTTGGACAAGGGCGAAAGGCCCTGCATGGCGGCCGGGTTGGCCAAAGTTCCGCCGCGGCCGACAAATCTGGAACGATCCGTTTCGCAGGAGATCTCACCCTGCTCGCCGCCCTGCCCTACCATCAGATGCAGCAGCCACGGCGGCTTTTCTTGCGAGGAACGGGCACGGCGGGTGCAGAGAATAGCGGAAGATTTCTGCGCGAATTCTGTTTGCACGAAAAGATTGCTGAACGCGGAATGCGCCTCGTCCGCTGCTGGAGTCGCGAGCACCACCTCCGCATAACTGGTCAATTCAATCGTACGCGCCACGGATGAACGATTGGTGATCGTGATGCGCCGCAATTCCGCGTCGTCTTCCGGCGACACGCTGATCTCGGTGTGGATTTCGAGGCCGGTGTGGCGCTGCCGGAACTCCGCGCGCGCCTGTGTAAAAATAGCTTCATAGTCTTTTGTCGTACGCAAGGTGGGTTGATGGGCGGTGGACCAAAAATCCCCCGTCGCCACATCGCGCAGATAGACAAACGTCCCCCAGCAATCGCGCGTGGCATCTTCGCGCCAACGGGTGACCGCGAGATCGCGCCAGCGGCTATAGCCACCGCCGGCACTGCTGATCACGACATGATAGCGGCCGTTGGACAAAAGGTGAACCTCCGGCGCCGGCATGGTGGGATTCGTGAAAACACGCATCACGCTTTCGGCTTCGTCGGAAAGCGTCCGCGAGGTCTCAAGTGTCAGATCCTCGGCGAACACGTTCGCGGCCGTCTTTGGCACACGTTCCTGCAAAAGCAAATCCGCTGCCTTCAGCAATGGACAGGCCATGAAGCGCCGCGGCATAGGATCGTCCCGCAATAGATTGACCAACGACACCAGGCTCATCCCCTGATGATGCGCCATGAAGGACCGGATGGTGGCGCTCGATTCGTCCGGCGGCAGGTGCGATGGAGTGTAATCCACGGCTTCGTAGAAACCATACACTCCTTCGCAGTCGTCGCCCGCCAGCCGTTGCAAGTTTTGGCACGCTTCAACCGGCGCAACCATCAGTGCCATGGCGGTGGCATAAGGCGCGATCACCAGATCCTCGGCCAATCCGCGTTTCAAACCCAGGCCCGGCACGCCGAAAGCGCGGTATTGGTAGTTCAAGTGAACATCAGTCCGATTGTAACCTGATTCAGAAATACCCCACGGCACGCCGCGCAATTTTCCATACTCGATTTGCTGTTGCACCGCCGCTTTGCAGGTGTGACCGAGCAAAGTATTCTCATAATTGGGCATGACCAGCAGCGGCATCAGGTATTCGAACATCGAGCCGCTCCATGAAATCAGGATGGGCTCGCCCCGCGCGGCGACGAGCAAACGGCCCATCGAGAACCAGTGGTCCTGCGAAACTTGTCCCAAAGCGATGGCAACGTAGCTGCACAAGCGCGCCTCCGAGGCCAGCAGATCATAGAAGCTGGCGTCCCGCCGGCGTTCGGTGACGTTGAATCCGACGGAAAATAAATCCCTCGTCGGGTCGAACAGAAAGGTGAAATCCATCGCGGCCAGTTCGTCGCCCTGCGTGGCCAATGTTTCCAATGCAAGCAGGCGCTGTCGGGCACGGTCGTTGGCTTCGCGCAGGCAGCGCGAAAATTCAGTCAGATAGTTTTGTTCCTCTTCCCGCGACTGGGCCGGCTCCATGGGGAGGCCTTGCGAGGCGGCTTCGATCAATGGGCAAAGCGATTGGTCCAGGGCCGACACTTCGCGCAGCGTCGGCGTTTGGTCGAGCCGGGCAAGGCTCTCCTGGAATTTGAGATCTGAAATTTGAGATTTGAAATCACCTAGCACCAGCCACGGGGCGAGGAAGAGCA
>DASYNM010000197.1:0-9797 GCA_036008545.1 Verrucomicrobiia bacterium
TACGTTTCTGGCGCGGAAGATGCCAACGGCGACGTTCTTGCGCTGACGAACTTCACTTATTTCACCGTCGAAGCCACGCCGCCGCCCAATCCCGTTTTGAGCGTTGTGTCCTCCAACAGTTCGTCCATCACCGTCGGCTGGAGCAGCTACAACGCGCCGGCGGATTTGGCAGGATTCCGCGTCTATCTTCAAACCAGCAATTACTCGTCCGTCGCCGGACTTCCCATCCTGACCGGGTTAGGCCCCGCGGTGCGAAGCTATCAGTTCACCAGTCTGGCGCTCGATACGCCGTATTACGTCGCCGTGCAGGCCGTCGATACCGCCGGCAACAGCCTCTCGACGTTGACGCCGCTGGAAATCATTCTGCCCAGTTCCCTCCCGCCGGCTGTGAACATCACTGTCGCAGCGACCGGGCCGTCGTCCGCCCTGGTTTCCTGGAACACCTACAGCACGGCGGGGTTGCTTGGCTTCGCCGGATTTTATGTCTATTACCAGCAGACCAACTTCACTTCCGTGGCTGGTTTGACGCCGCAGGCCACTTTGGGGCCGACGCAATTTTCTTTCCAGGCCAACGGTCTGGATCGCACCAAAACCAATTATTTCGCGGTCGTCGGTTTCAACGAAGTGAACGACTTTTACCCAAATGTCTTCACAGTAGCCTGGACAGATCCCTACGCCGGCACCATTGGAGTCAATACTACCATCGGCGGCGGCGCGCCCAGCGTGGTGCCCATCTATCACAGCATCGTCGTGGCCAGCAATGCCGTCCTTACCATCCAACCCGGCACCACTTTGCTCTTCACGCCTGGGACGAGTCTGACGGTGGAACAAGGGCAACTCGCCGCCAACGGCACCGCCCTGGCGCCGGTTATTTTTGACTCGGAAAATGACGTTTCCGGCGGCTCACCGGCTCCTGGTGACTGGGGCGGGGTCACGCTCGGCAGCGGTGCCGGCGCCTCCAGTTTGCAGTTTGTTGATATATTCTACGGCGCGGGATTGATCATTGATGGATGCTCTCCAACCGTGCAGGCGTTGACGGCGAATTTCAACACTCCTTCGGGCTTGCTGCTGGAAAACGGCGCGACCCTGACCACCGCCAATGCTTTGGTTTCGGGCAACCAGGTTGGCGTGCAGCAGTCCGGCACAGCGACCTTGAATATCGAAGGTTCGGTCATACAGAATAATCAGACCAATGCCTGGGCTGAAGGCAGCGCCGCCCTCGACGCTACTTCCGATTGGTGGGGCACGGCGGAGCAAAGCAGTTTGACACCTCTGCTGGCCGGCAATGTCTCTTACACTCCATTCCTGACCAGCGAGCCTGTGCTCACGCCTGCCATAGGCACTTCCAACGGCATCACGCAGGTCGGATCTCCGTCGGTCGTCCTGCAACTGGCCTGCCGCACGGCGACGTCCATGCGGTTGAGCGAAGATTTCACGTTCAGCAACGTCTTCTACGTGCTTTTCTCCAATTACGCGACGTTCGCGCTCTCTGCCGGGGGCGGACTCAAGCATATCTTCGCCGAATTTCGCAGTGTTACTGGGCAGACCAACAGTCCCGTCGAAGTCAATGTCAACTATATCACAGCCGGTCCGGTCATTGAATCGTTCAGCCTCACGGACGGCGAAACGTTGAACCGGCCCTTGACGGTCACTGGCTCGGCCACGGCGGTGCTAGGAATGCAGGACATCGAGTTTTACGTGGACGGGGTTGGCCTGGCCACCAACAACGGCGGCAGCTTCTCCTATTACTTCGACATCCGTTCACTGGCCAACGCGGTGCATCAGGTGGAGTTGCTCGCCCGTGACACCGCCGGCAATATCGCCACCTTGGAAGAAGACGTTATCGTGGCCGTGACGCCGCCTCTGGCGCCCGTCATAACAACGCCGGGTGGCAATTACGTCACCAACAACGCCAATATCACCATCAAGGGCACAGCCGAGGAGAACATCAACATCCAAGTGTCTGCCAACGGGCAGGTCCTGGGATCAACCACCACGGATGCCAGCGGAAACTTTAGCGTGTCCAACGCCACCCTTGCCGAGGGCATCAACGCGATTGTCGCGGTGGCTTCCGACAGCACCGGCTCGACCGCTTCGAGCGCGCGGGATGTCACGGTGGAAACCATCCCGCCGGTTGCGGCCATAATGAGTCAGCCGGTCTATGCGCCGGGTGTCGGACTGGAGCTTTCCTGGACCTTTGCTTCCACCGGCAAACAGGCCTCGACGTTCGAGCTGTTTTGGAGCACCTCGCCCTTTACAACCACGAACCAGGCTACCGGTCACTCCATTCTATTGGCAGGGATGTCCGATATCGTCCAGGGTCTGGCGACCGGCACTTATTATTTTGGCGTGGTCGGATTCGATGCCGCCGGTAATCCAAGCCCGCTCTCCGGTTTGGTTTCGAGCCTCTTCGATGCGACCGCGCCGGTTTTGAACATTGTCTATGGGGCGCCATCGCCCGTTGGTCCGGGCGCATTAGCCGTGACAGTGACTTCCAGCGAAGCTCTGGCCGGAACGCCCGTCGTGACCGTTCAGCCAGCCGGAGCACCTTCGCCTGTCGCCCTAGTTTTGACTAATGTGGCGTTGAACACCTGGCAATCGGTTTTCAGCGTCACGCCTTCGACGCCGTCCGGCATGGTCAGCGTCCTGGCCACCGCGCAAGACCAGGTGGGGAACGTGTTCAATGGCCCGCCCAATGGTCCGCAATTGATTATTGACACAACCACGCCCACAGCCGCCATTGTCACCGCGCCGCCTGGCCCCATCCAGACGATCAGCGCCACGAACGTGTCGGTCAGTCTAACCCTCTCGGAGCCGCCGGGAACGGGCCTCACTCCTACCCTTGGCTTCAATCCGCCACAGGGGGCGAGCGTCCCACTGACGTTGACGGGAGCTGGAACCAATTGGGTGGCTACACTTGCTCTATCCTCGTCGATGGGTTCTGGCTTCGGTCAGTTCGTGTTCAGCGCGACGGACAGTTTGGGCAATGTCGGCACCAACATTAGCTCGGGCAGCGAACTCGAACTTTATAATACTGCGCTGCCATCGCCGCCGGCGTCTCCGACCAATCTAACGGCCACCAGTCTGCCGGGCGGCTACATCGAGTTGTCGTGGAATGCGGTCGGTAACGCCCAGATTTACCGGCTCTATCGCGAAGCGGGCACTAATTTCACGCTGCCGGCAACTCTGGACATCGACAACATCACCTCCACAACCGTGACTGATTTGCCGCCGGCGGACGGGCTGTATAGTTATGGCATCAGTGCGAGCCGACTCAATTCCGAGAGCGCCATTTCCAATGTCGTGATTGGACTATCCGACCGCACCCCGCCGCTTGCGCCGACCAATGTGCAAGTGCAACTCGCCGCAACCGGCGTGCAAATTACCTGGCAGGAACCGACCGGCGGCCAAACGCCCGACCACTACAATGTTTACCGCAACGGCACCTTGATTCAGACCGTGCCAGTCGTCCTTCCGGTGACCGATTATCCCTCGCGAGGCTCGAATAGCTACGTTGTTGCATCCGTTGACTTTATTGGCAACGAGAACCCGAGCGCTCCCGCCAGCATTCAACTGGAGGTCGGGCCTGTCAATAATCTTTCGGCGCTCGTTGTGCCGGGTCAGGCCGCGGTCTTGAGCTGGACTTCCACGGACTCCACTGTCGTCGGGTTCAACGTCTATCGCAACGGCATCAAACAAAACGCTTCGACGATCACCTCGACGAACTACACGGACACCTTGGCGCTGTCGGACGCGGTCATCTACGGCGTCAGTGCGCTCAACGCCAGCGCCCAGGAGAGCCCGCAACGCACCGTGACCGCTCATCCTGTGGGACTGGAGTTGCGCGTCAATGCGGGGGCCTCGGGTTTGAGTGGGCCAGTGCTGGAGGATTATTTCGACCAGTTCCAATTTGGCATCACCAATCTAAGCAGTTCCAGCAACTTGCCGCTGGCGCAAGTGGTTCTGAATCGCTCCGTTCCCGGTCTTTCACCGTTTGCGGTCACGCAAATGGTGAACGGTTCCATCGGCGCCGGTTTGAATCTGCAACAAACCATCGTCGTGCCGGAGGCATCGCTGGCGGGAGCGCAAACGGTGCAAATGAATGTGTCTCAGCAGACGGACAGCGAAGGGGACTCAGTAACGTATCAGCAGACTTTCGTGTTTACCAACAGCATAGTGCCAAGTACGGAAATCGCCGTCTCTGTCAATCAACTGCCGCTGGCCGGCGGATTAACGCCGTTCCAGGTGCAAATTTTTAACCGCGGCGCCGCCGACATCGAATTCATTGTCGAGCGCGCCAACGGCCAGCAGCCCGGTGATCTCTATATCTCCGTCCAGAACGGCTCGGGCCAGGAAGCCAGCCGCACGTATTTCCAAGGCGCTCCACCAGGAACCCTCTTGCTGGCCGACGGTTCGGGATTTGTGGAAATCGCCGCCGGTTCGTCCATTACGTTCACGGTGCCAAATGTACTCGTGCCGGCCGCACTAGCTGGCTCGACTAACACCACCTTCGTGGCCGTCGTGAGCGCGATCTACCATCAAATTGGCGCGCCGAATCAGATCGCCTCCGGACCGTTGACCGGCAGCATGGTTTCCAGCCTGGCGCTGCCGCCGTACTACGGGACGGCGCAGACGGACAAGAGCGTGTACATCAACAATGACCCGGTCATCATCACCGGGCAGGCTCTCAGCCAAACCAACGGGCGGCCGCTGCCCAACGCCGCGCTGACCATCGGGTTTTCGACGCGCGGCTTTGTCTGGACCGAGTCGGTCACGACCGATACGAACGGCAATTATCAGTACGTTTACAACCCGCCGCCAGGTTTGGGTGGAACGCTCAATATTTGGGCGGCCAACCCGTTGGTGGTCGATCAACTCAACCAGGCTGAGATTATGATTGACCGGGTTTACGCGAACCCTGCCACCGGCGACATCGAGATGTCCAAGAATGGCACTTTTAATTTTTCCATTCAATTGATCAATCCCGGCGACACGGCCTTGACAGGGTTTACAACCACTTTTAATGCCTACGCGGTCTCCGGCACCAATCTGGTCCCGATCAGCACGATCACGGGCGCAAACGTGACCGGCTCTGGCTTTACCATCGCGGCCGGTCAAAGCCAAAGCATCAATGTTGAATTGGCGGCGGCCATTAACGCGCCCGGCACCGCCCAAGGCGTCTTTACTTTCACGTCCGACGACGGCGCCGTGGCCACGTTCACGGCCACATTGAATTTGTATCCGGCCGTCCCGGTGCTGGCGGTGACCCAGCCCCCAGTGGGTTACCTGGAAGTCAGCGTCAACACCGGCAGCCAGATTAGCGGCCAAATTATTGTAGCCAACAACGGTTTGGATACGCTCAGAGGGGTGACCGTTATTCCGCCGACCAATAGTTGGATCTCGGTCAATCTGCCGACATTGACCAATGGCACGATTCAGTTGCCCGATTTGCCGGCGGGCCAGTCGAACAGCTTCACCGTGGTCTTCAGCCCGCCCGCATCTCAGCCGCTGGCGTTCTACCAGGACACCGTGACCATTCAGGGCACCAATCTCGCCACGCCGTTCCAGATCTCTGTGGATGCGATTGTGACTTCCAGTCAGACCGGCGCGATGCAGTTCTTCGTCGATGACATTTTGGGCGAGCCATTGACCGGGGCCTCGATCCGCTTGGACAACACCTTGATTTCGGCCAACGTTGGACCGTTCTTAACTGATACCAACGGGTTGGTCACGGTGAGCAACCTTGAGATTGGGACCTGGAGCTGGCAGGCGTCGGCGCCGGGATGCTCGGCCAGTTCTGGCACGATCAATGTTGTCGCCGACGAAACGGGCTACCAGCATGCACGGCTGAATCGCAGCTTCGTCACCATCAACTTTACCGTCGTTCCTGTGCCATTCACAGACGCCTATACCATTGACGTGACGGAAACGTACCAGACCTTTGTTCCATTCCCGGTGCTGGTAGTGACGCCGCTGATGCAGCAATTCAACAACGTCTCGCCAGGTTTTCAAGCCACCTACTCGGCAAGCGTTCAGAACGCGGGACTGATTCAGATGGAAAACTGCACCATTGCCGGTGTCCAGGACGGAGTGGTCAGCTACGAGCCGCTGATAACCTACATTCCGCTGGTGTTGCCACAGCAGTCCATATCTGTTCCTTACACGATAATCTATTATGGCAGCAATGGACCCAGCCCGCAGGGCGGAGTGCAAGGCTGTTTAGGCGCAGGGATCAGCGGGGCCGCATTTGCCAATCCGTTCTTTTCGGCCTTCGCGGGTGTCCTCCAGACCTCCTTGGGCATCTGGAATTCTATTTTAAACGCCAACGGCCAGTGCCCAACAGACGGCACCTTGGTGGCCTTGGGCGCGCAGGCGCAGGCGAATCTTTACAGCCTGGCGTCGTCGTCTGGCAACGGCCCCGGCGGCGGCCCTGGAGGAGCACCCAGCGCATCGGCGGCTTTGGCTGCGTACTTCGGTTGCCTTAGCGGCTCTTCCAGCCCTTTCCAGGGAGGAACAAGTGTCGGCGGTTATTCACTGCCACCGATTCCGCAACAATCGGGGCCCAGCTTCCAGAGCACGGGCGGCGGATGTTTTGTCGGCGACACGCGCATTTTGATGGCTGATGGAACCTCCCAGCCCATCTCGGAAATCAGCACCAACGACTGGGTTCGCAGCGGCCAAAGCAAGGACAACATCGCGATGGTCGCCGAAATTTTGACCGTGGAAAGCGTGCGCGTACGTGAAATTCGCCTGAGACATATTCGCGGGGGCGTGGCGCCTTCCGTGTTGGCCACAGCCGAGCATTTGTTCTGGTTGGACGGCAAGGGTTGGACTTCGGCCAAGGACTTGAAGCCGGGCGATTGGCTTTCCAGCTCTGAAGGGAAACCGCTGGAGATCGTCGAGAACCGTCCCATCAATAATCCGAAGAAAGTTTACACATTGAGATTGGAGAAGGACAACGCTTTCTACGCCAATGACGTGCTCGTGCATGATGTGTGCGGTGGATCGCTTCCGGTGACCGCCGGGCTGACCACGGAGGTGTCGAAGTGAAACTTTACCTGCACTCAAAGCTGGTCCGCCTCGCGGGACTCGCGATCTTGCTCTTGACACACTCGGTCCTCGCGCAGGAACAGTATTCCGGTCTCTGCGCGCCTGTGGTGATCTCGCTCTCCCAGCAATTGACTCTTGAGCGGACAGGCTTCCAGGCGACCTTGCAGATTACGGACAACGATCCCAATAATCCCATCACCTCTTTCGCCGCCAATCTTACATTCGAAAACCCAGCCCTCTCGACCAACGGCACGGTCAACGATTCTTCCAGCCTTTTCTTTGTCCAGCCGCCAACGCTGCAAAATATCAACGATGTCAACGGCGCAGGTGTCATCCAGCCCGGTCAAACCGCGCAAATCTCCTGGTTTCTCATCCCGACCACCAACGCCGGCGGGATGACGCCCAACGGCATTCTCTACAGCGTCGGCGCCAGCCTCAGTGCGCAGGTCAACGGAGTGCCCATTCCCGCTTCCTCGCTCGTCGTCGTCCCGGCTCCGATCACCGTCCTGCCGGACGCGCAGTTGCAAATCACTTACTTCCAGCCGCGTGATGTGATTGGGATGGATCCTTACACGGGCTTGGGTAGCCCGATTCCGTTTACCTTCGGCGTGCTGGTGCAAAATGTCGGCTATGGCCCGGCCAATAATCTCATCATTGCTTCGCAACAACCTAAGATCCAAAAAAATGCCAACAATTTGTTGGTGGTTGCGCAATTACTAGGCTCGCGCGTCAATGATGCTCCATTATCCAACGCCAACCTGACGGTCAACCTGGGCAATCTCCAGCCCAACCAAACCTCTAAGGGGGCCTGGGACATGATTGTGAGCCTGTCCGGGACGTTCCTGTCCGTCAGCGCCAATTATACGCATTCGAGCGCGCTTGGCGGGTCGGAAACATCGCTCATCCAGTCCGTGAACGCGTATTTGTTCCTGCACGAAGTCTTGGACGATCAACCGGGACGCGACTCGATCCGTGATTTCCTGACTGATACGTCCGGACAATTGGATTCCATCAACAATGTCATTCCTGATTCGCTTTACGAGAGTCAGGGAGGCGTTTATCCGGTGAACATGCTGACCAACGCCTCGGTGACCGGTTCTAATCTCTCCTGCCAGATGAATCTGAATTCCACCATCTCTGGATGGGCCTACATCCGTCTCAACGATCCCAACCAAGCCAAGCTGCCGCTGGTCAGCATGGTGCGGTCCGATGGCAAAGTGCTGAACACGAATAATTTTTGGACCAGCCTCCATTACGAGCCGGTCACCAACTTCAAGGACACCTATCTGAATGTTTTCGATTTGGTCAACCCGGGGACTTACACCTACGCCGTTACTTACACCAATCCTCCGTCCGGCACCAACGCCCCGGTTACGACTTTGCAGTTCGCCGGCGCCTCCACGTACACGAATGGGGCCTATTACGTCACGCCGCAGACGCAAATGTATTTCCTTTCACAGGACGTCTTGCCGGTGACCATTTACGACAGTCTCGACGGCGCACCGTTTGCGCTGGCTCTGCCTTTCAGCCTGAGCACGCCAGGCACTTATCAACTATCCTACTATGCGATTGATACCGGCTCCAATCAGGAGAGCGCACAGACCGTCACGCTCGTTCTGCCGGGGCCGGGCGCGCTTGGATTCGCCTCGGCCGTTGTGCCCTCGCAGCCTGTCGTCAATCCCGGCAATGCCCTTTCCGTCCGCCCTGGCGACGCCTCCATCACGTTTCAAGCCGCGACTAATCCCAATGCCGTGAACGCGCAAATCGACATTTTCCAAGGCGTAACCGGCTGGGCCACCATTTCCAATGCTCCGTCTTCGCCGACTTCCAGAACGACCGCCGCGCTTAACGTCACCGGGCAAAATGTTGACTTCTACATTTACCAATTGAACGGCGGCGCTTGGAGTGCCGAGGCGTCGGTTTCCACACCGTTGGCCTTATCGGGCCTGCCGGCGGGCACCAATACGCTTTCGGTTTTGGGTCGTTCGCTCTACGGAACCTATTTGCCGGCCAGCAACGCCGTTACGGCAAGTTGGGTTGTCAGTTCGACGGCTCCGCCCACCACCATCAGTGGTGCGCCTGCAACGCCTGCCTTCGGTGTTTCAGCGCAATTTACCATCGGCGGCGTGGCGGTCACCAATTACGAATGGACGCTCGACAGCAACTATTATCGCCTGCCCACCAACATCGCTACGCCGATCGTCCTGTCCAACCTCAGCATCGGCCCGCACTCCGTTGGCGTGCTGGGCGAGGTCGCGGGCGTTTATCAATCGAGCAACACGCCGACCGTTGTGGGATGGACCATCAATCCACTCTACGGCTATGACCAAAGTGCGCTGCCAGACGTGCTGACTGTAAATTACACCAACATCGGCGCCAGCCCGGTCACTTTTAATTGGAACGGCTTGGGCAACGGTGGCGTCGTCGAACCGCCAGGTTGGTACACCGTCCGCATCACGTTGACAGACGCTTTGGGCGATACCAATTTCTTTGTTGGATTGGCCCAGGTCGGGACGATGTCCGGCCCCACCAATGTGCTGGCCAATTCCACGCGCGGCGCCATCAATCCGCGTGCGCGCGGACGTTGGGCCTTTTGGCAGGATCAGAGCGACGGCAACTGGGAGATTTACGCGCGCGATGTCACGGCCAGCAATGGCTCCATCGCGCAGTTGACCCACACTCCGTTGAGCCAGGAAAATCCGCGCAGCGATGGCCGCTACGTGGTCTGGCAAGGGCAGGAAGCCAAC
>DASYNM010000198.1:0-3255 GCA_036008545.1 Verrucomicrobiia bacterium
GTACTCCTTCTGGTCCGCTCCGATAATTTTATACATGTCGGCAGGATGCCTCATTGGCCTGCTCCGTCAAGTTCGGTACTTGACGCCTCAAAACGCGATGAGCGCCTGCAGTTTGGCCCAGGCTTTGCCGGAATCGATCAATCCCGCCGCCAGCTCCCAGCCGTCAGTCAGCGTGCGGCATTTTTCGGCGACAAACAGCGCGGCGGCGGCGTTCAGCAGCGTCGCGTCGCGCCTGGGTCCGCGATCCTTGCCGCGCAACAACTGGCGGATTATCTCCGCATTGTCCTCGCGATTGCCGCCGGCCAAATCGGCCAGCGTGGCGGTTTGAATGGGAAAATTTGCGGGCATGAGCGTCGAGGTAGTCAGTCCGCGGGGCTGATAGAATTCGGCGACCGTGGTTTCTCCCAGCGTGGACAATTCGTCCAAGTGCCCGTTCGGGACGGAGCCGCAAACGACCATGGCGCGCCGCAAGCCCAGCGATTGCAACACACCTGCCAGCGGAAGGCAGAGGTCCGGGCGCGACACACCAACCAATTGGAGCGCGGGCCGGGCAGGATTGAGCAGGGGACCGAGATAATTGAAAATGGTTTTTTGGCCGCGCTCGCCGCACCATTTCCTCGCGGGCGCGATCTGTTTGAAGACCGGATGATAATTGGGGGCGAAGAAGAAGGCGAAATCATGCTCCCGCAACGACTGCGCGGCCCGCGCCGGCGTCAAGTCGATCTTTATGCCCAGCGCCTCCAGCACGTCGGCGCTGCCCGCCTGGGAAGTGACGGCGCGGTTGCCGTGCTTGGCCACCGGCACGCCCGCCGACGCGGCCACCAGCGCCACGGTGGTCGAAATGTTGAACGTGTTCAGCCGATCTCCGCCGGTGCCACAGACGTCGAGTATCTGGCGCGCCCGAGTCTCGGCGTCGATCGGCGGATCGATCGCCAGGAGACGCAACGCTCGTGCGAATCCGGCGATCTCCTCGGTCGTTTCACCCTTGCGCGCCAGTGCGGTAAGAAAGGCGGCCTTGGTTTCGACGCTGGCGTTAGCGCCGGCCAGGTGCTCGACGGCGACGCCAACCTGTTGATCGGTCAGCGATTGATTGCGGGCAAGTTGTTGGGCCAGGTCATCGAGCACTCGGAAAGTGTAGGAAAAGCGGGCGAAATTTGCTAGTAATCAGTTTCGCGTCAGATGACAGCGGAAGTATTGACAATCAAAACACAGGCCCAGTTTAACGAAGCGGTTAAGCTGGCGGCGGAGTTGTTGCGCGCCGGGCAACTGGTGGCGCTGCCGACGGAAACGGTTTATGGCCTGGCGGCGAACGCCTGGGATGTGGAGGCGGTGCGGCGTATTTTCGAGGCCAAAGGAAGGCCCGCGGAAAACCCAATCATCGTCCACGTGGCGAGCCTGGAATTGGCGCGTAGTTGCGTGAGCGCCTGGCCCGCAGCGGCGGACCGATTGGCGGCGGCGTTCTGGCCGGGCCCGTTGACGCTGGTTCTGCCGCGCTCGGAGGAGATTCCGTCGTTGGTGACGGCGAGCGGTGCGACAGTGGGCGTGCGCTGGCCCAGTCATCCGTTCATTCAAGCGGTCATCCAGGCCTGCGGCTTTCCGCTGGCGGCACCGAGCGCCAACCTGTCGACTGAACTTTCCCCAACCGCCGCCGAACACGTCCGCAAGAGCCTGGGTGCAAAAATATCCTTGATCATCGATGGCGGCCCGGCGGACGTGGGAATTGAATCTTCGGTGCTCGACTTGACTTCAACGCCGCCGAGATTGTTGCGGCCGGGCATGATTTCAGCCGACTCGCTCCAAGCTGTTCTGGGCGAGGGCGCGGTGGAAATCGGCGGCGCGCCGGAAGCCATCGCGCGCAGTCCGGGCCAATTGCTTCGACATTACTCACCCGAAGCCAGACTGGAGGTGCTGAGATGGCGCGACGAAGCGGATTTGGCGGCGCAGGTTTCGGCGTTCGGCCTGGCGCGTGAGAAAATTCATCTTGTCACGCACAGCCACGTTCCTTTGCGGGAGCAATTCGGCCGGGTTGCATTCATTCCGCCAAATGCGGAGGCCTTCGCGCGCGCACTTTATGCGGAACTGCATCGCAGCGACGAAGCGGGGGCGGAGTTGATTATTGTGGAAGCGCCTCCGCCAGCGGAAAGCTGGCGTGGAATAGCGGACCGTCTGCGACGAGCCGCGTATAGCCAACGGTGAAGCAATGTTCGCGCAGCCTCATGGCTTCTGCTCCACATTCTCCTGCAAATTATCGGGCACGGTGATGGGCTTGATCATTTTAGGAGCGGTTTTTTTGAAAAACGCCATCGCTGAGAGCAGCAGGACGATCACTAGGAAGAAGCCAAGAATGGCCTGCCAAATGATCAATTTTTTGTCTTCACGACTGCTGCGGCGGTGACGCTTGCGGCGGCGATAACGAATCTCCCCGGGCTGTGCGGGTGTGGCCGTTGCCGAGGGAACCTCGGACTCCTTCGTTGGTTCGCGCGCGGGTGCAGATCGAAGGTCGGACACCGGGATCCCGGCTCTTGGCGCGGGAGCCGTCTTGGTCACGCGGGGGAAAGAACTAGCGGAAGCTTCCCACGAAACGGGCAATTTTCCAAAATCGCTCCTCTGGTGCGGACGAGCCTGCCCTGCCGGCACCTGCAACGACCAGGATGATTGCGACCGAATTTCGCGCACAGCTTCCCTGTAATCGTCAATCTCTTCCGGCCTGACGGCGTCAGTTAAAGTCGAGATGGTTGTCGTCACTGTCCAATATCCGGAGAGTGTTTTGCGCAGCCGACTGAAGTGCAGCCACGGTTTTTCAATCGTCCGCTCCTGCACGATGGCCGGCGGCAGCGCCACACAATGAACCTCCAGAATATGCACTATTTGACAAGGATGAGGCAGCGCAAGAGGGCTGCGACGGACGCCTGAAATCGGCAGCGGCAACAGGTTAGCCACAACTTCGGCGGCCACCTCCAGCTTGTACCAGCTCGCTTGCGCGTCCTCTTTGAGAAAGTTCTTGATCTCGAATACTTCCGCCAGGAAGAACTCGTTGTCCGTTCGGTTATCGGAGTGTTCCAATTCTCCCATCCGCTTCACGTCGATAAACCTGTCCACGCACATTTGCAACCTCCGCCGCGCCAGGCCCTCGGCTCCCAGGCTTGCGAACTCCCGCCGCATCTCCTCCGCGTGGCTGCCCCGCGCCGTAATGACGATGCCAAAAATCGAAGCGTCGCCCGAGGTGTCCAGCAGCACCGATTCCTTGATTTGATA
>DASYNM010000199.1:0-21040 GCA_036008545.1 Verrucomicrobiia bacterium
CCGGAATATTTGTAGGCGTTGTCCAGTAAGTTCAAAAGCGCCGTCACTAGCGCGCCGGTATCCGCGGTGACGCGCGGCAAATCAGCCGCGGCGTGAGCCTCGAACCGGCACTCGGGCGAGCTGAACCGCTCCCGCACTGCGGCAGCGGCGGCGTCAACAATGTCCTTGGGCGCGGCTTCGGAAAAATCAAAAGCCTGCTTGTTCCGTTCCATGCGGGAGAAAGCCAGAAAATTGTCAATCAGTCGGCTCAGGCGCAAGTTCTCCTGCGCGATCAATTGCAAGTATTGGCGGGCGGTTTCTTCGTGCAAGACGGGAGTCTTCAAGAGTGTGTCCACCAGCAAGCGCATGGAGGCCAGTGGCGTTTTCAATTCATGCGTGACGTTTGCGACCAAGTCGTTTCGGAGTTGCGCCACCGCAGCCTGACGCCGGATCATCCGCACGGCCAGCACCGCCAGCGCCACGACCGCCGCCAGTGCGATGGCGCCCACCCAAAAGTAGGAGGCGATCTGCGCTTTGGCAGCCGCATCTAACAGACCCTGCTCACGAACCGACGGCACGATTTGCCAGCCGGGCAGGCTGCTTCCCGCGGCCATGGCATAAGAGCCGGAAGCCGGTCCAGGCGGCACCAGGAGAACATGCGTTCCCAGAACCGCAGCCAGCCGCGCTTGCAAACTGCCGGTGTCGAACAAGAGCGTGAGTCGGCGGTCGTTGGATGTGATTTTCCAAACGCCAGGCAACGCCGCCGCCTGCAATTGTTCGCCACCCGGACGGGCCGGCTCCGCTGCAATATAAGCCGCCGCCAAATCCTCCGCCGACAGTGTGGGAAAGATCGGCTCTTGCGGGAAAAGTCCTTGCAGACGGCGCATCAGGAAACGCCGTTGCGCCGCAGGCATGGCGCTGTTGTAATCCAGCAACGATTTTCGCAGGCGTTCAAGCAATGGCTGGTCTGGCTCGCCGGTTTCCAATACCATTAATTCCGCGTTTGGAACTATCCATCTTCCTTGCGCATCGGACGTCTGTTCGAATCTCGGCGCGGCCAGCGAGTTCGTCACCACCGCAATCGCTTCCTCCTTTTTTCCGGCTCCCATGAGGCACCGCGCTTCCGCTTGCAACGCTCGGGCCGCGAGCGTGTCGTTGGTGGTGTTTTTGGCCAGAGCAGCAAAGTACGCGGCCGCCGCCGCTGGGTCTTTGGAATTGGCGATTGAGAAATCGGCATCGCGTTCGCGCGGCAAACCGGCGTCGGGATAAACAACTTTGCCGGACGCGTCAAAACAAACGACGCTCTCGGCGACACCTTCGCGGATGGCAGCGGCAAATAAAGCAGACGCCGGCAAGTTCGTGTCCAGGCTGCGCGTTGCATTCGGCCAATAAGCATCGAGCTGATCGCGGGCTTGGGCGAGGTCGTCCATCACTTGCTGGCGCATGGCCAGGCTCTCGTTGCGCATGGCCTGCTTCATGAACCAGACCAAACAAGCCGAAGGCACTAACACCGAGAGCAATAAAAGCAGCGTCAGCCAGCCCGAAGCGGGCCGGCTGGCGCGGAGGGAGATTTTTCGCAGGATGCTTCTCACTTGGCCTTGTAGGAACTGATCACCTCGTCAATCTTGGGCTGAAACGCCTCGAAATCCGCGGCGCGGGCGAAAACGTCGAACCGCACGGAATTGGTCGAATCGAAGCTCAAAACGTGATACGACACCATCGCCTCTTTCCCGCTCACGTAATCGCTCACGACACTGACCGCCGGGAAACCTGCCAGCGTCAGGTCCCTCCAACTATCACCGCGTGTTTTGAAGTCTTTGAACATCTTGGCCTGGTCCGCCAAGCCCGTTTCCATGGCTGTGCGAACGGAATTGGTTTCCCCGTTCTTGATTGAGCTTTTCATCAACACGGACATCTCGCTGTTGGCGACACCTTGCGGGTCAATAATGGAAACAGCCGTCCGATCCTTCTTGTCCAATTCACTGTTGTCAAATGACCAACCGGCTGGCGCTGAGAGCGAAAAGCCGAAGGCGGCGTCCGTGTAGGCTGCCCGTTCACCGGGCGTTCGCAGCGTGACGCTGGCCAATTCGCCCACCGCGCCGCCGGCCTCGAATTTCACCACGTAATGCTTGGGATCCGCTGAAATCCAAAAAGTCTGGGCAATGCTTAAAGCAACCTTGAAACAACTATAAGTGCCGGCTGCGACTTGCACTTGCTCCGGCCCGCTGACCTCGAAAGTTACTGGAATAATGTGCGACACCAAGCTGGCCATGAGCGGCTGGCTGACCTTGTAGCCGTCAGCCAAGGGCAGGCAACGCATCCATTCCACCGTCTCTTCGTTGTCAATGACCGAGTAAGTGATATCGATTTTGTTGATCTCATCCTTGCCTGTTGTCTTCAGATCGATGTGGTCCGGGGCATAGACCGCATCGACCTCCCCTAGCAAAGTATGTTTCCAGCGACTGTGGAGCGGGCTGAGCGTGCCAGCCTCAGCCTCCACACTGCTGATCGATTGATTGCCAGCCGCACCGAGGTGCGTGGTGAAGCGCCAGATTTTTTGCCCATTGGTTTCGCCGGCATTCACGGCATAATCGGCCATGCCAATCTTCATTCCGCCGCCCAGTTTGAGATCCAGGCGCATGACCTCGCCATCCGTCCAAGGAGCAGGCAGCAACGTCTTGGCGCCGCTCAGATACTTGCGGGCCAGAGCGACAATGTTCGTTTGGTCCGGGTAATCCTTTACCACAGATTCAAAGGCGGCGTTGGCGTCCGTGAAATCATCCTTCTTGTAGTAACAAACCCCCAGGTGATATTGGGCTTGCGCGGCAGAAGCCAGGTCGGCTTTGGCCTGGGCGATCACTTTTTGATACAACTGCATGGCGGCCTCGAGGTCGCCCTTGGTCTCTTCCGAGTAAATGCCCTGCTCCAGGGTATCGGAAGGTGATTCCGCCCGGACCGCGGTGGCGGTGACGAGCAGGCTTGCGGTGGAAAGCGCCAGCAAAAGCGTTGTCGTGCGGCGCGGCCGAAATGAATAATTTATTTTCATGCCCACTACACTGCCATCGGATTGTTACCGCATTATGACCGGCGCATCCTTTTTCTGTCGCACGGCTTCTGCTGAGAATACGTTGCCGACGCATGTGGGGAAAGGCAAATTGGAGAGACTCCGCGCAATGGAGATCGGGCATCAGCCGGAAACTATTCGGCGCATCTTTCAAAGCAAAACTGGTGTCACAAACGCGCCCAGCCCCGCTTTTCGTGGCCGAAAGAGAAGAGCTTGGGCTGGAGGATCTCGGCTAAAATCTCAATCGATTCCACCACGCGCGGGCCCGGACGGTTAAAGTAATGGTTCCCGTCCGCCACAAAAACATTCTTCGATTTGACTGCGCGCAGCTTGCGCCATTCAGGCCGCTCCTCCAACACCTTGGCTTCGAGTCGCGTGCGCTCCAAGTCGAATCCGCATGGCATCATCACCACCATGTCCGGGTCTAGCTCAACCAATTTATTCCATTCCAGCCAGCCGGAGGGGAGTCCCGGTTGGCCGAGAACATCGCGGCCACCAGCCAGTTCCACCATCTCCGGCACCCAATTGCCGGCGGCCATGAGCGGATCGAGCCACTCCAGGCAGGCCACCGACGGCCTTTTCTTGATCAGGCATGTTTTCAGGATCACATCGACCACGCGGTTCTTTAATTGCAAAAGAACGGCGCGGCCGGGTTCATGCTGGCCCAAGGCATCGGCAATAGTTTGGATGTCCTTCCACACATCCGCCAACCGCTTCGGGGCGACGGAGATAATCTTCGCCTCGCGGGCGAGAACTTGGGGCAAAGCTTTTTCCAGATCGGCCAGGCTGACCGCGCACACCGCGCATTGGTCCTGCGTCAGAATGATGTCCGGTCGCAACTCCCGCAGCCGCGCGACATCCAGCTCATACACGGAGAGCGCGCCTTGCAACAACGACTTGATCTGGGCGTCGATGGCGGCGCTGGACGCGGCGGGGTCCAGCCGCGGCGAAGTGCAGACAGGCAGGGATTGGATTTCCGGCGGGAAATCACATTCGTGCGACCGCCCCACCAACCGCTCCGCGCAACCCAGCGCGCAAACGATCTCCGTGCAACTGGGCAGCAGCGAAACTATCCGCATGGGAGCTTACTTTGCGCCAGCCGCTTCTTCCGGAATGCGCATGCAGTAAAACGACCGGTAAACGAAAATGAGCGCGACAATGAAAAACAAAATGCCGATGCCCGTCTTGGTGCCCTGGTCTTTCATGGTCACGGCGATCTCTGTAGCAAGGAGGCCAAAGAGGGTGGTGAACTTGATGACCGGGTTCATCGCGACTGAGGAGGTGTCCTTGAACGGATCGCCCACAGTGTCGCCCACGACGGTGGCGGCATGAAGCTCAGTTCCTTTTTGCCGGAGATCAACCTCAACGATTTTTTTGGCGTTGTCCCAGGCGCCACCGGCATTGGCCATGAAGATGGCTTGAAACAGGCCGAAAAACGCGATGCCGATCAGGTAGCCGATGAAGAAGTACGCATTGAAGAAGGGCAGCGCGAGGGCAAAGCAGAACACCACAATGAAAATGTTCCACATCCCTTTCTGCGCGTAAACCGTGCAGATGCGCACGACTTCCTTGCTGTCCTTTTGCGAGGCCGTGCTGGCCGAAAGATTCATGTGTTCCTTGATGTAAACCACTGCGCTGTATGCGCCGGTAACCACCGCCTGGCAGGACGCGCCCGTGAACCAGTAGATGACCGCGCCACCCATGATCAGGCCCAGGATGATCTCAGGCTGCACGATGCTCAGCGCGTCAATCACGGGCTTGAAAGGACCGGCCACCCCCGACGCGACCTGAATCTCATACATCTTCTGCAACAACATGATGATGCCAAACACCATCGTCGTCGCGCCCACGACCGCCGTGCCGATGAGCACGGGTTTGGCCGTGGCTTTGAAGGTATTGCCGGCGCCGTCGCCTTTTTCCAGCGCGTACTTGGCATTCTCCCAGTCTGCGTCGAAACCGAAATCGCGCTTGATTTCTTCTTTGATGCCTTTGCGCCCTTCGATTTGACTCAGTTCATAAACCGATTGCGCGTTGTCCGTGACCGGGCCGTAACTATCCACCGCGATGGTCACCGGCCCCATGCCGAGAAATCCGAAGGCCACCAGGCCGAAGGCAAAAATCGGCGCGGCAAAAGCGAACTTGGCCGGCAACAGCGAGTGCAAGGCCGGATTCTGGGAGAAGTAATAAGACGCGGCCATGAGCACCATTATGCAAAGACCCATCCAGAAGGCGGAGAAATTGCCGGCCACGAAGCCCGACAAGATGTTGAGGGACGCGCCGCCGTGTTTGGAGCAGTTGGTGACTTCGCGGACATGGCGCGAGTTGGTGCTGACAAACACCTTGGTGAACTCCGGGATAATCGCCCCCGCCACGGTGCCACAACTGATGATGACCGATAACACCCACCACAGATTTGGTTGCACGACTCCGGCCCCATCCTTGAAATCGCCGAGCAGAAGCTTGCTGGCGATAAACGTCACCGCAATGGATATGGCTGAGGTCAGCCAGACGAGATGTGTCAACGGCGCTTCAAAATCGAAGTCTTTCTTGCCGCCGAACATGGCCTTGCTGATGCCTTCATTAACAAAATAGGAAAACAAGGATGTCAGAATCATCAGGGCGCGCATGACGAACAACCAGATGATGAGCGTCGCGCAAGTCGGTTGGTCGATTTTTTCCGACAAGGCCAGGGCCAGAAACGCGATCAACGCCACCCCGGTCACGCCGTAAGTTTCAAAACCATCCGCCGTCGGTCCGACGCTGTCACCAGCGTTGTCGCCGGTGCAGTCGGCGATCACGCCGGGATTCTTCGGATCATCTTCCGGAAGCTTGAAGACGATTTTCATCAGGTCGGAGCCGATGTCGGCAATTTTGGTGAAGATGCCGCCGCAAATGCGCAGCACCGAAGCGCCCAGCGATTCGCCAATGGCGAAACCGATGAAGCACGGCCCGGCGAGTTCTTTGAGAAACATCAGAATGCAAATCATGAAGAACAATTCCACCGCCACCAGCAACAGGCCGACGCTCATGCCCGAGCGCAGCGGGATGCCCAGAGTGCCGAGCGGATTACCTTTAAGCGCGGAGAAGGCGGTGCGCGAATTGGCCACCGTGTTGATCCGGATGCCGAACCAAGCCACGCCATAAGAGCCGAGAATGCCGAGGATGGAACAGAGCAGAATGAGCACTACATTGCCCACGGAAACGTCGTGCTGCAGCCCCAGGAAATAGTACATCATGCAGCCGGCAATGAGCACCCAAAGGATGGCTAGGAATTTGCCTTGCGTGAAGAGGTAGGTCTTGCAGGTTTCCCAGATCGTTTCCGAAACCTGGGCCATGCTCTCGTGTACCGGCAACGCCTTGGTCTGAAAGTATTGCACCAGCCCGAAAACCGCGCCGATGAGGCAGACCACCAGGCCCAGATACATCAGCGTGGCGCCGCTGACGCCGCCCAGTCCATCAAATTTTACGCCCGTGAGGTCAGGTATTTTGATATCCGCTTCCCCGGCGAAAACGCCCGGAGCAAAGCCCACCACGGCGGCCAGAACCGCCAAACATGTTGTTATTTTGTTGTGTTTTATCTTCAGCATAAAAATCTTGGAGCGGGACTAATGCCACGAGAATGGCAAATTGCCAACTTTTATTTGTCAAAAACAGTGCTAGTCTCGCTGAAAACCGTGCGCGTTCGGGGTTTCCCCTACAACTGGTGGTGCTCGCCCATAGTTTAGCGTTACAGCGGCACCCATTGCCTCACGCCCTTGCACCCAATTGGTTCCGTGAGCAATTGGCTTGCGGGAGTTTTAATTTGCCAAATCCGTATCTTCATAGTAGATACATAAGAATGAAAACCGCTGTGCAAAGCTGGGGGAACAGCCTGGCCATCCGCATTCCGCGCGCGTTCGCTCAAGAAATCCGATTGGGCAAAGGCACCGAAGTGGATCTTCAATTGAAGGAGGGAACGTTGGTGATAAGTCGCGAGCGCAAAAAACGCTACCGCTTGAGCGTTCTCCTGGCACAGGTGCGCAAGACCAGGAAGCATGCAGAAACCGATTGGGGGCGTCCGGAGGGCCGGGAGGCTTGGTGAAAGTCGGATACGTTCCAAAACGCGGCGATTTGATATGGCTGGATTTCACTCCGCAAGCGGGTCATGAACAGGCCGGTCGCCGTCCGGCGGCGGTTATTTCGAGCAGCCAATACAATCGAAAAGTTGGATTGCTCTTGGCGTGCCCGATCACAAGCCACAGGAAACAGTACCCGTTTGAAGTCTTACTGCCCGACGGTTTGCCGATAACTGGCGTGATTCTGGCGGATCAAGTGCGCAGCCTCGATTGGAAGAGTCGTCGGGCCGCGTTCATCGGTCGCATCGGGGAGGATGTTCTGGCGGAAACTTTGGGGAAACTCGCGGCATTGATCGACGACGAAAATCGCGGCGTCCCAGGAAGCGCCGGAGCTGAAATCACGTAGGACGAGGGTTTTCTCCCGCTTCCCCAGTTTTCCCTTGTCGCTGCGCGCTGCGTTGCCCATCCTGCATGGAGATGGCGGAGCGCAAAATCTCGGATGTATTGGCCAAGCCGGACGCCGCGTTGGAAATGACGCTGCGGCCTTCGCTCTTTTCCGAATTCGTCGGCCAGCCCAAGGTCAAGGAGCGACTGGAAATCGCCGTCCAAGCCGCCAAGCAACGCGGTGAAGCGCTCGATCATCTGCTCTTCAGCGGCCCGCCCGGCCTGGGCAAAACCACCCTGGCTCACATCATCGCCAAGAGCATGAACTCCAACCTCAAATGCACCAGCGGCCCCACCATCGAGAAAGCCGGCGACCTGGCCGGTTTGCTCACCAATTTGGAGGAGGGCGACGTTCTGTTCATCGACGAAATCCACCGGCTGCAAAAGAGCATCGAGGAATATCTTTACCCGGCGATGGAAGATTTCAAGCTGGACATCATCATCGATCAAGGCCCCAACGCCCGCAGCGTGCGCCTGTCGCTGCCGCGCTTCACGCTCATCGGCGCCACCACCCGCAGCGGTTTGTTGACAGCGCCGTTGCTGACGCGCTTCGGCATTCGCGAGCGGCTGGATTATTACCATGCCGAGCAACTCCAGCAAATCCTCCTGCGTTCGGCCAATTTGCTGGCCGTCAGCCTCGAAGCGCCCGGCGCGATGGAGATCGCCCGGCGCAGCCGCGGCACGCCGCGCATCGCCAACAACCTGTTGCGGCGGGTGCGCGATTACGCCCAAGTTCGCGGTGATGGTCGCATTACCGTGCCGGTGGCCGACCAAGCGCTGGCCATGCTGGCCATCGACCAGAACGGGTTGGATGAAATGGACAAGCGGATTTTGGAAACGATTGTGATGAAATTCGCGGGCGGCCCGGTTGGGCTAAATTCTCTGGCGGTAGCAGTGGGCGAAGAGCCGGACACGCTGGAAGAAGTCTATGAGCCGTTTTTAATCATGGAAGGCTACCTCAACCGCACCTCCCAAGGCCGCGTGGCGACGGAATTGAGTTACAAAAAACTGGGGCTTAAATTGGGCGGCGGCAAGCAGGCAGGGCTTTTGTAACGGCCTTCCAGCCTAAAGCCAGCGGTTGAATTCTGAGAGCGGAGGTGAGCCACAGATTGACACAGATGAACACCGATTTTCAGAAAAAAAAGCTTCGCCCGCTGAGTAACTCCATTTGCGCTCACAACTCCTTCTGGTCTGTGTTGATCTGTGTTAATCTGTGGCTTCAACCGCCCCGGTTTTTCGCGCGGCGTGGGAAATGCGTTCCAACTTTGCACGCAGCAGGCCGTTATTGGCGATCATGCGGTACTGGGTGCCGCTCGGCAGAGGCCGATGCCAGAATTCCCCGCCCGCGCATTCTAAGATCAATCCACCGGCGGCAATGTCCCAGAGCGAGATGCCGGATTCGATGTAGGCATCGAATCGCCCACTGGCTACATAAACGAGCGCCAGGGCTGCCGCCCCCATCATTCGAATTTTGCGCACGCGCCGAACCAGGGCGTTGAAAACGGGTAGGTTTTCGTTGAGGCTGGCTTCGCTCTTGGAAAAGCCGATGGCGACGATGGATTCAGCCAAGTCCTTGCGGCGGCTGGCGTGAATCACTTTGCCATTCAAGCGGGCTGGCGCTGCGCGAATCGCGCTCCAAAGCTCATCGCAAAATGGATCGTAGACCACACCAACGATCGTAGAGAATTCTCCGCTAGGCAATCGCTGTTGCAGGGCGATGGAAACGCAGGCATGCGGGATACCGTAAGTAAAGTTGACAGTGCCGTCGATCGGGTCCACCACCCAACGAAGCGGCGCCCCGGCCCGGCCCGCCACGCCTTCCTCGCCCAGAACGGCGGATTCCGGGAAAGCGCGCAATAGCGTCTTCTCAATCAATTTCTGGCAACGGACATCCAGTTCGAGCTTGATGTCGTGCTGGGATTGCGAATTGATTTTCTTGGGCGCAGCCTGCTCGCGGCGCATCAGGCGGCCCGCGGCACGGGCGGCGGCGGTGGCGCAGTCGAGGGCGCGTTGGGTTGTGAATTTCACTTCAGTTCCTGGACATTCAACTTGTAGGAATACTTGTCAAAATAAATATTGCCTCCATCCCACTCCAATTCGCCGCGTTGAAAATCGACGTCATCCGAGCGCATGGTGGCTTTGGGCGGCGTCAAGGTCATGCTGTGGTCGCTGTTGGCC
This sequence comes from Verrucomicrobiia bacterium, assembly GCA_036008545.1. Lineage (GTDB taxonomy): Bacteria > Verrucomicrobiota > Verrucomicrobiia > Limisphaerales > Palsa-1400 > Palsa-1400. Next base: position 9,721 of record DASYNM010000199.1, read on the forward strand.
GCCATGCGGTAGTAATCAAGGCCGCCGAAATAGAAGTCGTGCAATTCGCGCCGCTCCGCATCCGTTAGGGCGGTGGCATAGCGCGCGGCAAAAAGACCCGCCCACGGATCGACCGGCACCCATCCGTAAGGCGCGAGGTAAATTTCCGTCCAGTCATGAATGTCCTTGCCTCCGGGAAAGGTGTCCCAACCGCTCTGCCAGCGCGCGGGGATGCCTTGCGACCGGCACAGAGTGATGAACAGCAGCGCCTCCTGCCCGCAATCGCCGTATCGGTGCGTGAGACAATAATCGCTGAGATTGGGAATCGTCGAATACTCTCTCGCAAAACTGTAGAAGACATTGCCGCCGATCCAATCGTAAAAGGCTTTGGCTTGCAGCATGGGATTGGTTTCGGAGCCGATGATTTCCCGCGCCAGATTCTTAATATTGTCGGTAAAAACAACATGCGGCGCCTCAGCCACAAATCTCGCCAGCGCCGGATCGCTCAAATCGGACCGGACAATCGCTTCTGGTTTGAGATCAAAAAACACGCCGTGCTCGGTGTAGCTGTAGGTAATCTCGAATCGAGTGGGCTGCCCCGACTCAGCTCGTTGCTCCATCAAGACCGAACGTATGGGGCTGGTCTCCGGCGCCACATTCGCAAAAGTCGGCGTACTGCCCAACAATTTGAACTCATCCTGGAATGGATACTTGCGCGGAATAGGCAGCCAGGCGCGAACCATTGCGCCCGCCGGTGCGGCATCATTCGACACGTTGACGGTCATCGAGCAAAGAAAATGATGCGGCAAGACGTAGGGCATCCCTTCTTTACGCGCAGCCTCTTTGATGGCCCGGCAAATCTCCAGCCGCGCTTTCTGTTCCGGCGTGTTATCCTTGCCATCCATCCGCCTGCTCTTCAGCTCCGGATGCCGGAAGTAGAGGTTGCGGACACTGACGTCCACATAATAGGTTTGACCATCAATACTTCTACCGTCGAACCATCCCTCGGCCAGCCATTGATCGAATTCCTGGCGCGTGGCGTCCTTGAGCGACGTGGTCAATTTGTGGAAAAGTTCTTCCCGCGTCAGCGAGTAATCCTGCTGGATGCGTTTGAGGACGTCGCGCTGAAACTCCAACTGTTTCTGTTCTTCCGAGGAAAGGCCAGGCGCCCGTAGCGCCTGGGTTAGCGCTTCCGCTGCGCCTTTAAAGTCACCGCTATCGCGCAATTCGGCGGCGTGGTTGAGCGCGTCCGTGGCGGGGGATCGGCCTTGTGCGGACGGACCAACTATGGCCAGAAACAAAAATGCCACCATCGCCATCCACCCGTGCGGTCCTGCAAAATCGGTCATACGGCTTTGATCATATCCTCATCGTCCGCAAAGAGGTACTCCAAGTCGGCCTTGGATAGGTTGCGGGCGAAGCCCTGCTCGCCCAGAACGTCGGCAATGGTCTTGGCCTTACGTTGCTGCAATTCCCAGATTTTTTCTTCCACCGTCCCAGGCGCGATCAACCGATAGGCGTTGACCGTCAAGGTCTGCCCGATGCGATGGGAGCGGTCGATGGCCTGCGCTTCCACAGCAGGATTCCACCAAGGATCGTAGAGGACGACGTTGCTGGCGGTGGTCAGGTTGAGACCGGTGCCGGCCGCGCGCAAACTGAGCAGGAAAACGCCGCCGTGCGTGTCGTCCGCAAAGGCTTGCGTGACTTCCTGCCGGTTCTTGGTCTCACCGGTCAGAATGTGCGTGGGGATCTGGCGGGCGGCGCATTCCCGCTCCAGAATGCGGAGCATCTGGACAAATTGGCTGAAGAGCAAAACTTTGTGGTTCTCCGCCAGCAACGGTTCCAGCAACTCAAACAGCGTCTCGGTCTTGCCCGAAATGGCGTCGTTACCGACGAGGAGCGGATGGCAGCAAATCTGGCGCAGTCGCGTTAATGCGGCCAGAACGTGAATGGTGCTGCTTTTGATCCCGCGTTCGGCGACCGTATTCATCACCTGTTCGCGGCTGCGGCGCAATTCGGCCAGGTATAGTTTCCGCTGAGCCTCACCTAACTCACAATCGCGCCTTTGCTCGATGCGCTCAGGCAAATCGCGCGCCACTTCGGTTTTGAGGCGGCGCAGCAGCAACGGGCGCAGCTTGGCCGACAGGCGTCGGCGGGCGATGCGCCTCTCGTCGCTGGCATCGTCGCCGGGCGGCTCGTATTTTTCGCGGAACTTCTGCTGCGTTCCCAAGTGCCCCGGCTGGATGAAATCGACGATGCTCCAAAGGTCCAGCAGCCTGTTCTCTAACGGCGTGCCGGTCAGCGCCAGGCGTTGGTCGGCTTGCAATTGTTTGACCGAAATAGTGATTTGCGCGTCAGGATTCTTAATGAACTGGGCCTCATCGAGCACCACAGCCCGGAAGGAGAACCTTTGCAAAGCCTCCAGGTCCCGCCGCAGCAAGGCGTAATTGGTGACGATCAAATCGTGTTCGGGAATTTTACGGCGCAGATTATGCCGGGCCGCGCCGCTTTCCAAAACCAGCACCTTCAATTCCGGTGTGAACCGTTGGCATTCCCGCCGCCAATTGTGCAAGACTGAGGCTGGGCAGATGACCAGGGCCGGACGGCTGGTCAGATGAGTTTGCTTCAACCAGGCCAGCCACACTAGGGTTTGCAAAGTTTTGCCAAGACCCATGTCGTCGGCTAAGATGCCGCCCAGTTTGTGCAGCGTCAGATGGCACAAGAAATGGAAACCGCTCTGCTGATAGGGGCGAAGCTCCGCGGTGATCGAGGCTGGCAGGGGCGTCACCGGGACGCCGCTAAATTCAGCGAGGCGTTTGCGCCAGGCCTGTGCTTCCGGCGCATCGCCAAATCGTCGCAAGCCGGTTTCGTCCAGATGTGCCGCCTGTTCCAGACCCAGCTTTTGCGGCACGGCGAGCAGGCCATCCACCCCTAAATCGGCCATCGCCTCGTGTGCCGATTGCACTGCCGCCTGGTCCAATTGCAGCCAGCCGGCGTCGGGCAATTTGATGAATCGCCCGGTGGCCGTTTGCAAGCAAAGCAAGTCGGCCGGTGTCAACTTCAGTCCTTCGGCTTCCCACGCCGACGAAACGGAGAACCAATCAATGCCGCTGCCTTGCACCATCAGCCGCGGCCGTAGCGGGTGGGGTGATAGGAACAAACGATGGAACGCCGGATTGGCCAGATATTCGGCCTGGTCGGGCCGGTCGGGCCAGGCGGCAGCCATTTGGGCCAGAAAATTATCATTGGCGTCGCCTACCCATAGCCCGGGTTCGGGCGTGAACCAGTCCAAACGACAAAGCCATTGGATGGCTTTCTCCAGGCGGGGGTCATCCAGGATTCTAGGTTTTCCGTCCAGGTTTAGACGCGGCTCATCGAGTTCCCACTCCTGGCCGGTCCAATGCCACAAGAGGCTATCGTCCATGCTTTTTGCCGCCAGCCGCAAGCGCACCACATCATCCACCAACTCGAAGATGAAGCGCGGTTCGGCTTGGTGAACAACGCAGAGTTGCTCCCAACGCGCGTCGGCGGCCGATTGGGTCTTGCGCAGCTTGGTCAAAAGCCGGTGGCTCAACTTGCTGACTGGCAGAGCTTTTTGTTCCACCCAATTGTTGAGCAAATCATCTGGCGGCGCGCTGCGCAACATGTAGAAGGCGCTCCCCACCAGCGCGATGGACGGGCGGCCGGCAAAAAATCGCACGTCGCTGAGTGAATGACGCGCGCCTCCCGGCAGCACCAATTGATGCGTGAAACACAATTCGTTTGGGCCCGATTCCAAATGCGGCTGCAACTCCGCCAGTTGGCCGTCAAAGATGATGGCGGCGTCCGTCTGAGCCATGCGCAACCGCCCCTTGTCGCCCCATCGCACCAGCCATTGCAGCAGTTCCTGCCCGCTCAGAAACAGCGACTCCCACAACCCTTCCGGATCCGCGTGCGTTTCCGAAAGCCAAAGGATAAATTGCCAGTCCTCGAACGAAAACATCTCCCGCTCGTGTGCCGCGCGGGACGCCAGATCGACCACTTCAGCCACCGTTTTGGCTTTCTCGCCTGTCCGATGGCGGGAAATAAAGAAATTCACCTGCAAACCGTGCAGCGAGGAAAAATCGCCAACCGGTTTGGGCTCGCACGCTACGCGAATAGAGGCGCGGGGCAAATCCAATTGGGCCGGCGAGGAGGGAAAAAGCCAATGCTCCAGTTGCTGGACCAGTTTCTGGTCCTTTTCCATCCTTTCGATTTCCAGGAATCGTTGCTGGTTGGCATGCGGCTGCAACTCCGTCGGCACAGGCCGGTTGAACCGCATGAAAAGAATGGCTGTCTCTTCCAGTCGCTTCTTGCCCCGGGCGGCGACAAGGCGCTGCCACCATTCCTGCGCTCCAAAATCCTTGCGCGAGAGGGAAAGCTTCTCAAAATAATCTTCCAGCAGCAACCAGGCCCGCTGCGGGTCATTGCAATCGGCGAAAATCTTCAGTATTTCCGTCCGCTCGGCCACCGCCGCCTTGGAATCGGACAATTCGCGCCGCAAATCCGCCTGTGCCCCGTAGGCTTTGGCCAGGACATGATGATGGGCGTCGAACTTGGTTGTATTGCCCGAAGCCGTAGTCGCATTGGTCTTTCGAGAACTTTTGGTCATGCTCAATGAACCGATCTCACCGCGTCCTTATCACGACACACGTCCCGACCGGTGTCAATGGAAAAGCGTATGATTATAGCGATGAGCTTGAATTCGTTGCTCGATCCTGCTCTCAAAACACGTTTCTAATCATAATCCTGATCTTAATCTCATCTGTTGGATGATCACGATCCAGCCACGGCTTCTCCCCGGACAAGATCGCGCGCGCGTTGGATCAAGGCTCCATCCCGCGCCAAATCGCCAAAGCGCAACGGGGGTGCTCCGCTTTGCTGCCGCCCCAGAAGCTCGCCGGGTCCACGCAATTGCAGGTCGGCTTCGGCGATGCGAAAACCGTCGCAGGTTTCTTCCATGACCTTCAACCGCTGGCGCGCTTCCTCCGTTTTGCCCGCGGAAATCAAAATGCAATAGGCGTCGCTCGCGCCACGGCCCACGCGCCCCCGCAATTGATGCAGTTGCGCCAGCCCGAATTGCTCGGCATTTTCTACCACCATGACTGTGGCGTTGGCCACATCCAGGCCGACTTCCACCACCGACGTGGCCAGCAAGACTTGCACCCGGTTCGCGGCGAAGGCGGACATAATCTCCTCCTTCTCACGACTGGGCAGGCGACCATGCAGCAACCCGACGCGGGCGGGGGCGAAAATTTTTTCCAATTGGTGGAATTCCTTGGTGACGGCTTTGATGCCAGCAGCCGAATCCTCTTCTTCCAACCGCGAATACACGATGTAGGCTTGGCGGCCTTTGGCCAGCTCGGCAGCAACGAACGGCCAAACCTTCGGCAGGCTGGCGGCGTCGCGCACAAACGTCTTGATCCGGCCGCGCCCAGGCGGACTTTGGTCGATGACGGAAATGTCCAGGTCGCCGTACATAGTGAGTCCGAGCGTGCGGGGAATGGGCGTGGCCGTCATGACCAGCAAGTGGGGGTAGGCGCCCTTGCGTACGAGTTGCTCGCGCTGGGCGACGCCGAACTTGTGCTGCTCGTCGATTATAACCAGGCCGAGCTTCTCGGGCGCGAACGATTTCTCGAGCAAGGCGTGGGTGCCGATGAAAAATCGCGGCGTCCCCGCGCGCAAAGGCGCCAGGGAAAGCTGTTCTCGGCCTCCAGCGCGGACTTCCACGGCGATTCCCAGCGGCTCGAACCAGCGCCGGAAATTGTGGCCGTGTTGTTCGGCCAGGATTTCCGTCGGCGCCATCAAGGCCGCGCTGGTGCCGCTTTCCAAGGCCATCAAGGCAGCGCAGGCGGCCACGACGGTTTTGCCCGAACCGACGTCGCCCTGGAGGAGGCGTCGCATCGGAGGCGGACCGGCCAAGTCGCGGCGAATGACGCGCAACACGCTGGTTTGGGCCGGAGTCAAGTCGAAACCGAGCGCGGCCAGGAACGGTTTGATCAGCCGGTTGTTGCCGGCGCACGGGAGTGCGCGGGCATTCTTCTCCAGGTTCCGCCGGCGGGTCTGGATGGCGATCTGCATCTCGATGAATTCATCCAACGCCAGGCGTTGCCGGGCGATTTCTTCGTCCGCCTCTTCTTCCGGGAAATGCAACATGCGCACCGCCTGGGCGCGGGCGGGCGCGGGCACGGTCGCCCCTTGCATGACCATCGGCTGCCCGGCCAAGTGCAACTCAGGCCGCGGCTCGGCGATGGCGGACTCGAACTTTTCGAGCGCGCGCCAAATCAAGGAGCGGAGCCAGCGTTGCGGCAGTCCTTCGGTCAGCGGATAAATGGGCGCGATCCGGTTCAGATGCACGGAAGTCTCGATGCGTTGGATGATTTCCGTCTCGGGATGATCCATCGTGCGGGGCCGAAGCGAGCTGGGCTTGCCGAAGACGACGACTTCCTCGCCGGTTTTGAAGTATTTCTCCATGAACGGCAAGTTCCACCAGCGGCAATGCAAACGGCCGCTGCCGTCGTCGATAATAAGTTCAACGACCGAGCGTCCGCCGCGGAATGTGTTCAGTCCGCAGGCGATGATGCTGCCGCAGACCAGCGCGGGCAGATCAAGTTGCAGCGCGGCGATGCGTTGGAAATGGCGGCGGTCCTCGTAACGGTGCGGGCGGTGCAGCAGAAGACCGCCCACTGTGCGAAGCTCCAAACGTTGCAACTGGGCGGCGCGTTCGGCGCCGACGCCGGGCAGTTCACCCAGCGGAGTCAGCAACGGATTTGGCGCCATGATTCTTCCTTCCGATCCTAATCTTAATCGTAATCTCCTTCGTACGGATGAAAAAAAGGATTACGAGATTACGATTACGATTAAGATTAGGATTAGGAGTTGGCAGGCGACAACCACAAAATGCCGCGGCGCCGACGGTCAACCTTGGCCAATTTTGTCTTTCCACTGGCAACTTTAAATCTACTGTTACGGGATGGCTGAATCTATGCCCGATCCGCTGTGGAAGGAATACAGCGTCGTGTTCGAGAAATTCGACGACCTGACGCTGGCGCGCTGGTTGGCGCAAACTCTCGGCCAGTTGGAGGGGCGCGTCTGGCGCTTTTCGCATCCGTTGATCGGGGCTTACCGGCTGGCGGCGGAGATTGGACACGAACGGCAAATCTGGCTCAAACGACTTGCCACCGTGCCAGCCAGCTTTGCCGAAGCGCCCTGCTGCCGCGCACCGGTCTTGCCGTTGTTCAGCCGCGACATCCTGCAGCGGGGTTTGATTTGCCAGCATTGCTCGGAAACGCTCGTCTCCTTCGAGGAAATGGTGGCGGAGCTGCAACCGGAAGTGCAACGGTGGGCCGAGGAATACGCGCCGGTGCATGCAGTCGCCCATTGGGAGGATCGGCAACGCCAAAGCGTGCCCGATTACGACCAGGCCTTCGACGACGCGGCAGAGGAGGCGGAGAAGTTGCTGGCCGTCGCCGGCGGCCAGTTGCTGCCGAAATTCCTGGAGCATTATCCGGCCATTGTTTGGGAAGATCAGGACGAATGCCTGGAGGTCAGGCCGGAGGATATTTTTTACTGAGCCGGCTATGAGGCGTCTGTTCCGTTGGGCCTTCCGCATCGTCCTGGGTCTGATCGTCCTGGCCGTGGTCGCTGCGGTGGCGGTCATTCTCCTGCTGGACACGCTCACAAAGGAATTCATCGTCAACCGGCTGCGGTCGCAAACGGGCATGGAGGTCAAAATCAGCTCCGTCCACGTCGGTTTGCTTTCGCCCACGCTCTCAGTCGATGGACTCAAACTCTACAACACCCCGGCCTATGGTGGCTCGGTTTGCCTGGATCTGCCCGAATTGCACATCGAATACGATCCGCACGCCTTGCGCGCCCGGCAACTCCACATCACGCTTCTGCGGCTCGTCCTGGCCGATGTTTCGGTGGTGCTGGACAAAAGCGGACGAAGTAATTTCGAGACGCTGAAACAGAAAAGCAAGGATTCAACCGGGCACAAATCGTCAGGGGAAAAATTAAAATTCACCGGCATCGACGTATTAAACCTCACTCCCGGCAAGCTCCGCATTTCCAATCTGGCCACGGGTCGCACGGAGGAAATCGACTTCGGCGCCAAGAACGAGATACTGCGCGATGTGAGGCCCGACGCGGATCTTGCTTCCCTGGGCCTGACGATGCTCTCCCGCGGCAATGCATCCGCCAAGGGCGGCGCCGACCTCGACCTGAGCCACTTGTTTGACAGCCTGCTCAAAACGCCCTGATCCTTGTTTTGCTCAATCGCAGCCCGCTCAGGGTTGGAGCTTTGACACTTGCACGTCAGTCCCGAACAACAGACGCTCACGAACGCGCGGCAGTCTAACACTCAATTAATGTGAATACGAAAGCAAACGCGAGAACGGTGTGGCGAGTTGTTTTCTTGCTTGCGTTGGTTTGGTTGCCGGTGAAGGCGGCGGCCCAAGCGGTCTCGATTGATCCCTCGCATCGATACTATCAGGACGCCAGCGGGAAACCGGTTTTTCTCATAGGCTACTACGCCTGGGCGGCTGTGCCTGACGGTTTTTTCATCGACCAACCGTCCCGTTACCGAACCATGATTGAGCAAAGTGCTCTCTACAAGATGAACTACATCCGCATCAGTCTCAGCGTCAATCGTTTCACTGACTCGACCCGTCCGCGGAGTTGGAGCAACCAGCCCACCCCGGTGCCTTTCGCTTACGTCCACGGCAAGGTCAATCTCGACCAGTGGGATGCCGCTTTTTGGAGCGGCCTGCAAAATCAGTGCTCCCTCGCCCAGAGGAATGGCGTCATCGTTATGATCTCCATTTTCGACGGCGTGGAAATCCGCGGTAACGGCGGCGCGGCCTACGGCTATGCAAATTCCTTTTGGAACCCCGCCAACCAAACGGCCCGTTTTTACCCCGACCCCGACTTCAATCACAACGGCCAAATCGACGATCCAGGCGAGTTCTATCAGATAGCCAATTTCAACCACAATGTCGGCCTGGGCAAATACCAACGAAAGTTGATAGCCCAGGCCATAACTCAGACGGCATCGTACAGCAACGTGATGTTTGAGATCGGCAACGAACTGGGAGGCTCGGACCCAGAATGGTATTCGACGGTAATCGACTATGCCAAATCGCTGACAGTCAAACCGATTACCGAAGAGCAAAACTATGTCTGCGGATCACCAGCTTGTGGGCGGGCGCGCAATTTGGACGGCTGGTCCGAGCACGTGGCCAACACGCCCGCGCAGGTCAAGGCTAACGTCGCTCAGATTGTCGGCCAGGGCGTGCCGGCCTGGGAAGACCCCGACGGCCCGCTGTTGAGCGATGCCTCCGTCTCCCCGGACGATCTTCGCCGGGCTGCCTGGTATTCGTTTGTTGGTGGCGCTGCTGGCTGGGGTGGTTTCACTTCCGATTACTGGTCCTTTGGCCATGGATTCAACAACGTCACAATCACCTATTATAAGAATTTGCAAAGCTTCATCCAGGATTCCGGCGTGCAGTTCTGGAACATGGTTCCGAGTCACAATCTCGTCAGCAACAACGGCACCAATTCGTGCCTGGCCAGGAGCGGGGAGTATGTGGTCTATGTTCTCAAAGATGCCCGCGTCGATGTGGACCTTTCTGCCGTCTCCGGCAGCCTTCCCTACCGGCTCTACGACCCCCGATCCAACACATGGACCGAACGACAGAAGGTCAGCGGCGGTGCGTGGCGGACCTTCCACAAGCCCGTCGGCGCGGACGATTGGATCATTTACGTCGGTAAGTGAACTGCTTCTGACCCCTCGCAACAATTCCGGCGGAAAAATGCGCGTTGCCAATCGTAAAGGTATGATTCCTCCTCGCGTGCGGTGGCACGATCCGCCCGGTTAATTTCACCAGAAAGGTTGACTCGAATTCAGGTGCGCAGCGAAAAATGCCTCGCCTCGCAGAGCAGAAACGCCAATTCTGCGGGCGTGCCAAAATGGCTGAAAATGTGCGTTGCGATTCTGCTCTTGCCGGTTTGCCTGGCCACGGCCCAAGCGCTGTGGCTGGTGCTTGCGGGCAGTAGCGCCGCCGAACGCTTCTGGCTGCCGATGCTGGCCGGCGCAGCTTGCTGGGTCGTCGTTTTTGTGCTGCTCCCCAAACCAATGTGGGTTTACGTCCTCGGCCATGAATCGACCCACGCTGTCTGGACCTGGATTTTTGGCGGCAAAGTCAAACGGTTCAAGGCGGCTTCCTCGGGAGGCCACGTCGTCACCACCAAGAACAATTTTTTGATCGCTCTGGCGCCGTACTTCTTTCCTTTTTACGCCGTGCTAATCGTGGTGGTTTATTTTATCGGCGATTTGCTTTGGCATTGGCGCGCCTATTTGCCCTGGTTTCATTTATTGCTCGGCGCAGCTTACGCGTTTCACGTCACGCTGACCTGGGAGATTTTGAAAACCCGGCAAACCGACATCACCGGCCAGGGTTATCTTTTTTCCGCCGTGGTCATTTTCCTGGGCAACGCGTTGGTCTTGCTGGCCGCCGTGCCGCTGCTGAAGGGACACGGGTTGTACTACGCCTTTCGATGCTGGCTCGACTGCAACCATAGCATGATGCTCCGGGTGGCGAATTTGTTTTGAGCCGACTCGCTTCGGATTCAGCCTGCAAGCGATAGGTGCGTGCGGTGTCGCGCTCCAACATTAAACTTGCCGCAGGAGGTTGTGAATTTATCCTTCGCTTGTGACCGCTCATGCTGAGAATCTTGCGCGCCTGCTCGACCCGGGCCTCATCCCGGTCATTCGCGCGGATAGCTCGGAGCACATCTTGACGGTGTGCGAGGCGCTGGTGGCCGGGGGCGTCACGGCGCTGGAAATCACCATGACCACCCCAAACGCCCTGGCTTGCATCAGCGAGGCCGCCCGCCAATTCGCGCCGCATGTTATCACAGGCGCCGGCTCTGTGACCACGCCAGAAATGTGCCGTGCCACCATCGAGGCTGGGGCGCGCTTTGTGGTCACGCCCATTATGCGGCCCGAAATTGTGCCCGTGGCCAAGAATGCCGGTTGCGTGATCGTGCTGGGCGCATACACTCCCACCGAGGCGCAATTAGCTCACGAAGCGGGCGCCGATATGGTGAAAATTTTCCCGGCCGACAGCCCCGCCTTCATCAAATCCATCCGCGCGCCGTTGCCGCATTTGAAAATCATCCCCACCAGTGGCGTAACCCTGCAAAACGTGCCCGAATTCCTGGCCGCCGGATGCGTCGCGCTAGGCGTCGGCTCAAGCCTCCTCTCGCCCCAAATCCTGCGTGAGAAAAACTGGGGGGAATTGACGCGATTGGCGGAGGAATT
>DASYNM010000200.1:0-6751 GCA_036008545.1 Verrucomicrobiia bacterium
TTTCCTTCGCGCTAGCCGGCCTTCATGCGGATGGCCTCTCCGATCAACGGCAGCAATGGCTTCACGCGGCGGAAAGGCATGAGCGGGCGGGTTGGATTTACCTCCATGTCGAGGGTGGGCCAGGCGAGCGCGGTTTTCAGCACGGCTATCTGCTGGCCAAGGATATCGCCGAATGCCTCCGAGCGGTCCGGGCGCATTGGAAGCACGATAGCAGCATGGAATGGTCCTGGCTCATCGCCCACACGAAAGGATTCATGGAGCCCGGCATCGATTCCGAGAACCGCGCCGAGTTGCAGGGCATCGTGGATGGGATGAACGCGGCTGGCGTTCCGATGACTTACGACGAGATTGTCATCTATAACGCCGAACTGGAAGTCGAGGGCTATTGGTGGCCGCTCGCCGCGAAGAAGCTGACCGATAACATCGACGTCGTGAAGAGGCCCAAGCAATCCTGCTCCTCCTTTGTCGCCACGGGCCACATGACCAAGGATGGCGGCGTTGTCCTCGGCCACAATACAATGGGCGATTACGTCGAAGCCTCGGCCAACGTCATCATCGACATCAAGCCCGCCGCTGGCCACCGGATTCTCATGCAGACGCAGCCGGGCTGGATTCACAGCGGCACCGATTTCTTCATCACCGACGCCGGACTGGTTGGTTCGGAAACCACCATTGGCGGGTTCAAACATTTTTCGGAAAAAGGCGTGCCGGAATTTGTACGAATGCGCCGCGCAACCCAGGACGCCGCCAACCTCGACCAATGGTGCGCCATCATGAAGAAAGGCAACAACGGTGGCTATGCCAACGCCTGGCTGCTGGGGGATGTCAATACTGGCGAGATCGCCCGCCTCGAACTCGGCCTCAAATACGTCGGCTTCGAGCGGACTAAAGACGGCTTTTTCATTGGTTCCAACATCGCCGAGGACCCGCACATCCTGCGGTTGGAAACGGACGCGAGAGATGACGATATTCGTCTCTCCGATGTCGCCCGCCGCGTCCGATGGAAGCAGTTGATGAAGGAAAATGTCGGCAAGATTGATTTAGAATTGGGCGAGAAAATGGAAGGCGACTGTTACGATGTCTGCCTCCAGAAGGAAAGCCCGGACAGCCGGACCCTCTCGGGACATTTTGAACTCGAACCCGAACGAACGGCACCCAGCGGCGGCGAAGTTCCCTTCTATCCCACTGGCTCGTTCGACGCCAAGGTGGTCGATTCGCACATGGCCAAAGCGATGAGTTTCGCCGCGCGCTGGGGCTCGGCTGATGGGACTGCCTTCGACGCGCCGGCCTTTCTGGCTGCGCATCCGCAGTTCGATTGGCTGGAGGGCTACCTCAAAAGCCGCCCTTCGGAGCCGTGGGTCGAATTCAAGTCGGGTGAAGCCCCCGGAAAGTAACTTGCGCCGGGACGCGCGGCGATTTATGGTTGTCAACATGAATACTATCGTTCTCTCACTGCTGGTCACGCTCGCCGCCTCGGCGGCCGTTGGGGCCACTTACCCTCCAGCCCGGCGTGACGATACGATGGATGACTATCATGGCGTGAAGGTCGCCGATCCCTATCGCTGGATGGAAAAATTGGATTCTCCTGAAACCCGCGCCTGGGTGCGGACCGAAGCTGCCCTCACCGACACCTACCTGGCCAAGATTCCCGTCAGGCAGGCAATCGAACAGCGGCTGACCGAGCTGCTCAATTTTGAGAAATTCGGAATGCCGTTCCACAAAGGTCATCATTATTTTTGCACCCACAACAGCGGACTACAGCCGCAAAGTGTTCTCTATGCCAGCGACGGACTGGACGGCACGCCCGCCATAGCCTTCGATCCAAACGCGCTCTCGACCAACGGCTCACTTGCGATCGTCGGCTACGTGGCCAGCCCGGACGGCGGGACGCTGGCCTACGGAGTGTCGCAAGGCGGATCGGATTGGACGGATTGGCACTTCCGCGATCTCGCCTCAGGCAAGGACTTGCCTGACGTCATCAAGTGGACCAAGTATTACCATCCCATTTTCAGCACCGATGGCAAGGGACTCTACTACAGCGCCTTCCCGGCCCCGCTCCCAGGCCAGGAACTCCGCGCGCGCGACCTTGGCGATGCGGTCTTCTATCATGCCCTGGGCACGCCGCCAACCGCAGACCGCAAGCTCTACGAGCGCCCCGATCATTCCGACTGGCAGTTTGAGCCGCACCTGACCGGAGATGGCCGCTGGCTGGTACTGCGAGTTGGCGAAGGAGAAGTTGGAGACAAGGGGTTGGAAAATCTTTATGTTATTGACCTCAAGGCGCCGAACACGTCGGTCGTGCCGCTCGCCGAAGGCTTCAACATTAACTTCATCTACGTTGGCGCAGATCAGGGATTGCTCTATTTCCAGACTACGCTCGACGCGCCGCGCGGCCGTGTCATCGCCATCGATCCTTCCAGACCGGCTAAGGCTGATTGGAAGGAAGTGGTCCAACAAGGGCCAGACACTTTGGATGTGGATTCCGGCAGCGTCACGCTAGTAGATCATCAACTCATCGTGCGCAGCTTGCACGATGTCGCCAGCAAGGTAACAATCTACGGCTTGGATGGCCGCCTGCGGCGCGAAGTCGGGTTGCCGGGGCGCGGTACGGCCGGTGGATTTGGCGGCGAACCGGATGACACGGAGACGTTTTACTCGTTCACGGACATGGTCACGCCGACGACGGTTTTTCGATTCGATCTGGAAACAGGCGTCAGCACTGTGTACCGCGCGCCCAAGGTCCCCTTCGACACCAGCGTTCTGGAAACGAAACAGGTTTTCTATCCAAGCAAGGACGGCACGCGAATTCCGATGACGTTGGTTTACAAAAAAGGAATCAAGCTCGATGGCAAGAACCCGACCCTGCTCTACGGTTATGGCGGCTTCGGGATTTCCACGCTTCCGCATTTTGATGCCACTCGTCTGGTCTGGCTGGAGCGCGGCGGCATCTTCGCCGTGGCCAACATTCGCGGCGGCGGCGAATACGGCGAGGAGTGGCATCGCCAGGCCATTCGCGCGCACAAGCAGATTGTGTTCGACGATTTCATCGGCGCCGCCGAGTGGCTCATCGCGCAGGGTTACACTTCGACGCCCAAGCTGGCCATCGAGGGCGGTTCCAACGGTGGCCTGCTGGTCGGCGCGTGTGTCACCCAACGCCCCGACCTTTATGGCGCTGCGCTGGCCTACGTCGGCGTGATGGATATGCTCCGCTTTGACGAGTTTGGCCAGGGCGCAGGATGGGTGGGCGATTATGGCGTGCCGCACAACCCGGCGGATTTCAGATACCTCCGCGCCTATTCGCCCTATCACAACGTGCGTCCGGGCGCTCGTTACCCAGCTACACTCGTCATCACCGGCGATCACGACACGCGCGTGATGCCCGCGCACTCGTTCAAATTTGCCGCCGCCCTGCAATTTTCCCAGGCTGGTCCTGCGCCGGTTCTATTGCGAGTTCGACTTTCAACCGGCCACGGCTCCGGCGCTACGACAAGTCAACTCGTCGCGGAAAAGGCCGACGCCTACGCCTTCCTGATGGAGAATCTCGGGATGGATGTGAAGTAAGCGGAGGTTGCAGTTGCTCGTCGTTGGTCAAAATGGTAGCGTCAGCAAAGTCGTGCGACTAGACGCACGATTGTCGGAAATGGCATGAGCGATGCTTAATTTTGCAGTCTATGCAGGCAACGACAACTCGATCTGGCAGTGTTGTTGACGCTCCAAACGGCGGCCGCTCGAAATTGACGACGACGCTCGGCGCCGCTGGCATCATTTTTCTTTTTTGCTCCTTTGTCCTCGTGACCATTCCGTTGCTGGCGGCATGTATCGTGGTGGAATGGCTGGCCGGGTTTCTGGGTGGGCGGTTTTGGTGGGCATTCCAGGCCCGACGGTTGTTCCGCGGACACTTCACGGTAATGGGAGTCATGTTGCGGAGTTGGCATCTGCCCAGGGTCGGCGAGACGTGCGTTCCGCTGGCTCCCGCTGAGGCGCCGGCTTTGTTCTCGATGCTCGAGTCACTGTGCTTTCAAAAAGGAATAAGATTTCCCCCTCAAGTTTTCGTGGATATCGGGGCTGGCGCTTGGGTTCGGTTGCGCCAAAGCGGGAACCGCGTGGGCGGAGTCGCTTTGGGCCTGGGTTTTGATCTGTTGGCTGGGACGCGCCAATCCGAATTGGAGGCAGTCATTGCGCACGAACTGTCTCACGCTAAATTAACCCAAAGGCTGGTCCGCAACTGGCTGGCGCGCGGCCTGGAACGGGCAGTCCAACTTTCGCGCGGCCTTTCCAAGTTGAGCGCTCCACGCCGGGGGAGAGTACCTCCTCCAAGTCTGTCGCGCTTTTTCCTGGGCATTTCCGACTTGCTCGCGGAGGCGGCCGCCCAACGGATCGCCGCCTATTCACGTCAAGAGGAATTTGAGGCGGACTCCGGTGCGGCGGAGCTCGTAGGCAAGGAAATACTGCGCGACGCGTTGTTAAAGGTGGAGGCGTTGGGCCGGTTTGCCGCTCGGCTGCCGTGGCATGAAAGAGTGGCGCAACTTCAAGCTCAAACCTTCACTCCATGGCTGGTCAAGGAACTGGCGCAGGTCAAACCGGTTCCGTTGCCGGAATTGGAGGCCCACGTGCCGGATCGCTTTTCGACTCATCCTTCGCTTCGGGACAGGGTGAACGCGCTGCCAGCCATCCAGCCATCCTTGGCGGAGGCGGCCAGCGCGCCTTCGATCCATCTTCTCGCAGAGCCAGAAAACCTTGCGGAAGGGCTGATTGCCAGAATTCTTGAAACCTCCGTCGAACACGAAGAAAGAGATAGTCGAAAGCTACGCCGATGGGCGCGAAAAATGCGGGTCGCAACCGAATGGAGCGCCATGCAAAAAATGGGCGGCGGTATGGCGCTGGCCGCGGGCATCATAGGCGTCGTAGCGTGGATCATCGGCGCGGGCCTGGAAATGTTCGCACCCATCTCCGGTGTGGCGATTTTGGGAATTCTATTCTACTGGCTGGGACGATACCGCGAAAAGTTTACGTTTCCGGTGCCCGATTTCGGCCTGCTCAAGGCATCCTGGAACAAAGAGCGCGCAGCCGCACAGGAGGAGATCAAGGAGCTGGAAATGGCTTTGCGCGCGCGAGTAGGCCGCAAGACTGGGCCGAAGACGGAAAGCTTTCTCGCCGCAAAGGGTTTTGCAGCCTTGGCGGAAAATGATTATGCAAAGGCTGCGGCGGCCGCGCGCCTGTTGCTGGCGCGGAACTCCCAATCGCTGCCAGGCCTGCTGGTCTCGGCCGTCTCCTCGGCCTGGCTCGAAGAAGCCGAAGAGACCTCTCGCGCTCTCGCCGCCATTCAGAACAACTTCGGTTTGAGAGGGCCGTCCATCTGCTGGGCCGTGGCGTGGACGAGTATGTTGCGCGGCCAATGGGCCCGCGCTGAGTCGCTGCTGGAACAAGTGATCGACAAAAAGCCGGGCGATCCGACTCTCTTGAATTTCCGCGCGTTGTGCCAATTGCGCCGTGGCAAAATCCAAAGCGCCATCATCAGTGCCCGCCGCGCCTGCACGCCCCGGCCCCGGAATCGCGAACACGCCAAGTTCCTGGTCGATCTCCTCCTGGAAGGCGGCTACATGCGCGAGGCGCAGACGCGGCTGCTGCCCTTGGACAAGGAGATTCCGTTCGATCACGACCTGATGCTCGCCGCCATCCGGCTGGGCTTGTCCCTGCGCAATTTCGAGGGGGGCGAATCGGTGGGCGGAAACTTTGCTGCGGAGTTCACCCTCGCCTCACATGGTTGTCCAACTGGGCGCATTTTACGAAGTGGCGCGACAATTCGACCAGGCCGCGCGCTTCTATCGCGAGGCGTTGGCGCGCGCCTTTTATCCGGATGCATGCCTGGGCCTGGCGAGAATGGAGGCGCAACGCGAAAATTTGGCCGCCGCGCGCCAGCATACATTGGCGGCGCTCAATATGCGACAGCCTCTTGGCAAACACGCCTCGCCGCCGACGGAGTTGCTCGGGCTGGCGCTTAGCCAATTGGCGCTCTTGGCAGCGCCGATCAAGTCAGGCCGCGCCTGGATTGCAGCGCTTCCCGAAACGGCGTTGCCGGCAGCTTTGTCGGGGACGTCGTTCATCGTTTATGCGTCAAGCCAACCGCTGGCCGAGCGCTATCTTCAAACGATCATCGAAGCTATGTCCCCAAAGGGGCAACGGGTAGTCGTTACGGATATACTATGGCGTGTAGCGCCAATCGAGCATCAGCCGATTGGCCCTGTGCGCCCGGGTGTCCAACTTCTGGTTGAAGGCGCGGAGGCATCGCTGTTCCGAGGCTCCCAAGGTCGCGCCTTGTGGCAGCCGCGCCACGGTCGGATTCAATCCATCATCGAGGGCATGCGCCTGCTGCCTCAGATGGCTTGAGGTGTCTCTCAGCACATCTACTTTAGCGACTCAATTTATGCCGCGATGGAATCGCCTTCTTGCGACCGATTCGCGCTCCAACTACAAATGCCTTCGCTAAAACCCATCGACGAATTTCCAATCGTTGCCTATCTGCCTGAACACCATCTTCCGCACCTGCCCTTCCCCATCAAAAGAAACATTGACGGTCACTTCGTTGGAAGCGGTCGTCGTCTGGTCAATGATATGGAATCCGTCCGCGCCCTCCAGAAAGTCGCCGAGCATCGAATTGGTTTCTGCTTCTTTCGCGGCGGGATCGCCGCCTTCTTTCTTCATCTCGGCCTCCATCCCAGCCGCCATCGCCGGGTCGAAACAATCCAACATC
>DASYNM010000201.1:0-9620 GCA_036008545.1 Verrucomicrobiia bacterium
CATAGATATTTTCCAGGACAGGATATTTTTTGCTTGGATCAAGATTCTTTGGACGGCAGATGATTCCCCAAATGTCGCTCTCGCCATCGCGCCCCTTCGAGACAAAGACCTCCGGAGCCTGCCAGCCGCTTTCCTTCAACTCCGAAATGTCAGCCTTCTCCAGTTCGCAGACCAGACTTCCATCGGAGGTCTTCCGCAAATTATTAACGGGCGGCATGTCCACGCGGCTGTGGGTGTCAATCAGAAACTTGCGGTCGCCCGAATACTGCACCGTGTGATTGCCGTCCCCGTCCGTCAATGCGGTCAGTCCTGTGCCATCAAAATTGATGCGATAGTAGTGAACGAAATACGGGTCCTGACCGGCGTTCATGCCGCCCGCGTGGAACCATACCTGCCGCGCGTCCTCGTCGATGCGATCGATGCCCCGCACCACCCACGGACCCTTCGTGATTTGGTTCTTGAGCGAGCCATCTTTAGTGTCAATCAAATAAAGATGCCGCCACCCGTCGCGCTCCGAGACGTAAATCATCTCATCGCTCTTGTCCATCCAATTGACATAGTTGACGTTGAGCATCTCATTGTGGGCCGTCCAAATGAAGGTCTTGGAACTTTCATCCACCAGATTGCGCACCTCGCCCGTGCGCGCATCCACCGCAATCACGCGCAGGCGTTGGTGGCCGCGATCAACCTGTTCATAAGCGAGTCGGTGTTTGTCGGGCAGCCAATGGAGGCGCGGCGGTTCCCATTCGTGTTCATACTGATCCACCGAAGGTCGGCTCTGCTTTCCGGTGGCTACGTCAAACAGATTCAATTCGTAATGTGTGAACTTGTCGCCCGCCTGCGCGTAGGGGCGGCGGTGCAAGATCGCCCGTCCGCCGTCTTTCGGTGAAGATTCAATGTTAAAGACTTCTTTGCGGTCGCCCGGCTCGATATGCCAAGCAACCACCACGTCTGACTCCGGCGACCACTCGATCAAACCGTAGGCATGATTCGTTGTTCCGTCCTGGCTCAATTGACGCTCGGCGCCGTCTTGCGAGCGCAGGAACACGTTTCCGCCGCGAGCGAACGCTGTCCATTTGCCATCGGGCGATTTACGTGAGCGTCGCCCGCGATCTTCATCGTCCGCGTCGTCGTTGGGTGCCTTGTCGTCCTCATCCGCAATTGGCGACAAGAGATAGCTGGCGACAGGCCGAGTCATTGCCACGGAGTCGTCAGGTTCAACCAAGGACGACGTGCTTTTGCCTGCGGAACCGCCCGTTTCTTTGCATTGGTAGGAGTTCAAATCGCACTCCCACTTTTTGTCCGCTGCCCCAAACTTGACCGTCTTGGCGTCATCGTTGAATTCGAGGTCGGAAATGGGAAGATGATCGCTCTTGTACTCGTGTTGAGCAGCCTTGGAGAGAGCGGCGGCCAGCTTGTCATGATCGAAGGCCGGCTGCCTGGTCCCTTTTTCGGTATCGACCAGAATGAATTCCCTGGCCTCGCCGCGGAGGTCGTTGCGATACCAGAATTTGGTGTCCGCGGCGAACCAATGCGGCACGATGCGGTCCTTATAGACGCCGCGCTGCGGCTCGCCGAATCGCCCGCGACGCCCCTGGGCGGTGTTGTTGGTTTGCGCCAGCGCGTTGGCGGCGGCGGCCACGACTATCGCGGCGACGAGGGGTAGAATGTGTTTTGTTTTAATCATGGCACCGTCCATTCCTGTAAGCCGGCCGACCAGCCGGGGCGCATCTTCAATTCGAGACGCAGTCCGGTCGTCGTCACGGGCTTGAATTCGATTTTATTGTACTTGTCTCTATCCACGCCATAGGCGTCGGTGGTCTCGACGGGTTTCCATTGATCGCCGTCGTTGTAGAGAATGCGCCAGGAAACCGGTGTGCGGCATTCCCCGGTGCCGGTGTCGTCAAACCAATAAACGGACGTAGTCGAGACAGTGGCCTGTTTGGCAAACGCGTATTCCACCCAGGCGTTGGTGCCCTTGCGCGGCCACCAATCAGAAAACGTGTTCTCCGCGTCATTAGACGCCGATGGCACGGCTAGATCATTGATGGCCGCCTTGTTCTTGCCGCCAGGCGAGACAGTGACCTCGCTGGTGGAGGCAATGGTCGGCAGCGGTTGGACGCGCGCGGTCTCTTCTGAATCGGGCACCCAGACCATCATCTCCGAGCGGCCGCGATTGGCCCAGGCGTAGTAGGGAATGGCCTGAAAATTCCGAGGAGTTTTCACGAGCTGGCTCTGGTCATCCCTTGAAACGAGGAATGCGCTCCCACGAACCACTTCCACCCCGTTGAGCAGGTCCGGCTCAAAGGACGCCGCCAGCGCCGCGTCGTCCGCCAGCATCAGGCTTCGGACATGCTCGCCAGGATTGTCGGTTGACTCCAGGCAATACACAATAGGCCCGCGCTGCAAGGCCACGCGCCCGCGGTCGGCTTTCACGGCTTCGTTGGCCGCGACCCGGCGCACCGGCATGGGAAGATTCAACTCAATGGTGTCGCCGTCCTTCCATTCTCTTGTCAATTGAACATAACCCTTTTCGAGCTTCGCCGGGACGTCTTCGCCGTTGACCTTCAACGCGACTGGTTCGTTCGGATGGTCGATGAACTTGTACAAATCGCCTGGAACCGCTTCGTCGTGCGCCCAGCCAGGCACCCGAACGTCAACTGTGAATTGAGCGGTAGCATCCGGGTGAATTGTCAATTTCACCAGGCCATCCCAAGGGTAGCGTGTTTCCTCGGTGATTTTGAGGGCGCGCCCGTTGTCCAATTTGATTTCGGCTTTGTTCGCGGCGAACAGGTTCACGTAAAGAGTGTCGCCTTTCTGCGCATACAGATAGCCGGGCACCGATGGCATGAAGCGCGTGATGTTGCCTGGACAGCAAGCGACGCCAAACCACGGGCTGCGCGCATGTTGGCGATTGGACTCCAGCGGATTTGGATAGAAAAACTTCTTGCCGTCCAACGACACGCCGCTGAGAAGGCCGTTGTAAAGCGTGCGCTCCATGACATCGACATACTTGGCGTCGCCATGCAAAAGAAAGAGGCGCTCGTTCCAATAGTCGTTGGCCACCGCGGCGCAGGTTTCGCAATACGCGCTCATGTTGGGCAGAAAGTAATCAGGGCCAAAGGCCTCGCCGCCTCCAACGGCGCCGATGCCCCCGGTGATATAGAGCTTCTTGCCGACCGCATTTTCCCAAATGGCGTCGATGGTGTGGACATACGCCTCGTCGCCGGTCAGCGCCGCTACGTCAGCCATCCCGCTGTAAAGATAGCCCGCGCGGACCGCGTGACCTACCGCCTCGGTTTGATCGACAGGCTTGATCCACGATTGATGGTATTCGTCCCCGCCCGGACCGCGCACATCGATGAAGAACTTCGCCAACTTCAGATAACGCTCGTCGCCGGTAGCGCGATAGAGCTTGGCCAGGCCCATTTCGACAATTTCATGTCCAGGCCAAATGTGGTTGAGCTTGTTGGTCTCCGGGCCGAAGGTATTGCACAGGAGGTTGGCCTCTTTGATGGCGATATTAAGCATGGCGCGCTCGCCGGTCGCTTGATAATTGGCGACGGCTGCCTCGAACAAATGCCCTGCGTCATACAGCTCGTGGCTTTCATCGGGATCGTTCACCCAGCGTTGGTGGCCGGACCAGGCATGGGGATGTTCAGGATTGATCGTTCGTGCCGTATAAAGATAGCCGTCGGGCTCCTGGGCCGCGGCAATTTTCGCGATCAAATCGTCCAGATACGATTTCATCTTCGGATCCGGCTGCACCGCCAGCGCATAGGAAGCCCCTTCCAACACTTTGTACGGATCTGTGTCGTCGAAGGGATAAGGCGGCGGCTTCCGATTTGAAACTTCCTCCCCGCGCAAGACTTCGCCCGCGCGCAGGAAGTTATCCATGCGTCCGGATTTCTCGCACTGCTCGAAAGCGAACGGAATAGTCACCAGGCGATTGGTCTCCAGGCGCGGCGCCCAAAACAGATCGTCAATCTGCACCGAAGTAAATGGAACAGGCTTCACCGGATAATCGCGTGCGGGTTCTTCGGCCCGCAAGCCAAAGGTCAGCATCGCGCAACAAGCCAGAAATGGAATAGACTTTGTTTTCATTGGATTGGAATTCGAATAATGGTGAGCGAGTTGGCCGGGAATTGATAGACGAAATGATCGTTAATGGATTCAAACGTGCCATACATGGGGGCTACCTTGGTCGGCTGGTCAAACGAATTGTTGTCGGTGAGGCGTTCAGAAGAAAGCATGATCACTCGCGCTTTGCTCGCGACATGGGTGGCGCCACTGAGGTTGACCTGTGCGCTGACCGCAGTCCTGGAAACGTTAATAGCTTTTAGAACCATTTCGCCGCTCCGATCATCGCGCCCGGCTAGGGCAAAGAAGCGATCGGATCCGGGCGCTGTTGCGTCATGGATGAGAGCGCCATCGAGAAAACATTGAATCCGACGACCGCTAATTTGAACCTTCAGATCGTACCAGCGCCCCGTTTCGACGCTGCCTGGAACATGCTGGCCAACTTCGGTTTGATTGAATTCGATGGCGTGTTCGCGGTTGCCCCAACCGCTGACATTCCACCAATACTTGTCACCGCCCTTGTGTCCGAAAACGATCAAGAATCCTTCCGGGCCGCTGATTTTTCGGGCCTTCATTGTGATGGTATAGTCCGTCCAACTCTCGTCGCCAAAATAGCTGAGTCCCACAGCCTCATTGCCCTGGCGGTAGGCGCCGTCCACGACGGACCACTTACCACCGTCGCTCTGCCACGAATCGGTGCCCTTGGAAAAATCAGGCGCCGCCAACACTTGACCATCCTTTTCGACACGAACATCCTTAAACTCCGCCGCTGTGTTCCATGTCCCCACGCCGATGCCGCCGGAAATTTTGGCGGGCGTACTTGGGGTATAGTTGACATCGGTTTGCACGGTGAAATCAGGGCGGTTAAGGCCGAACAATTTCCACAGGTAATACGAAACGGTGGCGTAGGAGCGAAGGGAATCGAAGTAGATCATGCCGTGCCAGCCGGTGCGCCCGTGAACATTGGCCAGAAGCGGGGCGTAAGAAACCATTTTCACCACCTCGGCGTCGCGTTCCAAGCTCATCAGAAAGGCTCCCTCGCTTAAGGCGGCGAGGAGCGTGCCATGCGTGTCGCTGCTGTCGCCGGAAGTGACGGCGACCTCTCCGTCATAGACAGGCGGCAGTTTGCGGTCGCGATCGTCGTAAAGATTGGTGTGAGTCATGAACCAATTCGGGCTTTCGTAGTAATGGTTGTCCTCGACGTCGGAGGTATTCGTGCCCATCTGATTGCGTCGGATGAAAGACATATCGTTGATGTAGTCAATGTCGGGGTACTTGGATTTGAGTGCGGCATGAACGAATTGGTAACGCGGTGGAAAGGTCCGGCCCTGGCCTTCGTTGCCAATCTCAACCAGCTTGAGGTTGAACGAATCTGGATGCCCTTCCTGGGCGCGGAGCTTGCCCCACGGCGATGTGCCAGGGCCGTTGGCGAATTGGATGGCATCGACAAAATTATCAGCCACTCTGCCCATCTGATCCATAGGCACGTCCTTCACGCTGCGAAAGTGGCACGTTTCACCGGCAAAACCGACATAGAGAGGCGCCGCGCCGATGTCCTCGCAGAATTGGAGGTATTCAAAAAATCCCATGCCGTGAGTTTCGCGATAGCCCCACGGGCCGAATTGCTCTCGGCGCGCAGGCAGAGGGCCGACGGAATCTTTCCAATTGAAGGCTGTTTCAATGCTGCCGCCTTCGATCACGCAACCTCCTGGAAAACGGACAAAGCCAGGCTTCAGATCGGCAAGGAATTGGGCAAGGTCAGGCCGCAGGCCGTTGGGGCGGTTTTTGAATGTGTCGGCAGGGAACAGAGAAACCATGTCAAACCAAACTTTGCCCTTCGCGCCGGCAAGCAGGACGAAGCGCGCTTTGCGATCAGTTCTGGTGGCATTCATGGTGGCATGGAACTGCTGCCATTGACCCGTCACGCCATTGACGGTGACAGGGTTGACACAATCAATGCCGCCGGCGTCTTCTACAGAAGCGATGAGCGGCCCCGAAAAACCCTCGCCTCTCGCCCAAAAGGATAGGTTATATCTCTTGCCCGCCATGATGCCGATACCGAAAAACCCTTCATTGGCGATGCCGAGACGCCCCGTGGAAATGTCGTTAATGTCCAAGCGCAGTGAACGCGGGCCTGCCGAATCAAGCGGGTTGTTTGTCTCCAGATTCATGGAACCTTGAGCCGCACCTTCCTTGATCAGGGACCAAAATGGGAAATCCTTCATCGTGCCGTCGGGATTAAAATAATCGAACCCGCCGAAGGCCTCGGCATTGTAGCCTGCGGCCATCCAGCGGCCCGGGCGACCCTCGCTGCCCGGTCGAAAGGTAAAGCCTTCCGGCGGTTTGGCGTCCTCAAATCCGCGATTGCGAATCATTTCCGCATACAATCCGCCATCGACGCCATGATTGATCTCCTCGAGAAAGATTCCATACATGCGCGGGTTTATGGCCGGGCCGCGTTTGTTAAGATCAATGTTGATGGTGGCGGTCGCCGTGTAAGCTGATGCAGGATCGTCTTCAAATTCGCTCGAATCAGCGCGCGTCGTGCGGGAAACCTGCATTCGTCCGCTGAAGAATTCATCGTACAAGGCGAAGGCGTCCGGGTCGTAGGCTCTTAGACCGTCTCGGCCGTTTTCCGGTTTAGCTCCCGTCATGTGCAGATCGCCATGAGTCCCAAAATACCACATCGCCAGTTCGGCAAAGAACTCGTCATCGTTGGAGGCGGCGTAAGCCTTGGCCCAAAGCCCCTTGGCCAGCGAAGCTTTGTACTGGCGACGGAAGCGATTGCGGACGTCCGGCGTTATTCCAAACTCAAAGATGCAATGGGAGAATTCATGCACGCAGATGTCGCGGCCATGGTATCGGTCTTTTTCCAATTTCAGCAAATTCTCCTCGCCGCAGGAAGAGATACGGCCACCCATGCCCCGCGTGCGCTGGTCTATGGTCAAGCCGTTATATTCCGGCAGCGATTTGCCTTTATCGAAGCGCCATTCCGGGAGATCGGACGTAACTTGATTGCGGCCGATGATGTGCAACTCCGCGCCACTGCTCTTCAAGTTGGCGCACACAGATGGCAGATTGCTCAACATCATGGAGAGACGCGCTTGCGCGGCATAGAGAGCTTCGTCTTCCACGTCTGCTGGCGCTTTGATGGGAATGCCTTGATAATCCAGAAGTTTGGCAAAGAACTCTTTTTCTGGAGGGACAATGGCATGAACAACTCCCGCGGGCTGCTGCGCACTGGCGACGGCGACCCAGAGAGGAAGGCCAAGCAATGGCAAACACGTCACCGCAAGCCAACGCCGCAAAAGTCCATTCACAACATTCTCACCACCAGTATGCCGGATCGCTACCAGGAGAGCCGATTCCGCTTGTGCTGTCGGTGCGCTTAACCATGAATCTGAAATCGCGCCATTCGACGTGGCCATCGATCATACCCATGTTTCCTCCAGCCGGCTTGCCAAGAGTTGTGAGGTGGGCCGTAGTGTGGGTAAATGGCTTCCCGTCAACCGTGTAGCCGCCTTGAATGCTGTTCCAAACGCCATTGAGTTCCAAGGTCGCATCGGCCAGCAGCACCCTTTGCGAAACCGGCCCATAAGGAACAGGAGAAGGCCCTACTTGCCACGATCTTGGTGCGCTCATTTTGACATTGATGTTGGTCAACGGACCCGGTTCCGAAAACTCGGCCGTGTTGGTTAGAGTAAGGGCGTAACCTGTCACATGGATGTTCCCCGGAGCATAATTATAAAACAAATCGTAGTTGTTGGTGTCCGCAAACTTCCAAGCGGTTCCCGGACAATAGAAAGTCCGCCAGATCATGCCGTCGGCCAAGAGATTCAGGCCCTCATTCCACGGCAAATCCCAAGCCCAATAGATGCCTCCATCGTTGGGTTGTTGGGGCAAATAGTCCTTGTTCTCGTTGGCATAGATATGCATGGCGATATTGTATTGATTCAAGTTGCTCCTGCATTCCGTGCGAATGGCCTGGTCCTTGGATTTGGCCAATGCCGGCAGAAGAAGCGCCGCGAGGATAGCGATGATGGCGATGACTACCAGCAGTTCGATGAGCGTAAATCCCGACTTAGCGCAGGATTTGCCACTAGAGGCGGTAGCAACTCCAAGCTGGCGCTCCTCGCTCTTCAATACGTGGCTAGTAACCTCATTCATAACTTATTCGCATTCTGCACATGACTAAATGGAGCGCCGGATTGCGAATTCCGGCTGCTCCGCATTGGGCGGATTTCTCCATCATCGTACCTTATGGCGCTGTCTGGGTCAACCGGAAGAACATGTTGCCGGTGTTAGTGACTGGTATGCTGACCGACGCGATCCCGGTGGTGTAGGTCGGCGCGGTGCCGACCGTTTGCCAACTAGACGGGCTCAGACTCGTCGTTGATTGTAAGACCGCCCCGGGATAGTCGGGCCAAGTGATGTTGAGCGTGCCGTTGGTAGAGGAAATCTGCAATGGCGTTCCCTCCTGCGCGGCGTCGAACATGAAAGTGTCAAATTGCACGTAGCTAGCGACACCCGAGTTAAACGTAGAGAGCGTAATTCCGACCTGCATGGGTTTACCCGCGAACTTGGCATTCGAGAACGACGTCCCGTTGGGAGGCAAATGCCACGGTTGGTTGTTGGTGCTGCGCTGATAAACGTTGAAGTTCGTATAATTTTGCCTGACCAACAAAAGCCAATTCTGTCCATCACCTTCGCCTGGCTGGGTAGTTTGATCGCTGTTATCATCAATGGTGATTTCCGGATAGGTCCCGATCCCGTATTCATCGAAACGAGCCATGCGCACATAACACTCGCCCCCTTCGCCATCCAGAGGCGCGCCAATGGTGGCACCGGTATTGGGAGCGCCACCGTTGGTGCTGTCACTGTAGGCGCGAGCCATGATGGAAGGAATGGTATAGTTGATCGTATCACTGTAATTATTGATATGAATGGCCATCTGGAAGTCGCCCGGCACGTACTTGAAGAGGAAAGTACCATCGTCGCTGGTGAACTCCCAGCCGCCGCCAAAATTTGTAATGGTCAACATCCCGGGGGTTGTGATGCCCGCGTCGAGGGCAAGGGTCGCGTCCGTCGCATTGTTTCCGGCCCCAGCGGCGCTCTGCTCTGGAATATCTCCATAGTTGGTGTAAAGGCCGTCAAAAAACGTCCCCGCCACTCCGTTGCTCAAGTAATCATGCGGCGTTGTGAAGTTGTCCGAGTAGGTGGGCGCACGGACTACCACATTGACGGTGTTGGTATAACCTGAATAAATCACTGTAACAGTGCCCGAGCCGTTGGTGTAGCCGGAGATCGCACCGTCAGCCGTACCGATGATATTCGTATCCATGGTGCTCAAATCCGCAAACTTACTGACATTAACTATGACTCCGCCCTCATAATAACCAAGCACCTGAAGCTGCCCGATGCCGCCGACTGGAACGGTAGGCGGTGGAAGGACAACGACATTGGTCAGGACGCCGTCGAGCAGCCCACTTGACGCGCCATTTGTTGGAATGACATCGTCAAACTCCTTCGAAGTGCTGGAA
>DASYNM010000202.1:0-15325 GCA_036008545.1 Verrucomicrobiia bacterium
ATTGCCCGTCGGCCAGTTCGATCACGCGGGGGGCCCGGGCGGCGATTCGCGCGTCGTGGGTCGCCAGGATGAAAGTCGCCTGCCGTTCTTCGCGCAGGGTTTGGAGCAATTGGATGATGTCCGCGCCGGTATGTGAATCGAGGTTTCCGGTCGGTTCGTCGGCCAGGATCAGATCCGGTTCATTGACCAATGCCCGCGCGATGGCCACGCGTTGCTGCTCGCCGCCGGACAATTCATACGGCCGATGCTCAAGGCGCTGGGCAAGGCCGACCCGTTCCAGCAAGGCTGCGGCACGGCGGGCCGATTCGGCCGGGGCCGTCCTCGCCAGGCGCGCCGGAAGAGCGACGTTTTCCAGCGCGCTCAATTCGGGCAACAGGTGGTAGGCTTGGAAAATGAAGCCGACCCGGCGATTGCGCCATTCGGCCAGGGCGCCGGCGGAGAGAGAGTGCAAATCCGTTCCGTCAAAACTAATTTCACCCGCATTGGGCAAATCCAGCCCGCCCAACAAATGCAAGAGCGTGCTCTTGCCCGCGCCCGATGCTCCGCGCAAGGCGAGAAACTCGCCGCGCGCGACCACCAGGTCGATGTCTCGCAGAACTTCGAGTGTGCGCTTGCCCATGAGGTAGCTCTTGCGCAATCCGCGTGCTGTGACCAGTGGGGCGAGTGGCGGAGCGTCACTCATGGCGCAAAGCCTCCACCGGCTGCAGGCGGCTGGCTTTCCAAGCGGGAAACAATCCCGCCAGCACGCACGTTACAAAGGCGGTGCCGCAGATGACAGCAACGTCGCCGGCCTGGATCGAAGCGGGCAGATCATAGACATGATAAATGGAAGACGGTAGCACTTGCGTATGCGTGACGTTGCGCAGGAAGGAAAGCAAGTTGTTGCGATAGGCCAGGGCGAGCATGGCCGCGCCGAAGCCCAATCCTACGCCCAGCACTGCCACCACCAGGCTCTGGCTCAGGAAGACCCACAGAATTTGCCGGGCGCTGGCGCCGATCGCCTTGAGGATGCCGATTTCGCGCGTCTTCTGAACGACAAATGTGATCTGGCAATTGACGATGCCGAAAGCCGCCACGATCATGATGAAAAAGAGCACAAAGAACATCGTTTGCTTTTCCACCGCCAGCGCGTTGAAGATGTCCGGCGTCTCCTGTTTCCATGTGTAAACCGCCAGGCCGGCTGGCAACGCTTTTTCCAGTTCCGCCTGGACCTTCTCCGCCAGAAATGGATCGCGCAATTTAATTTGCAAGGCCTGCGCGGTGTTGTCCGGCATCTTCAAAAGTTCGCGCGCGTCCTCCAGCGAGGTGACGATGATCTCGCCGTTGTAATCCGGAAACCCCACATCGAAAATGCCGCGAATAGTGAAGTCCTCCGCCAGCACGGCTTCAGCGTTGGTCTTGCCCATTTCGGGCTGCATTTTTTTTAAGCTGTTGGGGGAATAGATCGCCACGCGGCTGCCGATGTCCAGGCCCATGCGGGTGGCAAAATCTCGCCCGACCAGCAACCCGTAATCCGCCAAATCGAAGGACCCCGCCACGATGTCGATCGGTAAATTGCTCACTTTGCCGATGCTCGCCGGGTCCACGCCGGCCACATGTGGCGGGTAAAGCTTGGATTCACCGTCATCGGGTTCGGTCTTGAGTAAAACAATGGTGTGGACAATGGGAGAGACACCGATGACATCAGGATTGGCTTCTATGGTGCGCTGCAAGGCTTGGTAGTTGGTCAAGAATTGGTCTTGTGCGCCCGCATAAACCTTCAAGTGCGCATTGAAACCCAGGATGGTGGTGCGCCACTCCTGGTCAAATCCGCTCATCACGGCGATGACAATGATGAGCACCGACGTGCCTAGCAACACGCCGATGATAGAAATGACCGTGATGACCGAAACAAAAGTCCGGCGCGGTCGTAAATAACGGAGAGCTAAAAACGCCTCAAAGGGCAACCTCGACATGCCTGCACAGCCTAAGGTCGCCCATGGCCCATGTCAATGAGACGGCGCGATCGAGGCCGTGCCGCCGGCGGCTTCGACGGGGTGGTATGATGTCCCCCTGCGTCCATAATCGTTATCGGTCCTCGTAAAATGCGCCGGACCCAAGACTCGCACATAGCGGTAGTGCATCACGACCGTCCCGTCGTCATCGACCGATTCAGGCGTGGCGTAAATAACGGCCACACTGCCGGGAGCCGCATATTGCGTGGCGTCTGCGGTGGTCGTGTCCGAGTCGCGCGGATTCATCTCCCAATGCATGCGGAAACGGCCCTCGCCGCGCGGTGAGATGAGCAGCCGTTTGCATCCCACGGATTCATCCACCTCCCAATCGCAGTAATGGTGCTCAAAAACGGTGTCCATGCTGATTTTGTCGCCAGACTCCTCGTCGACGGCGTTATTGCTGACAATGACGCCGGCCCACGTCACGCGGCACTTGGCGTAGAGGGCGGGGTCCTTGCGCACGTCTTCAGGATAAACATCCTGACGATTGTTGCCGAACTCCATTTTTTCCGGCTTGGTGGCCGGGCGATAGGAAGCGTTGTAGGCGCAGGAAACTAGCAAGCCCGACGCCAACAGTGTCAAGACTACATTATGTTTCATATTTATGTGTTTTGTTTTGGATGTGTGCATGATTATTTGCCAAACCCCCGTTCCTTGAGCCAGCGCTGGCACTCCCGAGTCCACGGATGCATCTGTGCCGCGTCTGCCGATTTCGCGCCCAAGCCCAGCCCGTGCGCGCCGTGCTCATAAATGTGCAATTCAAACGGCACCTTGTTCCGACGCAGCGCCGCTGCGAATTCCAGGCTGTTCTCCACCGGCACGGCGGTGTCGTCGTAAGTGTGGAAGATAAAGCACGGCGGCGTCTCCCGCGTCACGTGCAGTTCGTTTGACAGCTCTTGAATCAAAGCGGGCGACGGGTTGTCGCCCAGCAAATTATTCCTCGATCCTCGATGTGTCTCGTCGCCCATCGTAATCACAGCATAACAAAGCACACCCAGGTCGGGTCGGCAACTGACGCGATCGACGGGGTCGGCGGCATCGGATTGACCAGCGTCGAAATGAGTCAACAAAGTGGAAGCCAGGTGCCCCCCGGCGGAGGACCCGATTATGCCGAGGCGGTCGGGTTTCAATTTCCATTCCGCCGCGTGGAAGCGCACCAGGCGCATCGCCCGCGCCGCATCTTCGAGCATGCGCGGATGCCGGTAGCCGGAGGAGCCAAGTCGGTATTTGAGGACAAAGGCGGCGATGCCCTGCGAGCTGAGCCAATGAGCGTAACCTTCGCCTTCGTGCGCCGCCAAGCCGGCATAACCGCCGCCGGGGCAAACGACCATGCCCGCGCCGGTGGCGATTTCAGGCGCAGGCCAGAAAGGGGTCAGGGTGGGAATGTCCTTGTCGTCCCTGCCCAGAGCACCGGGCGCGCCGTCCGGCCAGAGAACGATGGGCGACTGCGGCTCAGACGGACTTTGTGCAAGCGACACAGTATTGGCGAAAATTGAAACAACGGCCATCCATGGCAACAGATATTTCACTCCAGTCAATATAACCGTAGATTGCTGATTGCAAAGCGTTTTGTGGAAGGACGGCACGAGGGCGAAACTTTCCAGGCCAAAGCCAAACGACTGCCCCGCGCCACGCCGCGTTTCTCGTTGAAAGGAAGCGAATGATATGCCGGCAGGTTGCGGAGCGCGCGCGCGACCGCGCCGCTTTCCGCATGTCCTCTTGGCCCTATTCAGGACCAATGCATCAAGTGAGGTTACCGCCGTCATCGGCTTCGTTGCGTTTCTCTTGCAGACTGGCGTATTGGGAGCACAATTCATTCCGCCGACGGCAATGAACGCGGCCCCGAACGCATTCGGCATTGTCGCCTTCTTATCGGCAGGAGAACCGGCCAGCTTGAGCAGGTAAAGGTGCTGGACATGGGCTTTTGTGGCCGGTTCCTCATCGGCTGCGCCTCGCGATCTTCTTTTTTTGGCCGATTTTAGCCGAACTGACCTATTGACAAGGCTGAGTGCTGGTTTGTTTCAGGATGCCTTCCGTGGCTCATTGCATTATTTTGAGACAGTCTCGGCAAGGTCATGAGCCCAGAGACGAGCCCGTAGGATTGAAGACAATGAAATGGCCGCGAAGACGAAGTGATTCGCCGACGAAGACGAATACCGACAAAAGTCCTGACAATGTGTCGGGATTTCATGACCGCCTCCTAAACACGACGACTCTGCCTGCCACTCACTTCGTCTGCGCCTCGGCTTTGCGCTTTTTGGCTTCTTCAATGACTCGTTGCTCCAGTTCGCGCGGCATCTCCTGATAGTGGTCGAGCTTCTCGCTGTGCAGGCTGCGGCCCGCGGTCAGGGAACGGAGTATGCTCGAATACTTGTAAAGCTCGCGCGCCGGCACTTCCGCGCGGATGACTTGGAATTGACCCTCCGCTTCGATTCCTAGTATGCGCCCACGACGGCTCGAAATGTCGCCCATCACCTTGCCTAGGCAATCTTCGGGAATGCGAACTTCGATGTGGTGGATCGGTTCCAGCAAGCAGGGGCGCGCTTTCATGAAGGATTCCTTGAACGCGAAGTAACCGGCGATCTGAAAAGCAATGTCCTTGGAATCGACCGGGTGCATCTTGCCGTCGTAGAAATCTATCTTGACATCAACCACCTTGTAGCCGGCCAGGATGCCTTCGGTGCAGGCATTTTTCACGCCCTCCTCGACGGAAGGAACATAAACCCGGTCCACGTTCTGACCGGAAAGAGATTCCGTGAATTCCACCCCGGAATCGCGCGGCAACGGCTCGATGCGCATCCACACCTCGGCGAATTGGCCCGCGCCGCCGGTTTGCTTTTTGTGCCGGTATTTCGAGTCCGCTGGGGACTTGATTGTTTCGCGAAAGGGCACCTTCGGCTCGCCCAATGTGACGTGCGCGTTGAAGCGCCGGCGCAAGCGATCCACGATCACTTCCAGGTGCAGTTCGCCTTGCGCGGAAATGATCGTCTGGTGCAATTCCGAATCGACCCGATAGACAAAAGTCGGGTCCTCCTCGTGCAGCGCGGCCATGCCCGCCGCGACTTTGTCCTCCTCACCCTTGGCGGTGACCTGGAGCGAGGCGTGGATAGTGGGCTGCGGATATTGCACCTTGGCCAGCTTGACCGGGCGTGAAGGGGAGCAAAGGGTGTTGCCGGTATGCGTGTCCTTCAACTTGACTACCGCCCCAATGTCGCCGCCGTTCAATGACTCCGCTGTGCCGCGATCGCGCCCGTTGAGGACGTAAATCTGCCCGATGCGTTCGGTGATCTGCCGGTCGGTGTTGTAAAGTTCCATCCCGGCCTTGACGGCGCCGGAATAAACCCGGAAGAACGACAGCTCGCCAAAATGCGGCTCGGCCGCCGTTTTGAAAACGTGCGCCACCGCTTCGGGATCGGTCAGGCGCACCTCGGCCACGTTGCCCGCCGCATCCACGGCCGCGTAACGTTTGCGATCCACTGGCGAGGAACCGTACTTGGCGATGAAATCCATCAGCCGCGCCACACCAACGTTGATTTCGGCCGCCGTGCAGAACAACGGAATAAAATGTTGGCTCTGGACGGCAGTATGAATGCCGGCACGCAGTTCCTCCTCAGTCAAACCACCTTGATCGAAGTATTTCGTCAAGAGCGTGTCGTCCGATTCTGCGATGTGCTCGATCAGTTCGGTGTGCAATTTCTTGACCTGCTCTTCATGCGCGCCGGTGGCGGGCGCCTCAGAGAATTTGCCGTGTCCAGCCGCCAGATCATAGGTCACGACCTCGTTGCGCAGCACGTCCAGCACTTGGTTGAAACCAGGGCCGGGGTTGATGGGAATGTTCATTGGAAAAACGCCCGCGCCGTAATGGCTGCGCGCCTCGGCCAACACTTCGTCAAAATGCGAATTGAGCTTGTCCATGGCGTTGACTACCAAAATTTTTGGAATGCCGAATTCCGTGGCGTAATTCCACACCCGTTCCGTGCCGACTCCGATGCCGTGTTGCGCATGAACGACCACTAGGGCGAAATCCGCCACGCGCAGAGCGCTCAGGGCCTCGCTGATGAAATCCAGGTAGCCGGGCGTGTCGAGTATATTAAATTTCTTGCCCATCCACTCCGCGCGCAACAGGGAGGTTTGGACGGAGATCAGCCGTTGTTTTTCGCTGGGATGGTAGTCGGACACTGTGGAGCCGTCGGCGATGCGCCCCATGCGTCCGATGACACCCGCGCAAGCCAGCATGGCTTCGCTCAACATAGTCTTGCCGCAGGAGGCGTGGCCGACGACGGCGAAATTCCTGATATC
Organism: Verrucomicrobiia bacterium; assembly: GCA_036008545.1. GTDB lineage: Bacteria > Verrucomicrobiota > Verrucomicrobiia > Limisphaerales > Palsa-1400 > Palsa-1400. The sequence goes on from DASYNM010000202.1 coordinate 6,294, forward strand.
CTGGGGAGAGTATTTTTGCATAGGACCGAATTATTGTTCTTTTCCTCTTGTTTTGCCAAGCGATTTCACAGCTAAAAAGCGAAAAAAAGTGGGCGAAGATTCCTCCCCCTTTTTTCGGCCCCGCAGCCGTCGCAACATATCAACTTATTGCCACTTTCTGGATTTCGATTAGGCTGTGGGCGCACGAGCATGCGAATAAAGTATATTTTGAGTTCCGGTTTAGCCGCGCTTCTATCCAGTTGCGCCCTGATGCCGCATGGCGACCACCCCACGCCGGCCAAATCTCAAGCACCCGCGCCTGCGCCTGAGCCGGGATTGAAGCCCGCGCAGACGCTGGCCCAATTCCAAGCCCGCGCCGCGCACTTCCACTCGGTTGTGACCGTGCCGACTTTCGAGACGACGACGAACGAGCTTGCAGACTCTGTCAAGGCGACGATTGCTGGGGCCGAGGCAGGCTTGGGGCGGATCGGCAAGCTTGCGCCCACGCAAGTCGTTTTCGGCAACACAGTGCGCGCGCTGGACGATATAGGCTACACCATCGGCGCCATCGACAACCGTCTTTCCGTCATCAAGGAAACCAGCACCAACGCGGCCGTGCGCGACGCGGCCACGGACCAAGTCAAAGTCATTGAAGAGTGGTCGGTGGGTCTGGATTACCGCGAAGACGTTTACCGCGCCGTCAAGGCTTACGCCGACACCCATCCCGATTTGCAGGGCGAAGACGCCAAGCTCCTGGCCGATACGATGCGTGATTACCGCCGCGCCGGCCTCGATTTGCCCAAGGACAAGCGCGACGAAGTTGAAGCCCTGCGCAAGAAGCTTTCCAACCTCGCTATCGAATTCGAGAGCAACGTGACCAAGGCCGAACAACGCTTGATCTTCACCAAGGCTGAAATGGAAGGCATGCCGGAGGATTTTCTGGAGCAAGCTGATGTCAAGAATACCGACGGCACTTACGCGGTCATGGCCAATATCACCACGCATTACCTCATCGTGATGGAGAACGCCAAGAACGAGCAGACGCGGTTGAAAATGCAAACCGCGCGCGACAGCCTCGCCAAGGAAGCCAACATCCCTCTGCTGGAAAAGATTCTGGTCGTGCGCGACGACATCGCCCGCAAACTGGGCTACGCCACTTGGGCCGATTACGTCATTGAAATTAAAATGGCCAAAACAGCCGCCCGCGCGATGGACTTCCTGGATAAATTGAGCGCGGGCTTGCAACCGGAGTTCGACGCGGAGATCGCCGAACTTCGCGCGCTCAAAGCTCGGGACACTGGCGATTCGAACGTAGCCTTCCACGAGTGGGACTGGCGCTACTACGCCAATCAACTCAAGAAGGAAAAATACACCGTCGATGAGGAGGCGTTGAAGGTCTATTTCCCCTACCAACGTTGCCTGGACGGCATGTTTGCCATCTATGAAAGGATTTTCGGATTGAAGTTCCAGCGCCTTGACCCGCCCTACAAATGGGTTGACGATTTGCAGCTTTACGCCGTCTCGGACGCCGCCACGGACGAACCGATGGGTCTTTTTTATCTAGACATGTTTCCGCGCGAGGGCAAATACAATCACTTCGCCAACTTCGGACTCATCGATGGCAAATTGTTGGAGAACGGCGACTACCAGCGCCCAGTCGTGTCATTGATCTGCAATTTTTCCAAGCCTCAAGCCGACCGTCCCTCGCTCTTGCCGCACGAGGACGTGGTGACGCTGTTCCACGAATTCGGCCACGCTATGCACGCTATTTTGACGCGCGCCCACTACGCGCGTTTCTCCGGCACCAGCGTGCCCGGCGATTTCGTTGAGGCCCCTTCGCAAATGCTGGAGAATTGGGCTTGGGACGAGAAAGTGCTGGACAGCTTTGCCGCCGATTATCGCGATCCGACGAAAAAAATTCCCAAGGACATCCTGCGCCAGCTCAAGGCCTCCAAACTGGCCGTGGAAGGCGCCTACTACCGGCGGCAACTGGTGTTCGGTTTGGCCGACCTGGCGCTGCACACGCGCATCCACGCCGACAACGCCGAACGCGCCGAGCCGTTGGCGGACCAAATCGCTGCCGACACTTTTTTCCCGGAGCCACCGGACACGGCTTGGCTGGCCTATTTCGGACATTTGATGGGTTACGACGCTGGTTATTACGGTTACGCCTGGGCCGATGCCATCGCGGCGGACATGGCCACCGTGTTCGAGAAGGCGCCCGACGGCTTTTTCGACCGCGCGGCCGGGATGCGTTTGCGCGAGGAAATCTACGCGAAAGGCAACTCGCGCGATGTCGAAGTTTCCATCGAGAAATTCCTGGGCCGGCCCGAGTCCATCGAACCGTTTTTGAAAAAGATCGGTGTCAACCCTTCGCCCGGCGGCCAATGACCGCGCGACGCCCCAGTCTAGCGGGAATCTTTCTCTGCTGGGGCCTTCTTCTCCTCTGCGGCTGCGGCCATCGGCAGACGCTGGTGGAAATCGCCAATCGCGCCGGCCAATACCGCGTCGGCAACGCCGGCGAGCCAAGCGATCTGGATCCGCACGTTGCCATTGGCCAGCTTGAGCACGACATCATGCTCTCCTTGTTTGAAGGCTTGGTCTATGCAGACGCCAAAGACTGCTCGCCCCGGCCGGGCGTGGCCGAAAGTTGGGATATTTCGCCGGACGGATTGATTTATACGTTTCACCTCCGTCACAACGCCCGCTGGTCCAATGGCGAAACCGTGACGGCGCATGATTTCTACGAGTCGTATCGCCGCATACTCACTCCTTCAGTAGCCGCGCAATACTCCTACATGCTCTATCCCGTCACCAATGCCGAGGCTTTCAACCTAGGAAAGATCACTAACTTTGACGAGGTCGGCTTCAACGTAATCGACGACCACACTCTGCAATTAAAGCTGCATAGTCCGACCCCTTATCTGCTCGCCATGATGATTCATGATTCGTGGTATCCCGTGCCCATTTCGACCATCAAGAAATACGGCGCCATCGACGACCGTTCGAATCCCTGGACGCGACCGGAGCACTTCGTCGGCAACGGCCCGTTTGTGCTCAAGGAATGGCGCATGAATTCCCATGTTCTGGTCGTCAAGAATCCGACCTATTGGGACGCCGAGCACATCAAGCTCAATTCCATTTACTTCGATCCCGATGAAAGCCTCGACACCGAAGAGCGGATGTTTCGTTCCGGCCAACTCCACACCATCCGGCGTCCGATGCAATCCAAAGTGCCCTTCTATCGGAAGTACAAACCGCAATTGATCAACATTTACCCGGAGCTGACCACCTGGTTTTTCAAGATCAACGTGACCCGGCCGCCACTCAACGACAAGCGGGTCCGCCAGGCCCTGGCCATGACCCTCGATCGCCGCGGCATCACCGAGACCGTGAGGCTTGGTGTGGACATTCCCGCCCTTTGTTTGACACCACCCGGCACCGCGGGCTACACGTCAACAGCCCGCGTGCGCGAGGACCCAACCGCTGCTAAGCGCCTCCTGGCTGAGGCCGGCTATCCGGACGGAAAAAACTTCCCTACCGTAACCCTGCTTTACTCCACGTCCCAAGGCAACAAGGCTATCTCCGAAGCCGCGCAGGAAATGTGGCGCAAGAACCTCAACATCCACGTCGCCCTGCACAACGACGAATGGAAAGTTTATCTAGACGCCATGCGCAACACCAACTACGACATCGGCTACGCGGGTTGGGGCGCCGATTACGCGGACCCCAGCACGTTTCTGGATTTGTTTCAAACGGAGAGCGGCAATAATGAAACCGGCTGGGCCAACGCCGCGTACGACCGATTTTGCCACGCGGCCGCAAGCACAGGCGACCAAGCCGCGCGCTTCGCGGCGTTTCAAAAAGCCGAAGCAGTGTTGATGGATGAAATGCCCATCATTCCGATTTACGTTTTCACCAATCCCCGTCTCATTCAACCGTGCGTCAAGGGCTGGTATCCCAATTTGCTAGACAACCCCAATTACAGGTCCATCTACCTCGTCCCGGAAACCAACTGATCTATGCTTCGATTTGTCGCGCGCCGATTTCTTGAGACCGTTCCGGTCCTGCTGATCATCGCGACTGTCACCTTTTTCATGATGCACCTGGCCCCGGGCGGACCGTTCGATCTGGAGAAACAGCCCAGCAAGGAGATCAAGGCGCGCATGGAGGCGCATTACGGCCTGGACAAACCGCTCTGGCAGCAATACCTGCTGCAAATGAAGCATCTGCTGGTGGGTGATCTTGGGCCTTCCTCCAAATACCCCAGCCGTTCTGTCAACGAGATTATTGCCGACGCCTTTCCTGTCTCGCTCGAATTGGGCTGCGAGGCGATGGCCGTGGCGCTGTTTCTGGGTCTGCTGGCCGGGATGCTCGCCGCGCTCAAACAGAACACCTTCTTGGATCACGCCCCCATGTCGCTGGCCATGCTCGGTTTGTGCGTGCCGACTTTTGTCATGGGGCCGCTGCTGATTTCCGCCTTCGCGCTGCACCTGGATTGGTGCAACGCCGCTGGTTGGTATTTCGCGCGCGACCGAGTGCTGCCGGCCCTGACCTTGGGCGCGTATTACGCCGCCTACATCGCCCGATTGGCGCGGGGCGGGTTGCTGGAAGTCTTGCGCCAAGATTTCATCCGCACCGCGCAGGCCAAGGGGGCAGGGCAGGAGCGCATTCTCTTCCGGCACGCGCTGCGCGGCGGGATGCTGCCGGTGGTCTCATTTCTAGGGCCAGCCATCGCCGGATTGTTGACAGGTTCCTTTGTCGTGGAGACGATTTTCGGCATCCCTGGCCTGGGCCGTTTCTTCGTGACCGCTGCTTTCAACAGGGACTACTGCATGATCATGGGCTCGGTTCTCTTCTACGCCGCGTTCGTCATCGGTATGAACCTGGTGGTGGACATCGTGCTGGTGTGGTTGAACCCCAAACTGCGTTTTGAATGATGCCTACGCCCACTCTTGAACCTGCCGCGCCGATCGACGGCGAAAAAAGCCCGTCCTTTTGGCAGGACGCCAGGCATCGGCTCTGGCAAAACAAGTTGGCGCTCTTCGGGCTTATCGTCGTAACAGCGCTCTCGCTGGTTTGTTTTCTGGCGCCGCTGCTCTGCGCGCATGTCATCGGCTTTTCCTACGAAGAACAGAGCCTGGCGCTCGGCCCCGTCCCACCCAATCGCGTCCATTGGCTGGGCACGGACCCGCTCGGGCGCGACTTGCTGGCACGCCTGCTCTATGGCGGGCGGATTTCCCTTATGCTCGGATTGTGCGCCACAGCCGTTTCACTCGTCATCGGCGTGACTTACGGCGCCGTTTCCGGTTTCGTCGGCGGCAAAACCGATATGGTGCTGATGCGAATGGTCGATATTCTTTACGCGCTGCCATTCACAATTTTCGTCGTACTGCTGACGGTGTTTTTCGGCCAGAATATTATTCTACTCTTCGTGGCCATCGGCGCGGTGCAATGGTTGACGATGGCCCGAATTGTGCGCGGGCAAGTCATGGCCATCAAGCAGCAGGAATTCATCGAGGCTGCGCGCGCGCTTGGGTTGCGTCGTCGTCGGATTCTTTTCCGGCACATTATACCCAACCTGCTCGGGCCGATCATCGTCTATGCCACGTTGACGGTGCCTGAGGTGATGCTATTGGAAGCGTTCCTGAGTTTTCTGGGCTTGGGCGTGCAGGCGCCGCACAGTTCGTGGGGCGTGCTGATCAAGGAAGGCGCCGAGGTGATGGAGGAATACCCGTGGCTGCTGACCTATCCGGCGGCGGCCATGGCTCTAACTCTGTTCTCGCTCAATTTCCTGGGCGACGGCCTGCGCGACGCCCTTGACGTTCACGCCTCGAAGGACTGAACCCATGCCGTTGCTAACCGTCAACAAGTTACGAACCTCGTTTCACACGCGAGCGGGGGTCGTTCGCGCGGTACAGGATGTTTCCTTTCAAATCGAACGCGGCGAGACGTTGGGCATCGTCGGCGAGTCTGGTTCCGGCAAATCCGTCACTTGCTATTCGATCATGGGCTTGCTGCCGCAACCACCGGGGCGCATCGAAGGCGGGCAGGCGATTTTTGATGGCGTCGATTTGCTCGCCCTCTCGCATCGGGAACTGAATAAGTATCGCGGCCTCCGCATCTCCATGATTTTTCAGGACCCCATGACCTCGCTAAATCCATATCTGCGAATAGAGCAGCAATTGATTGAGCCGCTGCTCATTCACGAAAAGATGGACCGCGCTGCGGCCCGTCGTCGCGCTGTGGAAATGCTGGCGGACGTCGGCATTACTGATCCGGTCCATCGCCTCAGGATGTATCCGCATGAATTTTCGGGCGGGATGCGGCAAAGGGTGATGATCGCCATGGCCTTGATCACCAAGCCCGACCTGCTCATCGCCGACGAACCCACGACCGCGCTGGATGTGACCGTGCAGGCGCAAATCCTCGATCTGATGAAGAAAATGCGGCAAGAGCTGGGCATGGCTATCCTGCTCATCAGCCATGACTTGGGCGTGGTTTCCGGGCTTTGCGATCGCGTCATGGTCATGTACGCCGGCCGAGTCATGGAAAGCGCCCGCACGCCGGAACTGTTCTACGAAACCAAACATCCCTACACACGCGCGCTGCAAAAATCTATTCCCGCCCTTCAGGTCAAGGGTCAGGAACTTTACACCATCGCGGGCGCGCCGCCGGACTTGCTGCGTCCCGTGCCGGGATGTCCGTTCGCGCCGCGGTGCGGTTATGTTGTTGACTATTGCGCGCGCGAGGAGGTCGCTCCGTTGGAGGTGGCCCCAGCCCACTGCACCGCCTGCCTGCGCGTGCAAAAGGAGAAATTGCTGCTGTGAGCGCCCCCGAACAATCCACCCAGCCCTTCTTGCGCGTGGAAAATCTCAAAACGCATTTCCACGTTGAGCGCGGATTTCTCTTCCAGCATCGCGTCGGCTCGGTGCGCGCGGTCGATGGCGTCTCCTTCGAACTACGCCAAGGCGAGATTCTGGGCCTGGTTGGCGAGTCGGGCTGCGGCAAATCAACTCTGGGCCGCACGATTCTCCAGCTTGTTCGCCCGACCGAAGGCGTGGTCGTGCTCAACGGCCGCAACCTGACCCGAATGCATGGGCGGGAATTGCGCGAAGCCCGCGCCGACTTCCAGATGATTTTCCAGGACCCGTATGCCTCGCTCAATCCGCGCATGACAGTGTTCGACGCTCTCGCTGAAGCGCTGCAGGCTCATCGCGATGTGCCTGAGTCGGAACTTCCCGCGCGCGTCGGCGACCTTTTGCAGAAAGTGGGCCTGCCGCCGCGCGCCCAGCGCAAGTATCCGCACGAATTCTCCGGCGGCCAGCGGCAACGGCTGGCCATCGCCCGCGCCCTGGCCGTCGAACCTAAATTGATTATTGCCGACGAACCGGTTTCGGCGCTGGACGTTTCCATCCAGGCCCAGATCATCAATCTGCTGGCCCGCATTTCGCGCGAGATGCGGCTGACGCTGATCTTCATTTCGCACGATCTTTCTGTGGTCAATTATATTTCCGACCGGATCGCCGTGATGTATCTTGGGAAAATAGTGGAAATCGGCCCGGCCAGCCGCGTCTTTGAGCATCCGCTCCATCCCTATGCCAAGGCTTTGATCAGCGCCATTCCCATCCCCGATCCTGTGCGCGAAGCCCGGCGCGAACGTGTGGTGCCGCCCGGCGACCCCCCGTCGCCGCTCAATCCGCCATCAGGCTGTCCGTTTCACCCGCGATGCGCACAGGCGCAGGAACGTTGCGCGCGCGAGGTGCCGTTGCTGGAGCCGTTCACGGACCCAAACCACTTGGCGGCCTGCTTAAGAACAAAGGAAATAAATTCCCATTGAGCATCCGCGCTGGGCACAGTAGCCTGCGGCCCGTGAATGTTTTTGTCACCGGCGGCGCGGGTTACATCGGTTCCGTTTGCGTTGAGGAACTCCTGGACGCGGGACATGAAGTGACCGTTTACGACAACCTCACCGAGGGCCATCGCTCGGCTGTGGACAACCGCGCCGTTTTCATCCATGCCCGCCTAAGCGACACGGACAATATCCGCGAAGCGATCCGCGACTCCAAGGCGGAGGCCGTCCTCCATTTTGCGGCCAACGCGCAGGTGGGCGAGTCGATGGTGAATCCCTCCAAATATTTCCGCAACAATGTCTGCAACGGCCTCAATTTGCTGGACGCCGCGGTGGCCGCGGGTGTCAAGAAGTTTGTTTTCAGTTCGACTTGCGCAACCTACGGGCCGCCCGAGCGCGTTCCGATGACCGAGGATTTGCCGCAGCGCCCCATCAACCCATACGGCGAATCCAAGTTGATGTTCGAGAAAATGCTCCATTGGTATGAGGTCATTCACGGCCTGGAGTTTGTCGCCTTTCGCTATTTCAACGCCGCCGGCGCGAGCGAAAGATTCGGCGAACATCACCGCGTCGAAACGCACCTGATCCCGAATGTCCTGCGCGTGCCGATGGGCCGCGCTCCGTCGTGCGAGATTTTTGGTACGGATTATCCGACGCCCGACGGCACATGCATTCGGGATTACATTCATATTATTGACCTTGCCCAGGCCCATATCCTAGCCCTGCAACCGGGGCGAAAGGGCTTTTTCAATCTGGGCAACGGCGACGGCTATTCCGTCCGCCAGGTCATCAATGTTTGCGAGAAAGCCACCGGCCGGCCCATTCCCATTGTGGAGAAACCGCGCCGTGCGGGCGATCCGCCCAAGCTGGTAGCAGGGGCGCAAAAGGCCATCCGCGAGCTGGGCTGGAAGCCGGAATACCCGCAATTGGAGCAGATCGTGGCCTCCGCCTGGCGCTGGCACCAAGCCCATCCCGACGGTTACCCGGATTAGGCGGCCTCTCCGACGCCTCGCTTTAGTCGCGTTCGCATCATTTTTTCTGTGCGATTTTCATTTCGGCGACTGCTATAATTTAGATATGACGCCGGATAGCGAATTGCTCTACCTGTATGCGCGAACTCGTTCTGAGGAAGCGTTTGCCGAATTAGTGCGGCGGCACGTCAATCTGGTTTATTCAGTCGTGGTGCGCCGGCTCAATGGAG
>DASYNM010000203.1:0-17874 GCA_036008545.1 Verrucomicrobiia bacterium
CCTCGACCAAGGGGCGATTCCCCCACAGCTAACCGCTTTCTCCTTTTGAACTCCCTCCATTCTCCTTTTGTTCCCGCCCCAACAGCAAAATATAGGAATCAAAAAGAACGCAGTGGCTCAAATTACGCCCCATTGGTGAGAGCTCCGAGAGCGCGATCGACCGACTCCCGTGGTGTCCCTTGTTCAAAATTGACGCACCGATTTCAGAGAGAGATTCAAGTTGATGTTGCCGGTCACTTCAAAAGCAGCCAGCCGGAGTCGAATCAGAACCGGCCACTCTGAGGTGCTAAATTCATATCAGTTTTCTTAATGCAGGCAAGGGGCTTTTCAATTTTCCAGCCAAAAAACTTTTCAATGCCTGACTGGATTCCGAAGAACGGGAGAACGATGGCAAAATACCGGATTAGCAGTGGAAAGCGATCCATTCAACTCTTGTCGTCAAATGAACTTACCGTGACATTTCGCTGTCAAAATCTTCGGTGCGCAAAAAGGTCAGACTTGCGTTCGTTGTCATGGCGCTGCTTATCGCAAGCGCTTTTGTATGGAACTACTGCAGTCAGTCGAAGCCGGGTTCGAGCAAGCCTTTGGGTTATGGAAAGGTCAGACCGCAGTTTATGAACTACGGAGGAGTGGGGGTTCTTGTGGCGCCGGACGGTTCCCTTTGGTCTTGGGGAGAAGCCTTCACCGAAACAATAAATTCCGGGGAGATGAAGTATTCTCTCACCTGCCCGCTCGACGATATGCGCTCCTTCGAGACTCCGCGACGAGTCGGAACGAACACAGATTGGGCGCAACTTACGGGCAATGGGCACGAAATCTACACGTTGAAGACCGACGGCACCCTTTACCATTGGATGATTACCAGCAATAGCGCGAAACCGGTGCAAATCGGCCCTGATTCTAATTGGCGTCAAATATCGTGGGCGAACGGGACTATGCTGGCCCTCAAGACGGATGGTTCCGTTTGGTCATGGCATAACGACACCTTTGGAATGCCGGGCTACGCAACAAACAGTAAAACAAATTCTCCGGTGATGGTCGGCACTGAACACGACTGGCGCGCCATCGAGGCGCTCTTTTTCGATAGTTACGCAATCAAGAATGATGGATCCCTTTGGAGCTTGTCCCATAGCCCGCCCTTCAAACCCATTGAAATCGGGAACCAAAGTAACTGGCTTGTCATGTCGGGCTTCGAGTTCGCATTTTCGGCCCTAAGAGCGGACGGCGTATTTTGGTGGAAAGGAGTTGGCGACTTCAACCGGGAAGAATCCGGCGTCCATTGGACGAATGTTTATCCCGGCAACGATTCGGTCTTTGCCCGGAAGGAAGATGGCAGTTGGTGGGGCAGAGGAGAAAACCGATTCGATACCTTTGCGCTCGGCCACGGCGTCTCCAAGCTGCCTAGGATGACCCGGCTCCCTTACGATTTTGAAGCCTGGGCTTTCGCGCCCGGTCTTACCTCAACACTTTTACTGACACGCGGTGGGAAGCTGTGGTCCTGGGGCAATAGGATGGGAAAGGGCCTCACGCCGACGCAGCGGGGAATTCGGTTATTCATTGATAAGGCCGGAAAGAAACTTTCTTTCCTGTATTTGTTCTCTCCTTCTGTGACGGACCATGTGCCGCACTTGGTTTGGGAACTGCCTCCGGAAGTTCGCGTGTCCCTGACCAATGATGCGTCTCCGCCGTAACAAGAACTCTATGGTGGGTTACCCCTGTTTAAGACGGGCACGCAAGTTGGTGTCCGTTTCGGTGTCCGTTGCCGACCATCTACCACCTAAACCATTGCTGCACTAGCGGTTAGGAATGGAGCCAGTTGCCGGATTTGGACTTTGTCCCCGATTCAGATGCGAGGAGAATACGGGTTTTCCCTCTAAGAATCAAGAAGAATTTGGCTTAACTCGCCACTATTTTTCACTACTCGTTCAGTATTTTCACTGACAGTTTCACTGAATGCGACATGAGGTTGCTCGAACAGTTGTTTGTTATGGATACATCGTAAACAAACCTGCGGTTCCGTCCGCAGAGTCTATCGGCACCGGCGTGACTGGCGACGGTCGGGTCGGAAGCTGCCGAGACAATGTACCTCACCTGTGAGGGTGCGGAAATGGCTGCGAGGCCGTTCCCGTGACTGCCAGCGTTAAGGCGGTCGGAGGGCTAGGCTGGATGACATGCCCAACACAAGTGAACTGCCCCAAGCATCGTCAAACGTAAGGAGCCAAAAAACGCTGACAGGCTCCAACCAAAATGGTGCGCAGTCAGGCTGCCCGTCTTCAGTATGCGGGCACACGGATATAACGACTGCCGGTGCAGAGGCAGGGGCTAAATCATTCATCGCTGTTCGAGCGGAACATGGTAAACCCGATATTCCGCCTCGTGGAGGCAGACGACTCCGCAAGGAGCGTTGCGGGAATGCGGGCAGAGGAACGCTGGAGAAAGCCAAGGCCGCCCTGTAATCGGGCGGATAGGGGTTGCTGTTTCGACCCCGCCGCGCAAGCGGGCTGACTTCCGGCATGGTCAATCATTACGAGAGAACCTGTAGAACCTTCAACGAGAGGAAAAGCAAATGAACGTGGATTCATCCATGTGTGCGTCCTCTGGCCAGGCGGCGCACTGGGAACAGATCAACTGGGCCCGGTGTGAACGTCAGGTCAGGAGGCTGCAAGCGCGTATCGTAAAGGCAACACGGGAAGGCCGCTGGAACAAGGTGCAAACTTTGCAACGGCTGCTAACCCACTCGTTTTCCGGCAAAGCCTTGGCCGTGAAACGGGTGACGGAAAATCAAGGCAGGCGAACGCCGGGAGTGGACAGCGTCAGTTGGACAACTCCGGCGTCCAGACTCAGGGCCATCGGGTCGCTGCAACGTCGGGGATACAAGCCGCTGCCCTTGCGCCGCGTTTATATCCCCAAAGCCAATGGAAAACAAAGACCGCTGGGCATCCCCACGATGAAAGACCGCGCCATGCAGGCGTTGTATCTGCTGGCGTTGGAACCCATCGCGGAGACCGCCGCCGATCCCAACTCCTATGGCTTTCGCCCCAAACGCTCCACTGCCGACGCGCTCCAACAGTGTTTCAACACACTGTGCCGGGGATGCTCGCCGCAGTGGGTGCTGGAAGGCGACATCAAAGGTTGCTTCGACTACATCAGCCACGAATGGATGCTCAAACATGTCCTCACGGACAAGTCTGTGCTCCAAAAATGGTTGCAGGCCGGTTACATCGAAAACCGAACTCTGTTCCCGACGGAGGCGGGCACGCCGCAAGGCGGCATCATCTCGCCTACGCTGGCGAACATGACCTTGGACGGACTGGAAAAGCTGCTCTTACAACACTTCCCCAGGGCGAAGTGGAAGGAGGGCGAAGTCTGGCGGCCCAAGGTCAACCTTGTCCGATATGCGGACGACTTCATTATCACCGGCGACTCCAAGGAGTTGCTGGAAAGCGAAGTGCGCCCCTTGGTGGAACAGTTCTTGCAGGAACGAGGGCTGGTGCTCTCAGCCGACAAGACACGCATCATTCATATCGACGAGGGGCTCGACTTCCTCGGACAAAACCTCCGCAAATACGACGGCAAGCCTTTGGTCAAACCGTCGAAGAAGAACACGCACGCGTTTCTGGAGAAAGTCCGTGGAATCATTGATGCAAACAAATCCGCCAGCCAAACTCTGTTGATTAGTCTGTTGAATCCGGTCATTCGTGGCTGGGCCAACTATCATCAGCATTGCGCGGCCAAGGAAACGTTCGACCGGGTGGACCATGAAATCTGGCGGGCACTCTGGCAGTGGGCCAGACGCAGACATCCCAAGAAATCGCGCGCCTGGGTCAAGAAGCACTGCTTCCCGGCCTTGGGCAATCGAGCTTGGACGTTTGCGACCGAGACGGACAAGCGAACCCCGGACGGCAGACCCATTTGGTTGCGCCTCGTGTATGCGGGCGAAACCAAAATCCGGCGTCATGTCAAAATCCGGCGGGACGCCCATCCGTTCGACCCGACGTGGCAGCCCTACTTCACGGAACGTGCGTTCCGTAAGAAGTGCGGCCTCACAAGCCGAAAAGCCGGGATCAAAACCGTTGTCACACCGGCTCCGCTCACGCGGGGCTTTGGTGCGGCTTGAGCCGGATGAGGCGAAAGTCTCACGTCCGGTTCTGAGGGGAGGGAGTGGCGGCAACGCCACTTCCTTACCCGACCACTCTCCACCGACACATTTGGTCGACATTAACGCTGGGGAGTGTCTCCCTTCCTCGCCCCGGATTGCACGCCCTCTTTCCGCACTTCGCGGCTAGGCGGTCCATTTGTCCAACCACTCAGCAGCTTCACTCACATCAAGCGATGCATTCCTTAGGCGGGAAGATCATCATCGTCTTCAAGGATGCCGCCTTGGTCGTTATTCGCGTCTTCTACGGGAATCGGTAATTGAGGCCAGTCGTCAAGGACGCGCGCGACTGGGGCCCCCTTCAAGCCCAACTCCGAAAGCAGGCAGATTTTGAGGAGGCCCTTTAGGGCGGCGGCAATCCGATGAAGTTCGTCTCCTTTCGCGGCTTTGCGTTCAGTTGATTCGCCGTAATGCGTGAGATAATTGCGGGTGTAACGCACCTTAGCCGCAAAATCCTTGATGCCCTGCGTCAGCCGTGGCGCCGTATCGCTGTGCCTAGCCAAGACTTCGTCGATCCGTTGAGCCAATTTTGGTTGGTTGGAAAATGCCATAATTTCGCGAAGCCACGAGACGTACGCAGCCGGACACCCCTTCAAAATTGTCTCTTTTCGTGTGCGATATTCGTCGTCTGGCAAAGCCTTGTTTTTGAAGTGGCCCGATCGTGCATGATAAACCTCCAACGCTTGCGCAAGGAAAAGAAAACACGTTTCGACGGTCAACTCGCGATTCATTTCAACGCTAGAATACAAGTCTAAAACGGGAGCCATTTTCTCCTGACATGCAAACCAACGTTTTAGAACTAATTCAACCTCCGAGCATATCTCGGGAAACGCCGCGATCATACCGCGAGGCCGCCCCAGAATGATGGCACGGGATATTCCTGGTGTCGGCAGCAAAAGCTCATATTCGCGAGACACGGTACGCGGGTGAAATGGGTCGGTCTTGTAAAGGGCGATGCCTGTGTAGTAAACGGTTTCGTCCGTTAAGAAGGACAACAAACGAAGCATCGCCGCTCCGTAGCTGTTGACAATAGTTTCTGCGTCACAATCCTTGGCGAAAATAAACCAGAGATCGTATTTCCATTCGAGTCTCCATGCGGAAGCGGACTCCTGCCGCAAGATCCTGCCGTCAATCTTGAGCCGAACCTGAGGGCTTATCTCATAGTCAAACCTCTCTTGCAGAGCGCAAGTCAACGTCAACCGCCCATCTTCAACCTTTGAATTTACATCTAACCTGTGATCCATCCATGAATCCAGGAGCGTGTAACCAAACCGCGCTGCGCGAAAAGGCGCTTCCCGCAGACTCGGCACTCGATCATTCAACAGCGCAGCCGCCACACCACTAATTTTCCACGTTTCCCTATTTCCCTGTTCCGAAAGCGTGGTTGACGTTGATCCGAAAAGAGTGATGGGATTTTGATGAACATCAACGCCGTGGATGACCTGTGGACGGTAATCCAAGTCAAGGTCAGAATCTAAAGTCGCGTGGCGCAAACAGTCACGCGGCGCTTTTACCGTCAATTCGAGGCCGTCCTCCGAATCGAATGTCAACGTCCCGAATTGTGGCTGATCATCGTCACCGTAAATCCACCATTGGCCGTCAATAGTCCGAATTGAATTCATGCACCAAATTAAGCGCCGTCCTTCGAATTCAGAAAAGCAGAAACAATATTTCCCTTTTTTGGTTGCTCACGAGTTACGGACGATTTGCCAACCAAATAGTCTCCAATAGACGGTCAGAGTCCATGATGGCTTGCCCCATGGCGAGATGGGCTTGGGAAGGAAGGCGAGTCGTTTTGATTCGAGTTCATGGTATTACAGTCTGGAAGATTGCGGCGGAGCGAACAGAGCCGCCTGGGCTTTTTCCGCGTTGCTCCGCGCGCGGTCTGCCTCGGCGCGTTCGCGGGCCAGACGGTCTCCGTCGAGTCCGGTTTCCTGAATCAGCGTGAACGTGTCGGGGACAAAACCGAACTCGTGTTGCGGAATCGGCAAACGGCGTCTGTTCCGTCTCATAGACCGTCATGCAACGTACAGATCGGCGGGGAAATAAGTGCGATATTTGCGGCGCGGGTCTTGGTTGCTGGACGGAGTGATCGAACCGCATGGGTGCTGCCAGACTTGGCGGCGATTGTTCCAATGGAAGCCATACTCAGACAATGCTGAGGTGATTTGCCTTGGCTGTTTGCCGCCAAACTGAATCCAAACCCACCGGCCCACTACTTCGGCCAATTCCCAAAACTCCGGTGCTTCCCGCCGAATCAACCTCAAGAGTGATTCCGTGGGCAATCCCCGATTCCGATGCCTGCGGGCAAAGTCAATCCTCGGAAGTTGTGTTTCCACGCGCTGTGCGGTCCGGTTCTGGAGCCTTAAATCTGAATTTGTATTTGTTTTCATAATCTTTTTTTTGCTGCTGTGCGTTCTCGGCCTCTCGCCCTTCACGAAAAAGCGTGCGGAACAGGGCGGCCAGCGGAGGTCGCCTTCAGGAGGAACCGCGCCCGGCCCTCTGTGGAAGCATGCTGTGGAGGGCGAGGGGTCGGGAACGTTGGCAAAACGGATTTGAAAACATCACCGACTGGCGGCGCGGGGACGCGAAATCTTGTCGCTCAACCTGAAAGCAGCGGAGTGGAGCGGTCGCCCAGATGCGCAGGCACAGACGCGCAACGCGAGCGAAGCGGAGACGAGAGCAACCAGAGCAAATGGGCGACTAAGCGGAACGCAGCGGTTTTCAGTCTGAGGGACAAGCTCGAATCCGGGGCGGCATGAGTGCGGCGGTTTCGCGCAGCGGAGTCTGACGGCAGCGGGGAGCGGAGCCGGAGCGAAAGCCGTCGCTCTCAGGCTGCCGTGGGAATAAGTCTATCTGTGGGAATCTGAAACACTGAGGGGTGCTTGGCATTTACTGCTGTGGGACATGCATAAAGTCGCCGCTCTCGGCAAACTTCGAAGCTTTACGTGTTAACCATTGCTAAGAGCCGACAGACACTTACGCAGTTTTTTGAGTGCATCCAAAACAACTTGCTTAGCCTGTGACCTTGCGCCCTCCTCGGCGTCGTCGATCAACTTGAAGGCTGACTCCAAACTTGCCGGTATTGAATCGTGTGAGTGCGGTGTCGCGACCCTCTTGAGGTGTTCGGTATCGTGCTTGAATTCTTCGGCGGCCTGTCGAACGACCCTTGCGGTGACTTGCGCCGCTCCAGCCAACTGTTCAGCCCTTTTCCAAGCTGCCGGAATGGAGTGCGGGGCTAATCCGGCGAGCGGGCGTGCTTGCGACTCGCTGTGCAGTTTGACACCAATTGGTGACAAAACCGCGTCAACGGCGGCGGCCTCAATCATGCGGTAGGCGTGGGTCCTGCTGAATTCCCATTTCTTGCGACAGTAACCTTCAAAGGTTCCGTAGCGATCGCGGTAAAGACGTTTGTCGCGGATGGTGGATAGCGCCCGTCCAACTTCGACGAAAGTTTCCCAGCCGTGCCGGATAATCTCCTCGCATTCAACCCGTTGACGCTTTTCAGCCTCGTTCAAAGTTGGCGTCAGCGCAAACATTCCCAGAGGCCGAGTAATTCGCTTGCGCGGGTGTGAACGGCCAGTGGCGCAAGCACACCGTTGGGACACAAATTTATTGGTCGTGTTGCTGGATTTCATATTGGTCGGCTTCCATCTTGCGCGGCGTGCGGGTTCGATCTTTGAGACCCTTCAACTCCCAAGAACAGGAGAGGCCAGCCACTAGATTACACTATGATAGCAAATCAAATCCTTAACTTTTGGTCAGCAATCACGCGAATTCCACCGATTACAAAAAGCAGAACCCATGACTGTGTTCTCGCAACTACCTAACAAAGATCGTGTTGATGTAGCATATGGCATCCATCGGGTGGATAATACATCAGCCTGCTCGACTACACGCAGTAAGTGCTAACCAATCTCTAAGTAGCATAGTATGTACCAGAATGATCAAGTGGTGCAAAAGCGTATTCCATGGGTAAAACAGGTAAACTCGCTTGACGCATCGCTCTAAAATTGAGAAGGTTGCCACGTAGTCACGACCTAGTTTGGTTTCGTCCGGATACGAAGCGTTGCTGGGTTGATTATCGAACTTAAGTAATTGTCCAGCTTATGGACAGGCAGTTTGGAATCTTATACAGTGACTGTGGGAATCCCCGCACGGGCAACATCTACACTCGATCTATCCTCTCTGACCGCGATATACCGTCTCTTGACAGCCTTTTATGAAAACAAAACGATACTCAAAAATTGGCACCATTGCTGGAGGGCCCCTTTATCTCACGTTTCTCACGATTTGCACCTGGATTGGCCGGGGGCAAGCGTCGGCGCAAACCGCGACGAACCAGCTTGAATCCACTCAGTACACATGCGTTCAAAGGGGGCCTTATTCGAAGGTCTGGCAAGCGACGCTCCTGCGCACAAATAGCGATGGAATCGTGGCGACAAACTACCCATCTTACATTGAGTTAGCGACTGGAATTTGTTACCTTAGCGGCGGGCAATATGTTGATTCCGTTGAGCAGGTTGAGCCAGTACCAGGCGGTGCGCAAGCCATCCAAGGCCGCCACCAAGTCCAGTGGGCTCTCAATGCCAATACTCCGGGAGGGGCCGTCACCGTTACCACTCCTGATGCTAAGCAACTCTCAAGCACTGTCTTTGGCCTGGCGTACTATGACCTCGCAAGCGGTTCCAACGCCGCCATTGCAGGATTGACGAATTGCAACGGCACCATTGTTGCGCCCAACCAGGTCTTATACGCCAACGCGTTCAGCAATCTGACGGCTGACGTGCTCTATACTTACACCAAGGCCGGCTTAAGCCAGGACATTGTGTTGGGCCAATCGCTTCCCGCTCCCGACAGTTACGGACTGTCCGACGAGACGACAATCCTTCAGGTCTATACTGAATTCTTCAATCCACCGCAACCGCAAATGACTGCCGTGACCAACGGCACTGTCACCGACGACCAGGTTTTGGATTTTGGCGACATGAAAATTGGAATTGGTCAGGCGTTCTTTCTGAACGGCCAAAATGCACCCGTCCCGGCAGGTATAGTCAGGAAGCAATGGGTAGAGGTCAACGGCGGCATGTTCCTAATCGAATCCATCCCGTACCAGTCCATCTCGAACCAACTGCAAGAATTGCCCCACGCTTCGAATCTGAAGCCCGACCGAGGCTCCGTCCGGAAGATGGCCTTTCTGGAGTCGAATCCATTGCGGCCCGGCGCCTCTGCCAAGGAGTCAAAGTCTATGAAATCGGGCAAAGCGGATACCACCAAGCCCCGCTTGAAAGTGGACTATGACCTGCTTAGCAGTTCGACCAACCTGACCCTGCAAGGGGATACGACCTACCTTGTAACCGGTACAGTAAACGTCACTGGCACCAACGCCATTGAAGGCGGAACTGTTGTTAAGTACACCAATTATCCTCTTGCGCAAATTACGACCACCAATATTGTTTGCCTGACTGGACCGTACAGGCCAGGCGTGTTCACCAGCATAAACGATAACTCAGTAGGCACAACGATCAGCGGGAGCACCGGGTCGCCAAGCGCCTTCGGTGTTGCTTACTACCTCAATTCGCTCAGCACGGTGGAAAATGTACTGATTCAGGACGTCCGATTCTCGTATGCCGGCGTCGCCTTTGAAGCCAACGACAACGAGACAGTCAAGTTCAGCAACTGTCAGTTCGTGAAGTGCGGAACGAATGTCATGCTCGGGGAGTCGTATCAGGCCATTTTTGAAAATGTTTTGGTGGCAAATTGCAATATGATGGTTACGGGAGGAGACGATGCCTACGTCGGGGGCGTCAATTTGACTGCGGATGGTTGCACCACCTTTACTGATCCGCGTTATAATTACGCTTCCGGCAGCATGACAAACTGCATTTTTACCGATGATGACAACACCATTTCTACGAAGTTCACATTAACAGATTGCATAGTAGCCGGCAGCGGAACTGGGATATATCAATCAGTTGGTGCTGGGAGCTATTATCTGGCAAATGGCAGCACCAATCGCGACGCAGGCACTGCCAACATTGACCCTGTTCTGCTGGCAGACTTGCAAACCCTGACTACCTATCCGCCGGTGGTTGAACCTTCGGGTTGGTTTACCAAAAATTACACCTTTTTCCCTCAGGCTCAACGGGATACAGACACGGTTGATCTCGGCTACCACTACGATCCTATAGATTTTGCCATAGACATAGCGGTTTCAAATGCGACCGTAACGGTTCTTCCAGGAACCGTGCTCGCTGGATACGGCACCGAGTATGGTATCTATCTCTTCACGAATGGCATCGTCAATTGCCAAGGAACGGCAACCAGTCCGAACTATCTTGTGCAGTACAACACCGTCCAGGAGCAATCCAACACGAATTGGGAGACCATGTCATGGGACGGGTTACTTCTGACTCCAGACGAAGCCGACAGCTCGTCCGCTAACTTTGCCTTTACGGATTGGTCTGTCCTGGCTGGGGCAAATGAGATCTCAGGCCAATCCGTTGCGTGCCCAGTTGCTTTGCAGAATTGCCAATTGTACACGGGATATATAAACGCAACTGGGCCCGTGATGTCCGTCACAAATTGTCTTTTCCAGCGGGCAAATTTATTAGTGTCGGATAGGACTGACGGGAACATCGCACAAACGTTCTACAACAATCTCTTCTAGGAAGGAGTATTGTTCCTGCACCATTTCAACAGCGGGCCATACACCTTCCGCGACAACCTGTTCAATCAAACCTCCAATGCTTTAACCGGTTCGATTAGTTATTGCAGCAATAACGCCTATGTGACGACCAACAACGGCGTACTTTTACCTGAGAACAACGACGTAATTCTCAGCAACACTCCCGCGTTCCAGGTCGGTGCCTTGGGCCAATATTATTATCCTACCAACCTGACGAATCTGATTTACAAAGGAAGCCAATCTGCAGCTGCGGCAGGACTCTACCATTACACCGTCCTCACCAACGCCAACTCCATCGAAGGCACAAATATCGTCAGCATCGGCTTCCATTACGTTGGGGTCAACAGCAATGGCCTGCCAATCGACACCAATGGAGACGGAATTCCCGATTACCTGGAGGACGCCAACGGCAACGGCCTTGTCGATTCGGGTGAAATCGATTGGATGGTGTCCGGTGACTTGGGGCTGACGGTTCTGATCACGCAGCCCGCCAACAACTCCACCATCCCATAAAAAGGACCTTCCTATGAAAAGAAATCCAGTCTTTGTTCTCGGCGGTTGGAAGATGAACTTGCGTTTCGTATCAGGGGCGGTTCTTCTCCTGGCTGGGCTGAAAGCGGTTGTGACCTCGGCTCCTGCGCAAAATACGCCCATTATTTGGCACAACATTGGCGAATGCGTGATTGAGACCGCTCAGGGTACCACTCCCAGCGGGGGATACGAAGGACAAACCTCTGGATATATCGCCCCACTTTCCAACTCTACCAACGAAGGTACATTAGAGCCTCCGAACTATACCCCGATTAACTGGACGTGTTCAGGCTTGAGCACACCCGGCATCTGTTGGCCATCCGCATCGACAGTGCTCGCGGGCACGACCGTTAACATCTACATCGCTGCCGTCGGTTCTGGCTGCGCCATGCCCATCGGACCAGTGGATGAGGATGATGACTTTCCACCTCCTTTCGTCGATTGCGGTGGCATGCCGGTCTGGCGGGTTTCTGAGCCAAATCTTTCGCTGTGGCTATTGGATGAGCCGCTCGGTTACCAGCCAAGCATAGGTTCTCGCATCTCTCTTACGCTGGACTACAAGCAGCATGAAGAAACGGCCGGCATGGATTCCCTCATCTTTAGTTTTGGATGTAAGTGGAACTGTTCCTGGTTATCGTACGTGGCCACCAATGGTTGTATCGGGACTAACTTCTCAGGCAGCAATCAAGTGTATTATGCCAACGGCGGCACGCGCACTTTCCTGGGCACGAATGATTATTTGACAGAGACTCGTTTAATCGGGAACATGACAAATGGGTACTACGTCTATTATGCGGACGGTTCAGTCGATTTTTATGCCTACTTTGTATTTAACTCAGCCATTGACCTGGCCTTCCTGTCGGTGCATACAAATCCGCAAGGCCAGTCAACCCATTTCTACTATAGCGTAGCCGCTGGATGCGTTCAGCTTCAATACGTGGTTGATGCCACCGGAGGTACGAACACGCTCTATTACAACGGCGGCGCACCGAATCTGGTCACCAAAGTGACGGACCGCTACAACCGATCCGCTTACTTTGCTTATAACGGCAGCGGGTGTTTGACAAACATAATTGACGTGGGCGGTATCACCAACTCGATTGCCTACAACGCCAATTTCTACGCCACAAACCTGACCACGCCTTATGGGCAAACCACTTTCCAATTCACAGATTCACCTCCCGGCGCGGCGCCGCCTAACGGGCGATCCGTGCTGATAACTGATCCGGACGGCTCTTCGGAACTCTATCTCGGATCGAACGGAGCTCCGGGAGTGGCCGTTTCGTACCCAACAAACGCAGTTCCGGTAAGCAACCCGTTGCCGAACGAATTCGAGAACACCAACCTCAATGTGCGAAATACATTTCATTGGGGCAAACGACAATATCAAGACCTACCCACGACTAATATTTCCGCGATGACAAGCAATGACTTTCATCTGGCTACAATGAAGCATTGGCTATTGACATCCTCCGGCCAGCTTGGCCAAACGCTTTCTCTCGAGGTTAGCCCAAGCCCGGACATACTCGGAGGGAACCAAGGTGAGATCACTTGGTACGATTATGCCGGAAAGACCAACAATCAATACGAGGGCACACAATTCCTGCCTCAGTTAGTCGCAAACGTTCTCGCGGACGGAACCACGAGGTTTTCGTGGACAGCGAGAAACGGCTTCGGCGCGGTGACGACGAACATCAATACTTATGGTTTGGGAGCGACGACTTCACTTCGAACGAACATATTTACGTATTCCACCAACGCGGTCGACCTGCTCACGCTGACAAACGCGCTGAACATCCAGGTGATGAGCAACGCGTTCAACACCAATCACCAGATTCTCACTAATTATGATGCCCTGAATCAGAAAACCGTTTGCACTTACGATTCGAGCAATCGTTTGAGCACTATTACCACGCCCACTTCGCTGGTGATCACGAATAGCTATGGCACAAACGGATATCTCGCACAGCAGATCAGCGTCGGTTTTGCCACCAACTCTTACACGTATAGCAATGGCTTGGTTTTGACGCACACCGATCCTCGCAACATGACAGTCACGAACACGTGGGACAATTTGCAGCGGCTGACAAGCACGACGTATCCGGACGGCACCTATGTTTCCAACCAGTACACGATCCTTGACCGCACCGCGACCAAAGACCGCCTGACTAATTGGACCTATTACGGTTACGACTCCCTCAGGCATAATATCGCGGTGACAAACGCACTCGGTCATTATGACTTGTTCACGTATTGCTCTTGCGGCGCTTTGGAGTCGGTTCAGGATGCCTTGGGCTATTTGACCCATTACTATTACGACAACCAAAGCCGCTTGACAAATGTGCTATACTCCGACAGCTATACGCTCACTTACGGCTACAACCTGATTGGCCAACTCACTAACATCTTCGACGGTTCTGGGATAAGCGTGACAAATGTATTTGATAACCAAGGGTTGTTGACTCTTTCGAGTAACGCGGCTGGGCAACTGAAGGCCGTTTCTTACGATGTGTTGGATCGCCCGACGAACGTAGTCAATGCCAATGGCGTGAGCGTCGGTAGGCTTTACGATTCCCTGAACCGGGTTGTGACGAACAGCTATCCTGATGGTGGGACCGAATCGTTTGGATATTCTGCGTTTGGGCTGGTCGCTTATACGAACCAGTTGACCAACTTTACCCATTTCGGGTACGACGCTGAAAGACGCAAAATCGCTGAGACTAATGCTCTCAATAATTTCACGCAATACGCGTATGATGCCGCCAGCGACCTCATCAGCTTGACGGATCCAAATAACCACACGACTCAATGGGGCTACGATCTCTACGGGCGCGTGACCAACAAGGTGGATGCCACGGGCACCAGTATCCTGACAAACCAGTACGATGCCGACAATCGCCTGATCAATCGTTGGAGTCTGGCCAAGAGCAACACTGTTTATGCCTACGACGCGGTTGGGAATCTGACCAACGTGACGTATTACCACACGAACCTTCCCGTGTCGTTTTCCTACGACAATATGAACGAGTTGACCAGCATGTCCGACGCTATTGGGACGACGTCGTTCACCTACACACCGGGGCATCAATTGGCCTCTGAGAACGGTCCGTGGGCCAGCGACACCGTGAGCTACACCTACACAGACAGGCTCCGGACGGCGCTGGATTTGCAGCAGCCCAACGCCTCGGCCTGGGTGCAGGACTACAGCTATGATTTGGCCGGCCGGATGACGGGCATCACCTCTCCGGCGGGGACGTTTTCGTACAGCTACAGTCCCGGCGTGGGAGCTCCGAATACCGCGAGTTCCCTAATTTCGAAGCTGGCGTTGCCCAACGGGGCGTGGATCACGAACACCTACGACGGAAACGCCCGGATGTTGGGGACGTGGCTTTACAACAGCAGCGCCAGCGCCCTGGACTCGAGCGTGTACACCAACAACGTTGGCAACCAACGGGTCAGCGTGACTCGCAATGGCGAGAACACGGCCGCTTACACCTACGACGTGATTGGGCAAGTATTGGGCGACGTGGCGTCAGAGGGAACCACCAACCGGATGAACGAGCAGCTTCATTACGCTTTCGACGCGGCTGGCAACCTGACTTACCGCACCAACAACACACTGATCGAGAATTTTCAGGTCAACACGGTGAACGAGTTGACAGCGAACACCAACGGTGGCAGGTTGACGGTCATGGGAACGGCAACCTCCCAGAATTCAACTACGGTGACCGTCAATAGCAGCAACGCGCTGGTTTACGGCGACGCCACGTTTGCGGCGACGAACATGCCGATCACCAGCTCCTACACCGCCATCGCTGGCGACAGTTATGGCCGGCATTCGACCAACACCGTAACCGTAAGCATCGCGACGAACACCACCTACCAGTATGATGGCAACGGCAACCTGACCAACGACGGCCTGCGCAGTTTTGCCTACGACAATGAAAACCAGTTGATTCAGGTGTGGGTGGCCAACCAATGGTTCTCGCAGTTCGCGTATGACGCGAAGATGCGCCGGAGAATTCGACAGGAATACACTTGGCAAAGCGGCGCGTGGGTGCAAACCAACGAGGTCTATTACGTGTACGACGGCAACGTAGTCATTCAAGAGCGCAACATCAACAATCTGCCCGCGACGACGTACACGCGCGGCAACGATCTCAGCAGCAGCCTCGAAGGATCGGGAGGCATTGGGGGTCTTCTGTCTATGACTTTGAACTTTGAATCTGAAACTTTGAACTCGAATTCATTCTTCTACCATGCAGATGGCAACGGGAACGTGACGATGTTGATCAACCCCTCGCAATACATCGTCGCCAAATATCTTTACGACGCCTTTGGCAACGTCCTCTCTGCCGCCGGCTCCCTCGCCCAAGCGAATCTTTACCGGTTTTCGAGCAAGGAAGCGCATTTGAATTCAGGCTTGGTCTATTACCTCTACCGCTACTACGATCCGAACCTGCAACGCTGGTTAAATAGGGATCCTATTCTTGAAAATGGGGCGATCAATCTCTACAGTTACGTCAACAACTCACCAATAAGTGGAGTTGATCCCTTTGGAGAAGGGCCGCCGCCGGTGCCGCCTTGGGAGAGCCTTTATCATCCGTTCGCGCCTATTCCAAGTCCTTTTCCGACAACCCCGAGCAATCCTTATAGTCCATACCTTCCCTCAAGCAATCCAGGTTCAGCACCCCCATCCGCTATCTCCCAATTTCCTTCCCCGGGATTGCAATCTGGTCCCTCCACGTCGCTCAATCCCCTTAATCCTTCGGGATTGCAACTTAGTCCACCGCCATCGCTCAGTGCTTCTGCTACAAATTGGCCAGGGACCTACACCACTGTAACCATCTCCGGACCTTCGCTATTTAACAACAGCAGCCAGTTTAATAATGATTGGACGAATATTCTACAAAAGCCAAACCAATCCCTTTTGAACAGGTATCAAAACGGCCTCCCCTTGTTTAGCAACATGTACCTCAGCTTTACAAATATTGATTCAGGCAAATATGGCAAGCCCTCATCACTGGTCCCATTAATTAATTATAACTTCTGACGATAATGGTGAACCTTAAGACAGCACTTAAACTACTCCTTTGGAAGGAGCGTTGTCATATTGGTTTTCTGGTCGTAATTTTGTTGGTTTCGTGCGCTTCGTTGTTTGCACGGCCGAACTCGGTTCTTTCTATGCTGTCGCCGGGGCTGCGTAAGTTTTTGACGCACCACCCGGAAGCAATTGCTGCGCTTAACGCTAAGTATGAAGAAGCGACTCAAGCGCGTGAAATCAGCATCCTGTACGAATACGTGGATGTAATCTCCCCTCCACGCGCGCTCCATGCATCCATAGACTTAACGCACGTTGTTCTGATCGTGAAAGAAGGTCAGCAGCCATTAGATGAATTAATCGAAATCTTCTATGAGCTGCAAAACTCTGAAAGGGACGAGGATTTTCAAATCATATTTGAAGAAGCGGCTTCGGGGAGCATAGAGCGAGGTTTGTTCCCAATTATTCTTCTCCGAGAAGAGTTCCGAGCGTATCCGAGCACTCGTCATTTTGTGAATTCGCTTAACCTGAGCAAGAGAGAAAGGTTAAAATCGCTCGCATGTACGCGCTACATGAATTGCCCTGATGAATTTGAAGCATTTCGTACCTATTGTTGGGGAACAAATTACGTAGAAAACGAGGGCTACAAGAGCTACGAAACGAACTACGATGCATTGCGCCACGGCACCAATGCCATTAATTTTCGGTAAACTGGTGCAGGTACTTATAAGCCATCCCCATTAGTAGGCAACCAATAGTAAGCAGTAGGCAACCAATAGCATGGCGAATGCCACCTATTTGAACGGCGCCAGACGAGCTTCTTGGAGTTCGCGGCCTTGCAACGCGGCAGGTGCGCCATCTCATATATTCATTCCGAACGCCTCAACACCAGGGCCACCCACATCCCGTGCTGTCCAGGTCAACCAAGGGAGTTTCGGCGCTGATCACCGCCGTTCCCCTCCAACCGAGTTAGAGACGCGACTGCATCTGGCTCTTGCAACAGTTCAACCCTCAAGCAGCCTTGTGGTCAAGCCCGGTTTATGCCAAAGTAGGAATTTATTTCGGGATGCTACACTGGGTTTTGGCAAAACGGCGTCAAGCGCTGAAAGGCTGAAACAACCCCTGAATGACTCTTTGGATGCGGCGTTTAATTCCGGTGTAAATGGAAGCGAAAGCGCACAAGCAAAATACCCATGTTTTTTCCGGATACTGAGTGAGAATTGCTTGAAGATCATCTGTGGCGCCGATTTCCAACATGGTGCAAAATGCGAATGCATCCGCCTGAATTTCCTCGTTTAATGTGCGAGAAGCAACCCGCCGTAGAACTTTGGAGAATCGCCTCATTCGCTTCGATTGCCATTGTCGCGTGAGATACAAAGGCAATCGCATTCGGTGAGAACGCTCGAAATGCAAAATAAAATGGGCGATCTCGTGCAAGATTGTGAAAACATGGTCGCT
>DASYNM010000204.1:0-5507 GCA_036008545.1 Verrucomicrobiia bacterium
TGGGCGTGACCACGCTGACTGAGATCGATTTGGTTCCGGTTAACCCGTTGTTGTCTGTGGCAGTGGCGGAAAGGGTGTAAGTACCGGCCGGAAGATTATTGGTGACAGCGAAATAGGGCACGGTCAAACAGTTGGTCAAAACGGTTGAGCCGACAAGAAATTGCACGTTGGTTATAGTGCCACTGCTGTCGAACGCCGAAGCCTGAATGGTTAGGTTGGCCGGCGCACTGAAGACCTCGCCCGCGACTGGATTCGTGATGTCAACTATAGGTGGCGGGAGTGCCGCGGCCACAATGACGGTTCCCACCATGCCTGCCTCCACATGCGGCGTGCATTCGTAAGGATACGAACCGGTCGTGGTAAAAGTATTGGTAAAAGCAAACGGACTGTAGCGCGTATTGAGATCATTCTGGTCATTAGTCGTGCCGGGCCCGCCGTCCGGGCTGGGGAACAACCAGGCGTACGGGGTAGAAGTGCTGACGACATTATGAGCATCGAAATCGTCACCCCAGGTCCAGATCACCGCATCACCGGCGTGGATGCTGGTGGTGGAGGGCGAGAACGCGTCATCGATGACCGCGACATTGGCCACGGCGGCGATGGCGGGCGCAGGCTGGGCAAGGAGCATGACAGCGACACCAGCAAGGAGCAGTTCAAAAAGGTTTTCGATTGTTTTCATGGGAGGATTAACCCGTTGTTGGTCACTCAGACATTTTTCTTTCAGCTTGGCCCGCAATAAGGCGGAGTCCTGCGAGCTTAAACAGCAAACATTATGCCATCCGGGAGATCAATGGACACCACCAGTACGGTGACCATACCATATTCGACGCGGGTGTCAAAATTAGGGAACGAACCACGCGACGCCGCTTTTTGTTCGACGGGATATCCGCAAATCTCAACATGCCCGACAACCAGAGCGGAGTGCCCTGCTGCTCTCCACTTTGGCCGGCCCACTCGCCGCCAAAACACGCCCCTGGGAATTGCTTGCGAAGTTCGCCTGTTGACGCCCGTTTCCAATGCGGGTATTTTCTCGGTGTGAGCAAGGATACTGAAATCGTCTTCGAGGTTGAGCCGTGCGCGGCTACGGGCGGTTATGTGGCGCGCTGGGATGCGCCGGGCGGCGGAGGCATCACGACCCAAGGCGATTCTTTCGGAGAGTTGGATGTAATGATTGCCGACGCTGTGGCAGGCTATTTCGAGGCTGATCGACGTCCCAGGAGCGTCCGGTTGCACTTCTCGCAAGACCCGATCCTCGCGGTTTCGTGAAAATTCCGCGCGACGTCAACGGAGTAGAAGCCGTTCGCGCGTTAAAACGATGTGGATTTGTCCAACTTCGCCAGACCGGCTCGCATCTCATTCTACGCAACGGGCCGAGGACAGTCGTCGTGCCGCAACACAAACCCCTCAAGCCCGGAACACTTAAAGGAATCATCGAACAGGCCGGCTTGACACTGGAGGAATTCATTGAAAATCTATAACTCGAGCCCGCTGAGACTAACGCATAATTCCGCGCCCGTAAGGACTTGCGAAATGATGCTAAGATTTGCCTGCAGCTTGTAACTTCTGAATACAGCTTGTTAAAAATGGCCGTATGTAATGCACTCGCAGCCGGATGGCTATTCAGCCGCCGAATGGGTCGTTCGAAACCTCACCCACACTCAGCCACAGCTTGATCCGCCTGGGCCGGTGAGACCGACCCTCGCTCCGTCTCAAGACAAGACTAATGCTGACGCGAAAAATGGTTCGAATATTCGTGCTTGCGTTCCCATTGACATGTGGTATCGTGAGAGCATGAAGCGCTATGGCGCATGTTCTTTGAGAGAGGGCGGACCTTGTTTCGGCCGTCCGACTCCGTTGCAATTCGGCTCGACCGGGGCCGAAGGCAGGGCGGTCGAACCGACGCAAGTCGTTGATTTTCAAGAAAGTTTCAGATATTTCTGGCATGCCTTTAATCGAAAGCCTGGTAAATCAACAGCAACACGTTCGTTTGAAGAACCCAAAGATGGCGCCCGCAGCGGTGACAAGCGACGCTCCCTCCGCGGGTTCCTTGGCCGCAAGCGCGCCTCTCCCTCAACCGTGGAACTATTAGCGCGCTTCATCGACTATGGTACCGCGATTCATTGTTGGGAGCATGGCACAAAATACGCTGGAACGTAGCGGTATGCGGTTTGCAAACTTTGATTTTAATACTCGGCTTCGTGCCGTCGGCATCATCGCATGGGCGCTGGTCATGCTTCAGGCCGGTCAACTGTTACACGGCCAGACCATCACCATTGACACCTCGCCCGCGGGACAGGGGCAGTTGATCGACGGGTTCGGCACCTGCCTTTCGGGCACTGAGGCGCTGCAAACGTGGTGGCAAAACTTGTACTATGGTGATTTGCAGGCGTCCATGTTGCGGATGGATCTGTCACCGGCTTTCGCTGCGCCTTATTCGGATAACAATTACAACTCGCCCAATTACGGTGTTCCAGGCCCAGGTGGAAATTACGTTCGCACCTACACGAACGCCACAACCTACACGAACATTTTCGATGGGCTACAGGCCCAAATCGCGGTCATGGGGCCGAACATCGATTCCAATATCGCTTACTTCGATTTCAGCTCGGGCGGCCCGCAAGTGGCAGGTGCGACGGCTCAAATGGGCAAGTCGCTCATCACTCGCCTGGGAGATTTCAAATTGTTTGGCTCGCACTGGTCGCCTGCGCCCTGGGTAAAAATTGTCTCCGGCAATACTTACGAAGCCGGAGGCGCGGACCTGCCAGCCGACGGGACGCCGTTTCCGTTTATCTGGCTGGGCAACTATGCCGGCGGCGTTCTCGACACCACGGGAGATTTGCGGCCGGAGTTCGACGACTCCGCTCTCGGAGGCACCGGGCCGACCAGCGCGCTGACGCAATTCGCCCGTTGCACGGCGGCTTATTTGCGCGGCTTTCAAAATGCCTACGGCGTTTCGTTTTATGCCATCAGCCTTCAAAATGAATTGAACTTTGAAGAGTTCTACAACAGTTGTCTCTATCCTCTCTCCCCAGCCTATCTCGCCGCGCTCAAGGCGGTGCGGACAGAGCTGGACCAATATCCGGATCTTGCAGGCATCAAGATCATGGGGCCCGAGGATGTGCTCGGGGGCGACGCCTATGGCATGTGGCAGTACGGCAGTGGCAGCACGACCACGGACAAAAATCTTCAATTCTTGCAAGCAGTGGGCGCCGATCCTGTGGCTGCAGCGGCCGCGTCTTATTTCTGCATCCACGGTTACGATAGCGATGGTGTTTCGGCCGCTGGCGCGACGCCGACGCAGTGGGATTGGTGGGCCAACGGTTGGGGAGCCAGTCCCGCCGCCGGCATTCCAGGCAATGTCCAAGGCTTTATGTCTTACGGGAAGAAATCGTGGATGACAGAAACCTCCGGAGAAAATACGACTTGGCTGAGCCCTACTAACGCATTTCCGGACGATGGTGCTTGGAGCATTGCCTTGCGCATCGAGCAGGCGCTCAACGCCGGCCAGGAGAGCGGCTGGGCCTATTGGCAAATGACCGACGGCAGACCGGTCGGCACCGAGACTTTGACCGATGCCGCCACTCTTCAGAACTCGCCTAAGTACGTCGCGGCGAAGCATTTCTTCCGCTACATCCGACCCAATTCAATTTGCGTCAATACGAGCGTCAGCGGCTCCACGCCCCTCAGTGCCTGCGCCTTCTTGCATGTGACAAATGGCACCATGACGGTCGTGATCATCAATTCCTCGAACAGCCCTGTGCAGGCAACGATCAACTCACCCGCGCGGCCTGTGGGGATTGAGTCGTGGCTGACTTTCACATCGAGCAACGGGAGTTATTGGCAGCCTTCAACCAACACTATCACAAATGGTGCCGCAAACGTGACTGTTCCCGGCTATGGGGTGGTCACGCTTTACGGCATTGCGCCGCCGGCATTGAGCGTCGCGCCCGCTGCCAACGGACTCCTAAACCTCCTCTGGCCGCCTAGCGCGAATGGTTTCACGCTTCAATCGACGACCAATCTTGCCGCGTCTTACTCTTGGACAAATGTCTCAAGCAGCCAGGTCACCACCAATGGTCTGACCAACGGCTTGGTCAGCGCGACCATTGTGCCAAATGCCGGGGGCGCATTTTACCGCCTTGCGCAACCGTGATTTGTCGTCGGCACTAAACAAAGTTTTCCGCCATGGCCACGGCTTTGAGCATGGCTTTGGCTTTGTTGACAGTCTCCTGAAATTCGGCCTCGGGCAGGGAGTCGTTGACCCAGCCACCGCCGGCTTGCACGTAGGCGCGGCCGTCTTTGAGTAGGGCGGTGCGAATGGTGATGCAACAGTCCAGGTTGCCGTTGAAGGAAAAATAGCCCATGCACCCACCATAGGGTCCGCGCGACGTTTGCTCCAGCTCGGCAATGATCTGCATGGCGCGAATCTTCGGTGCGCCGCTTAAAGTACCGGCCGGGAAAGTCGCGCGCATCAAGTCGTAAGGCGTCTTTTCTTCCGCGAGATGACCTTCGACTTGCGAAACAATATGCATGACATGGCTGTAACGCTCGATGATCATCAAGTCCTTGACTTGCACGCTGCCAAAATCGCAGACCCGGCCAATGTCGTTGCGCGCCAGGTCCACCAGCATGACGTGTTCGGCCCGTTCCTTCGGGTCGGCCAGCAATTCCTTTTCCAGCGCCTGGTCTTCCTCGGGCGTCCGTCCGCGCCGGCGCGTCCCGGCGATGGGCCGGATTTCCACCAGGCGATCCTCGCAGCGGACGTGGATTTCCGGCGACGCCCCCACCAGCGCGAACCCCTCCAATTCCAGCAGGAACATGTAGGGCGAGGGGTTGATGGACCGAGCCGCGCGGTAAAGATCGACCGGTGAGGTTTTGACCGGCGTCGAGAAGCGCTGCGAGCCAACTACCTGAATTATGTCGCCGGCCGTGATGTATTTTTTGGCGCGCTCCACATTTTCCATGAAATGCTCCTTGGTCATGTTGGAGGTGAACGGGATTTCCGGCGTCTCGCGCGGCACATCCACCGGCGCGTGTTCCGACGGTTGCTCCAGTAGCGAAACGATCCGCTCAATTTCCCCCACCGCTTCCTCGTATGCCTCTTCCGGGGTCCGTTCACCCAACACGGCGTTGACCAAAACAGTGATCGTCTGCGCCACGCGGTCAAAGACCAGCAGCTCGTCGGCGATCAGGAAATACATGACCGGCGTTTTTAATTCGTCCGCGGGTGGACGCGGAACCACTGGCTCGATGTCATGAATAAATTCGTAGCCGATAAATCCCAGCGCACCGCCGCTGAACCGAGGCAAGCCCGGAATGGTCACTGGCTTATAGCGTGCCATCACCTGTTCCACCACCGCCAATCCGTCCCGCACCGCCCCAGCGCCGGGGGACTCCGGGCTGACGGTGAAGCTCTCGACGACCTTCCCGTTTTCGATCAGTTCGACCCGTGCCCCAGTTTGCTTGATCACCGCGCGCGGATTGCACCCGACGAACGAGTAGCGGCC
>DASYNM010000205.1:0-3749 GCA_036008545.1 Verrucomicrobiia bacterium
AACCAGGCCAACGCCGCGCTGGCCCAAGCCAATGCCAACCTGGAAATCGCCCGCATCTCGGCCGAGCGCTGGCAAAAATTGCTCACCAGCGACTCCGTTTCTCAACAGGACACTGACGTGAGGGTGGCGACCTGGCACGCGCGGCAAGCGGATGTGAATGCTGAGGAGGCGAACGTCAAACGATTGAAGGAGTTGACCAATTTCAAAATTCTGGTCGCTCCCTTTCCAGGCATTATCACCGTTCGCACCATGGACGCGGGCACGCTCATCACGGCCGGATCGTCGCGTGAGATTTTTCGTCTGGCTCGCGTCGATCCGCTGCGCGTCTATATTAGTTTGCCGCAGGCTTACAGCCAGATGGTCAAGACGAATGACGAAGCTACTTTGACTTTTTCCGAACTGCCCGGCCAGAGCTTCACAGGGCGAGTGGACCGCACGGCTGGGGCGATTGATCCGGTCTCCCGTACTCTTCTTACGGAAATCCTGGTGGCCAATCATGATGGGAAGCTCTTTCCTGGCGCGCACGCCATGGTGCAAGTGAACCTTGCCACCGGCGTTGATCCAGTGGTTGTGCCGGTCAATACGCTGCTATTCCGCAACGAAAAAGGGGTACAAGTGGGAATAGTTGATTCCAATGGGGTCGTCCGTTTGGCCGATGTGACGGTAGGGCGCGATTACGGCACGACCGTGGAAATAGTCTATGGCCTTTCCGAGACCGACAACATCATCCTCAACCCGTCTGATTCTCTCGAAGCGGGAACCAAAGTGCGAATCGCCAAAGCCGAATCGGGAGCCGCCAAACCAGCCCATGAGTGAGCTTCAGACGAAACGCCTGGGTTTCGCCTTGGAGATCGGCATGGTGTGCAGCCTGGCCTTGGCCAGTTGCTCGGTAGGGCCTGATTACAAGCGACCGTCCCCAGGGCCGCTGCCCACCGTGTGGAAGGCGGGATCGCCTTGGAAGGAGGGCCAGCCCCGCGATGCCGAGATCAAGCGTAAGTTCTGGGAAGTTTTCGATGACCCGGTTTTGACTGGGTTGGAGCAGGAGGCAACGACCAACAGTCCGGACGTCCGTGCCGCTTTTGAACGCGTCGAACAGTCCCGTGCCATCGCGCGCATCAGCAGGGCGGACCTTTTCCCCGGCCTGAGCTTTGATCCCAATGGGAATCGCACGCGCTACTCGCCAAGTCGGACTGCGCAACCAGAGTCGCTGGTTTTGGGTTATACCGGCAACGATTTCGTCCTGCCCCTGGATTTGAGCTACGAGGTTGACCTTTGGGGGCGCGTGCGCCGCTCCTTTCGGGCCGCGCGCGAACAAGCCCAAGCCAGCGCCGCCGCCTACCAAACGGTTCTGCTTACACTGCAGGCAGATGTCGCGGGGACCTATTTCACGCTTCGCTCCATTGATTTGGACCGGCAAGTTGTCAGTGAAACCATCGCGTTGCGCGAAAAAAACCTTTCGCTGGTGGAATCACTTCACCACGGCGGCGCCGACAGCGAGTTGGACGTGGGTCAGGCCGAAACAGAGTTAGCTTCGGCGCAGGCGGATTTCTTGGGTTTGGATCTGCGCCGCGCGCAATTGGAAAACGCCCTCGGTGCTCTGTGTGGCCAAACTGCGTCCACTTTTTCGCTTGCCGAAACCAATCGCCTCTATCGGCCGCCGATCATTCCAGTTGGCCTGCCAGCCGATTTGCTGGAGAGGAGACCGGACGTGGCGCAGGCGGAGCGCACCATGGCGGCCGCTAGTGAGGGCATCGGCATTGCCAAGGCGGCCTACTTTCCCTCCATTCAATTGACAGGAACCGCGGGCACTGAAAGCGTGGCGCTGCAGGACCTTTTCACATGGGAAAACCGGATCTGGAGCTTCGGCCCCAACATCAGCCTGCCTCTCTTCGAAGGGGGCCGCATTCGGGCTGGCGTTAAGAGCGCGCAGGCGGCTTACCTGGGGTCCGTGGCGCAATATCGCTCGCAGGTTTTGGTTGCGTTCCATGAAGTGGAAGACGCCTTAGTCGGCCTGCGGTTGCTGAAAGCCCAATTCGAGGCGCAAATGCGCGCGGTGGACGCTGCCAAAAAAGTGGCCGATCAGGCTCGGCTTCGTTACAAGGAGGGTTTGTCCAGTTATTTCGAAGTCGTGCTGGATGATAGAACTGCCTTGGAGAATGAAATATTGGCTTACGAATTGAATGGGCAGCGCATGGTCACGACGGTGCTGCTAATCAAAGCGTTGGGCGGCGGTTGGAGCGCAAATGATCCCATGATGACCAACAGCGTCGCACCGCTCGAAAAAACGCCGTAGGTCGCTCTCTTGGCTCCGCCTTGGCGTCGCGTTCTTTGGACAGCCCGCGGCAAAGGTGCCCGGCATATTCTTCCCATTAGTGGCCCGTTCAGGGCAAAAGTAGGGCTTTTTGCCTATTCTTGACCACTTTTCAGCGTGGCATGTCCCGTGCTAAACAGAGTGCCAACGACTGTTTAATCTCATGAAATTAGTGCCAATGATTGAGCCTAGAGGCCCCTCGCTAAGCGATCAGGAATGCCGGGGGCCCAATAAGGTAATCCGCCTTCCTCCAACCCTCATCAAGGCGGCCACGCCGCCCAGCAATTCGCCCAAAGTCACACAAGCGTCCTTGGATCAGTTCCTTTCTAACGCAGCCGA
Organism: Verrucomicrobiia bacterium; assembly: GCA_036008545.1. Taxonomy (GTDB): domain Bacteria; phylum Verrucomicrobiota; class Verrucomicrobiia; order Limisphaerales; family Palsa-1400; genus Palsa-1400. Next base: position 2,651 of record DASYNM010000205.1, read on the forward strand.
TTACTTCGCCGACGTCGCCCCGCCTGAACTATCGGAAATCCATCTGCGCCATAGCCGTATCCTCCCCAACCGCTTCGGCATCCTGCCGCTGATGCCCAAGGGTGGAGTCTGTGCCGAGGTTGGCACTCAGACCGGCGGATTTGCCAAACACATTTTTTCTGTTCTGCAACCGCAACTCCTGCACATCTTCGACCTCGAATACTCGTTGTTCGATCACGCCCACTTTCGTCTCCCTATTCAACAAGGCCGGGTTCAACTCCATCAAGGCGATTCCTCCACGCTCCTGGCCGCTTTACCCGACCAATCATTCGACTTCATCTACATCGACGGCGATCACTCCTACGAGGGTGTGACACGGGACCTGGTACAAGCGGCCCGCAAAATCAAGGACGATGGCTGGATCGTGTGTAACGACTACACGGTCTATTCTCCGCTGGAGAAGTGCAAATACGGCGTCTATCGCGCAGTGAACGAACTCTGCCTACGTGATAATTACGAAATACTCTACTTTGCGCTGCACCCTTGGGGCTACCACGATGTGGCTCTCCGAAAAATCAGGCCAAACTAAGCGACGGTTGGGTGGAGGGACTCCGCTCGAATTAAGACCGGGCCACAATTGTTTGCCACACTTATTGATCCGGCGAAAGCAGCACACTCCCGGTCTGGTTTGTGCCGAGGAAGTAGCCTGCGCCAATATTCTGGTTCTGCAACACAATGCCATGGACGGAAATCGGTTTGTCTGTCTCCGGATTGATCACGCTGCCGTAGAACATGCCCGATGAAGTTATGCATTCCAATTTGGTGGTGCTCTTGTCGGCTGCAGGGTAATAAGGCCCAAGAGAAGCTTGATTGGTGATGCCTTCGGCCAGATCGCCGTTGATCATTACCAACGAGAGCACGTCGTCCATGGAGCCGAGTTCCGGCATGTAGTTGGTGTAATGGTAAACCGATCCAATGGCCTCAGTGCCATTGGTGAAGCCGCCCGGATAAAGCTTGGCTGTGGCAATGGGCTGCTTGAACCACTCGATTTGGCCGCTGATGTTGCCGCCGTTCGTAAACGAGAGCCAGCCAAGCACGGATCCTTTGCCACCATAAAGCG
>DASYNM010000206.1:0-7340 GCA_036008545.1 Verrucomicrobiia bacterium
GGCTCGCTGGCGCTCGCCCCTCCCGGGTTAGGCCCACAGTCGCCAAAGAACATGGTCTTTCACGTGACGCGGAAGACTCACCCGAATCCTGCTTGCCAACGGCATGGAAACGTAGCCTTATATCCGCAGGACCAAACAGCATTATGAAAAAACGCAGAACCGTCCGGGAGAAGACGGCCCCACGCAAGCAGATTTTCGTGGTGGATGACAATGCTTTGCTCGCCGAATTCGCCGCCACCATTCTGGAAGCGGCCGGCTACCTTGTCAAGTCTTTTTTAGAACCGAAAGCGGTTTTGGCCGCCATGCGCGCGGCAAAGACAAAGCCGGCGGTCCTGGTCACCGATTACGAGATGGCCGAAATGAACGGTTTGCAGTTGATCCATTCGTCGCACCAAATTCATCCGGGCCTCAAAACGATTCTGGTTAGCGGGACGGTGGACAGCTCGATCACCTTGACGCACGTGGCCAAGGTCAATCATTTTTTGGGCAAGCCTTATGAGCCGGCCCAATTGAAAAAGATGGTGGCGGACTTGATGAAAAAGTGAGCATTCGCCAAAGCTGCCCGCCCTTGTTTCCTCAACAGTCAATACCTCATGCCTTCGGACCTTGATTTCATGCGCCTTGCTCTTGGCCTTGCCCGGCGCGGCTTCGGGCGCACTTCGCCCAACCCGATGGTCGGCGCGGTGCTCGTGCGCGACGGCGTCATCATCGGCCAAGGCTGGCATCGCAGGGTTGGCGAAGCCCACGCGGAAATCGAAGCGCTTCGCGACGCTCAACATCGGGGTCATGATGCCCGCGGCGTGCGAGGGGCAACTTTATATGTGACTCTGGAACCTTGCTCCACTCATGGCCGCACGCCGCCTTGCACCGAAGCCATTATCGCGGCAGGCATACGCCACGTGGTCGCAGCGACGCCGGACCCCAACCCGGCACATAGTGGTCGCGGCTTCGCCATTTTGCGTCGCGCGGGAGTCGAAGTCAGCGTCGGATTGCTGGCAAAAGAAGCCGCGGAGATGAACGAAGCGTTCGAGCATTGGATCGTGCATCGGACTCCGCTGGTCACGGTCAAAGCCGCGATGTCGTTGGATGGAAAAATTGCGACCGTGTCGGGGGAGTCCCGCTGGATAACGGGCGAGAAGTCGCGCCAGTTGGGCATGCGGCTACGCGCAGGCGCGGATGCGATTCTCGTTGGCGTCAATACGGTTTTGGCTGATGATCCGGGCCTGACCGTGCGACTTACGAGTTTCAAAAAAAAGCGATGGCAGCGTGTTATTCTTGATCCACGTGCCCGCACGCCGCTGACGGCCCAGGTCGTATCCGACGAATTCGCGGACTCGACCATCATCGTTGTCACTAAGGCGGCTACGGCACGACGCGCTGCCGCTCTAGGTCGGCGGGTGCGATTGCTCAGCGCCCCGATGCGTGCTGATGGGATTGATCTTCGATGGCTGCTCAGGAAGCTCGGCCAGGACGAAGTCACCTCGCTGCTGGTGGAAGGTGGTGGCGAGACCAATGCCGCCTTTCTCGCTGCGGGACTGGTCCACCGCGTGGCTTTCTTCTACGCGCCGCTGGTGTTGGGAGGACGCAGTGCTCCCAAGGGCGTCGCGGGCGAAGGCTTCAGAAGCTTGGGCGCGGCACCGGTCTTGCGCGAGGCGCGATGGCGGCGGATCGGGGCGGATTTATATTTGAGCGCGCGCGTTCCGGAACCCGAGCGGAAGGATAAATATGTTTACAGGAATCATTGAGGAAAAGGGGCGGGTCGTGGCCGTTCGCCCAGGCAGCGCCGCGATCGAGCTGGTGGTGTTGTCCCGCGTGTGCGGGCACGGGATCAAGGTGGGCGATAGCCTGGCCGTCAACGGCTGTTGCCTGACGGTGGAACAAATCAAGCCTCGAGGCAAAGACAAGCTGCTGCGGTTCGCCTTGCTCCAGGAAAGCTGGCAGCGCACCAATTTGCAATTTGTCACGCCTGGAGCCGGCGTCAATTTGGAGCGCGCGTTGCGCGTCGGCGACCGTTTGGGCGGACATTTCGTGAGCGGCCACGTTGACGGTCTGGGCCGCATCAGCCGCTGGGAACAAAAGGGCAAGGACTACCTTTTGGAGGTCACCGCGTCGGCGGACATCATGCGTTATGTCCTTTTCAAGGGTTCGATCGCCGTGGACGGCATTAGCCTGACCGTGGCGGCGGCGCGGCGAAAAAGTTTCGATGTCTGGATAATTCCACACACGCGGGAAGTCACCGCGCTGAATGAGCGCACGGTGGGCAGCGCCGTCAATCTGGAAACCGACCTGCTGGGCAAATATGTGGAGCGGTTTATTCCTTCAAAGTCCCCGGCGTAGTGTTCTTGTTGGAATGAGGCCCGATGTCCACCACCTTGCCGGCAAACAGGTGGTGCTCCCTGCCGGTGACATCCTTGTAAGCGAAAACGCCGTGCTCGCGATCGAGGACAGGTTTGGTAACGTTGGTCACCCTCTCACCGTTAGTCAGCATAATGTCATAGCGGTGAGCGCAGCCTGCCAGCAGGCTAGTGGAAAGGAACAACAACAGCAGTTTGGCCAGCTTGCCGCGATGTAAGCTTTGTGCGAAACGGGAGTTCGCCAGGGACGTATTCTTTTCAATGTTCATAACCGCCTTTGCTGCGTCTATCCAATGTTTGCAAGGTTTACGCGTTTATGAGACAAGGCCGTCCTTCCTATGTCAATGCTTTTTTGCAATTCGCTTCTCTTGGCACGCTACTCTTGCCAATGGCATCCTCTGGCATTTAACATTCCGGCGTGATTCGTTGGATGACAGGAGGAATCAAGGGGCGGCTGTGTTGCCTAGTGCTGGCCGGAGGTTGGTGCGCAGCTCAAGCGGCAGTCATTAACGTGGTGCCAGGGGATAATTATTCGAAGATCGAAGGCGCGCAGCCCGGCGACCAGGTCATCATTGCTCCAGGAACATACGCGTTTCGGGTCTATCTGACAGCGCAGGCGACTCCCACCAATCCCATCGTGATTGAAGCGCAGGACCCAAGCAATCCGCCGGTCTGGGATTTCGGGACCAACCTCGTGGATAATGCTCCCGGCGATTATACGGCTGGCGACCGTGCTCGCGGCGCCTGGCAATTCAGCGGCGCGCAGAATTATTGCGTTTCGGGCATCGTATTTCGCAATTGCCATAACGCGGCGGTGGACTGCGGTGGCATCCGCTATTATGAAACGACGAGCAATCTATACATCAAAAATTGCGTGTTCGCCTCGAACGACAACGGTATGACCGGCGGCACGCAGAACAGCCAGGCCACGGTCGAGTTCTGCGAATTCGACGCCAATGGCAACACCAACGCGCCTTCCTCGGCGCCTACGCACAACCTCTACATTTACGGCGGCTACTTCACCATGCGCTACTGTTTTGTGCACGACAGTGTGCAAGGGCAGAATTTTCATCTCCGCTGTCGTGAGGCCACGCTCGAATACAATTGGTTCGCCCGCGCCGCCAATTACGAGGGCGACTTGATGAGCGACGACGATTTCAGCGGCGAGACGGGCCCGTTCCAACAAACGTTGACTTTGCGCGGCAACGTCATCGTGCAGAATGCCGATCCGGGCAATCATTCCCAAGTCATCGCGCTTTTCAATGACGAGAAACTGAGTGGCTTGACCCTTTCGTTGCACGCGCACTACAACACTTTCATCGGCACTTACGGATCGTCCGCCTTCGTCCACGTCTCCAACGCTGATGGCACGGCCATGACCGCGGAAATCTCCGACAATATCATCTCCGGCACCACGGTCGCGACGCTGATTGAGGACGCCACCGCCGCCAGCGTTAATGGTGTCAACAATTGGCAGCCGTCCAATGCCAGCGCCTCGCCCCTGACTAATTCGGTGCTTTCCACCTCGCCCAACTTCGCCAATCCAAGCCAGGAAGACTATCACCTGGCCGGCGGAAGCGTGTGCATCGGAGCCGCCAACACGACGGTGTATGGCCTGCCCGGAAAGGAGTATTATCTAAACGAAGTGACCAACTGCATGTGGCGTCCCCGGCCATCGGCGCTGGATATAGGAGCGTTCGAAAGCACGACCACCAGTAGTCCCATTGGCCCCTACGACGTTCCACCGCAACCGCAGCTTGCCATTGCGCTCTCGGGCGGAAACGCCGTACTCTCCTGGCCTTTGTTCGCACAGGATTATCAACTCGAACAATCCGATTTTAGCGCGCCGGTCACATGGACGGCCTCGCCGTTGATAATCGTCACGAACGGCACTGGTCTGACGTCGGCCGTCACGCCTAGCGCCGGACAAAGTTTTTACCGACTGCAACAATAGGGGCACATCCGTTGGCAACACCCAAAAACCCGTCGGTCAGAGTCAACTACTTTTTAGCCGATCGAGGTGGATCGACGTATTGCTCCAGCAAATTCCTGGCGACGTTATTGTGCGGGTCCAGTTGCAAGGCGGATTGGAGAGTTTGTCGAATTTCGACCGGATTGGCCGGCTCGCCCAATTCAGCCAGCCGCGCCCGCAGCACCAGCGCGGACGACGACCAGGATTTTTGGATGTCGGGCATCCATGCGGATGGCGTGTTGGTCAGGTAAGGGAAAACGTCCTCCCTGCATTGGACGAATTGGGAGTAAATCGGCGGCAACAAACCTTCACGATTGCTGCGGATGGCCGAACGCGCGGCGATATATTCAAGGTAGGGAAAATCATCGGTGTTCAAAGTCTGGCCGCTGCCCACGAACTCCGCCAGGCGCCCGTCTCCCAACAAAAAGCAATCCAGCAAGTCCTCCACCCGTTCCACCTCGATCAATTTCAGATCATCGGCCACCGTCGGGACAGCCATCTTCCGCTGGAGCGCTGCCACGTCCAAGGTAAGCGGTTGGAGCGTGCCCAGGATGATGGTCCATTCGGTGCGTCCCATCGGGGAATGGAAGAGATAGACGTGCGGGAAGACCGCTTTCAATGAGCGCACCGCCACCCGGAAATCTTCCAGCGACAAACCATAATAGGGCAGCCACGCCGAAAATATCCCGTCCGGATTGAGGTGCTCGCGACAAAGTCGAAAATAATCGACACAATACAATCCGCCGTTGCCGGCCAGGCGCGGATGGATCGAATCAGACAGGATGATGTCGTAGGTTTGGTCGGCCTTGACCAGGTAACTGCGGGCGTCGTCGATGCGCACGTGGACGCGCTGGTCGTGCAAGACGCCGTGGTTACTCTCCGGGAATTGGTCGTTGGCCTTAATCACGGCGGCGGTGATTTCCACGCAGTCAATCTGTTTGACAGGATGCCTCGTAATCGCCCACGCCGTGCCGCCGGAGCCGAAGCCGATCTGCAGCACTTTGTCCGGCTTGGGATGAATCAGCAGAGCCAGATGCGCCTGGAGCTTTTGGGTGGTTTGAAATTTCAGGTCGGTCCCGGCCACGTTGACACCGTTGATGGATATGGTGCGATGATCGCCATAATCTTCGATCGTGACAGTGCCGCCAATGTCCTCATCCAGGTAAGTCAGGCGCGCGTCGGGTGGAATGAATATCCCCGAGAATGTATCGGGCGGTATGCCGTTGCGGATTGAGAATCCAACCGCCGCCAAAGCCGCGCTCAGCAGCCCCAGGCGGACGATGGAAAAGGTGAATTCGACGCCGCGCCGGCAGCAGAATGCCACCATGCCGATGGCGATGTTCACCAGCGCCACCAGCATCAAGCTGTTCAAAGTGCCGCAGCGGGGAATAAGATAAAATCCAGCAGCAAGCGAACCGCCAATGGCGCCAAAGGTATCGGCAAAATAACTGATGCCCACGCCCGATCCGGTGCGCCCCCGCGCGGCGGCGCAAATTTTCGCCGCCACGGGAAAGGTCATGCCCATGAGCACCGCACCGGGAAAAACGAAAATGAGCGACACCCCCGCTTCGAGCACAATGAAGCTGATGAAATCGTCGAACCGCATCGCATTGCCCTGAAAGATAAAACTGTTCAACGTCTTAATGATAGCCGGGGTGAAGGCCAGGGTGACGATGACGCTCAGGCCCAGCAAAGTTTGCAGGACAGCCATAAGTTCCAGCAGGCGTTTGCCTCGGTCGGTGAACCACGCAGTCGCGATTCCCCCGAAAGCCAAACCGCACAAATATGTTGTCAACATGATGGTGAAGGCGTAGGTCGTAGTCCCCGTCACGAAGGTCAACACCCGCGTCCAGAGGACCTCATACGCCATGCCAGTTAACCCCGCCACGCCCAGCAGAACGAGCACCAGGCGTACGCACCATGCCGGATAAATATTCGAGTCGAGCTGCTCTGGAGCGGTGCTTGGGGCAATCTCCGTCGCAGCCGAATGCCGATCTAAGAACAGCGCCGCGACTCCCACCAACACGGTCACGGCCACGGCCAGCCAGGTGGTCGCCCGGACACCCATGGCCGCGATAAGAATAAATCCGGCGGCGGCGCAGCCAAGGACCGCGCCCCAGGTGTTCAAGCCGTATAGCAAGCCAAGGTTGCGCCCCAAGACGGAAGTTTCGCGCGTCAAGTATTTTGTCAACAAAGGCAAGGTTCCGCCCATGAAAGTGGTGGGAATGAGTAGCAGGAACACCAACAAAATCGCCTGCGCAAAACTGAGGCTGTGGTAGGAAGCGGCAGAAACACGGGCATACCAGAGGTAAACCGGCAGCAGAGCTTTGAGCAAAAACGGAAACACCAGAGCAAAACCACCGACCAGCAACTCCAGGATGCCGTAAAGACGCAGCGGCGCGCGCGTCCGGTCCGCGACGCTCCCAAAGACAATTCCGCCGATAGCCATGCCGCCCATGAATCCGGCCAGGACGGTGGCGGAGGCGTAAGCCGCGTTGCCGAAAATCAGCGAAAGCAGCCGCATCCAAACGACTTCATAAACGAGCCCGCTGAAGCCTGACGCAAAAAAAAGAATTAGAACAATTGTCTTTCGTGTCTTTTCTGATGGACGCATCGCCGTTCGTTATCAAAGGCGACCCGGAACCGCAAGCGCCAACTCCCAACCACAGACGAGGCCTGACCTATCGTTCGCGCCCGTACCGCGGAATAGTGAAGCAAGCGGTGGGTACGAAGCGGTAAAGACCAACTTCATTTCAACCGCGTTGTCGCTTTTGCCGACAGCAACCATAAGCATCTTGAGCGAGAGAGACCGCTCCTTCCGGAAAAGACTTTTGTTGGCAAGTGTTGAATAAATTAGACTTCTTTTTCGTTGAACATAAGGACGTTATTCTTGTCGGATTTGGTAAGCGAGGAAACAAAGATGAAACAGAAAGTTAAAAAGGCTTCGAGTGGCAAGGACCCATATTTACTGAACGTTTTGCTGGCTTATGACAATGACAGCACTTGCGGCGCGA
>DASYNM010000207.1:0-8887 GCA_036008545.1 Verrucomicrobiia bacterium
GGCTTTACGCTGCTAACCTGCTTCCTTTTGCGCCACAGTCTGTCGCGCCGCATCTACTCGTTTTAAAGCGATAGACCAATAGGCCTGAAAAAGAGTATTCGAATTACACCGCCAGCGTCCATTATCCTGGCCGGGCCAACGCCTCTCGGATGGACTTGACAGGCAAGAACAGCTCAAGTTCATTCGAAGGCAAGGAGACAAAACCAAACTGCTCGTAGTAGCGCTTTGCTTGCCCATCTTTCGCATCGACGAAAAGGCCGATGCCTCCTGCTGTTTCGAATATTTCAATAAATTTCCGCATTGCCCCGACTAGCAATGTTGTACCGATTCCTTGGCGCTGAAATTCCATTGGCACCGCCAGACGGCCGAGCCTGACTCCGGGCACCGTCCGCGGAAATCTCTTGGCCTCTTCCGGAGAAAGGGCGTCGCTTTGTAATTGACACAGATTGAGTGCGAAGAAGCCAAGGATGCGTTTTGGTTCAACTTCTTCGACAAGGACAAACGTTCTGGAGATTCCGCGCTCCGCGTGTTGCCGCGCCGTTTGCTTCAGGAAGGTGTTGAGCGGAACGCTCCCGCAATCGAAAGCCTGCCGGTCATGTGATTTTGCCAGTAGTTCGATTCTACGCACCTACCGAGCCTTGGAATGCCTTCACGGCCGCTTTTAATCGATGGTTTGGCTTGGGCGGATTATCTAAGAGAGAAAGAATCTTGCGCGCATCTTTTTGCGAAAGCCGGATAATAGTTTCCCGTTCAAGGACGCGTTGAGCTTCCTGATAGGCCGTCTGCACGACGAACTGATTGACGGTCGCTCCCAAGAGCTCCGCCGCCTGTTCCAACGTATCTCTCACATTATCCGAGACGCGAGCCGTGATGCGGGTGCGACGTTCTTCCAAAATATCGTCCATGCCTAAATGGTGCCATTTTGACACCGGTTTGTCAAGGTCCGTGGCGGGCCGAGCCAAAACTAGTAACACATGCAGGTTACTGTTCATTACGGATCCAGCCGTAGGAGGCCAGGATCGCGCGGAGACGGGCATCGTCGGCGGAGAGCGCGGGCAGCCAGAGGCCGAGTCGCTTCCGCGTCCACCACGCTCCATCCGGATTGCCGGGAGTGGCAAACTGGTAATGATAGAGCACCGCGCGAATATAATGCGGCGGCTTTTGCGGGAAGGGATTGTCCGCGAGCAGACTGAGGACCGGCCCGTCGTTGTGCAGAACCTTCCAGACAAAATTGAGTGTCCACGGATAACGGTCGGCGGTGTCCATGGCGGCGAACCACATTTGCCAGTCCAGGCGGAGTTGGTAAGGAGCGACGAACGGCGGGCGGTGGTTCAAATCGACGGGCTGGCCTTTGAACTGGTATTCCTTCCATTTCGTGGCTTCGGTCAACACGGCATCATCCGTGCCCTCGAAAACAAGGTCCATGCGTTCGCGGCCCACGCTGCCGAAAGCTCCGTAGGTGTTGACCAGGTCCAAACTGTTGAAGGACGTGTTCATGATTTGTCCCGGTGAAATCAGATTGGCCACCGGTTGGATGCTCAACAAACCAATGACGACCGCCAGCGCGATGGCGGCGATGTAGTGCGCGTGCGAAGGTTGCTCCTCGGCGGCGGCGCGGCGCGCTCGTTCCGTCAAGACCCGCGGCAGCAGGCGGGCCAGCAGAGAGTCATCGAAGCAGGCCAGGATTGGCACAATGGTCAGCCAATTGAGAAAAGAGAGGTTGCCGCTGAAAATCAGGAACAACTGAAACGTCAACAAAAAGAAACCAGCGGCGTGCCGCCATATCCCTGGTGCAAACGTAAACCACGGCGCGACCAGTTCCACGAAAAAGTTCCACAGCACGCCGAATTTTTGAAACCAATGCGGCTGGAAATGGCAGAGGCGGCTGAAGGCGTTTGGGAGCGGTTGGGTTTCATAGTGATAATAGAGGCACGTCAAATCGCGCCAGCAATCGTCCCCGCGCAGTTTGATCAAACCGGCCCCAATCATGATGCGGAAAATCAACCAGCGAAACAGCCACAGGACGACCGTCGGCGGTGGACGGCGCGGAAAGGGGCGACCGTCCAGCAATGGACAGAGAAAGATCGCGAGAAAGCCGGTTTCCAGCAGTTGGATTTCCCAGCCGTACGAATACCAGTCCTGCCCGATGTGAACGATGGACATGTAAAGCGCCCAGAGCAGAACCATGATCACGGCATTGGCATAACCAAGCAGCACCGTCAGCGAAAGCGCCACGCCAATCCAGGAGACGGCCAGCAACGACGTGTCCGAGACGCCGGCCCAAAACACGCTCGGAAGTTGGAGAAACGCCTCCCAGCGCGAGCCAAAGTTTTCGGCAACGCGTTGTGTGAACAGCGGCGCCGGCGTCAGGCCACGCTCGCCGAGCAAGGGGACGATCTGATTGACAGCGACCAAAAAGGCAATCAAATAGACGAAGCCGAGCCAGCGCAGGATGATGAAGCGGGTCAGCCAGAATGATGGGGCGGGTCTGGGGGCGGCAACGGGCGGAGCTTCAGAAAGACCCGGCGACATGGGAAAGTTGCGCCTTCCAATCCAGATTTGGGGTCCAGGCTGTCATCGGCGCTTCATTTCTTTTTGCTGGCGCGCAAAGATGAGGTAGCCTGGTCCAACAGCCGATTAGTTACGGCCTCATCATCGGCCAGGCGCCTGGCCCAAGCCCAGTCGCGGGCAGTCCTTGGGCTAACCTCCGAGCGCAGTAGAATGCGCGCGGCGATGCGCGCCTTCCGCCAGGAACGGTCCATCAAGGCGGAAGCCGGTTTTGGACGAGAATTATTCATGACACGCCCGCAGTTTGCTTGGGCCGCTGAAACTTCAACGCGCCATTGTCCACCGTCACCTTGATGCGGTCGCCGGGTTTGATTTCCCCATCGAGCAGCTTCATTGCCAGTGGGTCAAGCAGAAGTTGCTGAATGGCGCGCTTGAGCGGGCGGGCGCCGAATTGCGGATCGTAGCCTTCCTTGGCCAGATAGCGGGTGGCCGCAGCATCGAGGTCCAGCGTCAACTGCTGCTTGGCCAAGCGGTCGCGCAGACGCTGCAATTGAATTTCGACGATGGCGCTCAATCCCTTTTCGTCCAGGCTGTGGAAAATGATGATGTCATCGATCCGGTTAAGGAATTCGGGGCGGAAATGCTGCTTCAATTCCTGGCGCACCAGTTCCTCCACGCGCGCGTGCTCGGCGGCGGCGCCGGCTCCGCCTTTGCGGCTGGCGAAAAACTCCTGGATGATGGGCGAACCGATGTTGCTGGTCATGATGATGATCGTGTTGCGGAAATCAACCGTGCGGCCCTGGCCGTCGGTCAACCGTCCGTCGTCCAGCACTTGCAACAGGATGTTGAAGACGTCGTGATGCGCCTTTTCGATTTCGTCAAAGAGCACCACGCTGTAAGGCCGACGGCGGACGGCTTCGCTCAACTGCCCGCCCTCCTCGTAGCCAACATAGCCCGGAGGCGCGCCGATCAGCCGGGCCACCGCGTGCCGCTCCATGTATTCGCTCATGTCGATGCGGACCATGGCGTTTTCGTCGTCAAATAGAAATTCTGCCAGGGCGCGGGCCAGCTCGGTCTTGCCTACGCCCGTCGGCCCAAGGAAGATGAACGAGCCCATGGGGCGATTTGGCTCCTGCAAACCGCTGCGGGCGCGGCGGACGGCGTTGGAAACGGCGGTCACGGCCTCATCCTGGTCCACCACGCGCTTTTTCAGGCGATCCTCCATCTTGACCAGCTTTTCCCGCTCGCCCTCTAACATGCGGTTGACAGGGATGCCGGTCCAGGCAGCGACGACGCGGGCGATGTCCTCCTCGGTTACCTCCTCGTTCAGCAGACGCTTGCCCTGGCGCTGGGCGAATTGCTTTTCCATGTCCGCCAGTTTGCCCTGCAACTCCGGGATGCGACCGTATTGGATTTGGGCGGCGAGATTAAGATCCCCAGAACGCTGCGCGGCTTCCTGTTGCTGCCTGGCCTCCTCAAGTTGCCCGTTGAGAATGGAGATGGCGTTGATGGCGGCCTTTTCATTTTGCCACCGCGCTTTCAACTCGGTGGATTTTTCGCGAAGATTGGCCAGTTCTCTCTCGATGTTTTTGAGGCGCTCGCGCGAGGCCGCGTCCTTTTCTTTGCGCAAGGCGGTTTGCTCGATCTCCAATTGCATGATCTGCCGTTCAAGTTGGTCGATCTCGACCGGCATAGAGTCCAATTCCATGCGCAGGCGCGACGCGGCTTCGTCCACCAAATCGACGGCCTTGTCCGGCAGGAAACGGTCGGCAATGTAGCGATGGGAGAGCGTGGCGGCGGCGACCAGAGCGGCATCCTGAATGCGAATGCCATGATGGACTTCGTAGCGTTCCTTGAGGCCGCGCAAAATGGCGATGGTCTCCTCCACGCTCGGCTCGTCGATGTAAACCGGTTGAAAACGTCGCTCCAGGGCGGGGTCTTTCTCGATGTGTTTGCGGTATTCATCCAACGTCGTCGCGCCGATGCAACGCAGCTCGCCGCGAGCCAGGGGCGGTTTGAGCATGTTGGAGGCGTCGTTGGCCCCCTCCGCCGCGCCGGCGCCGACAATCGTGTGCAATTCGTCGATGAACAGCAGCACGCGTCCTTCGCTGGCGGTGATTTCTTTGAGGAAAGCCTTGAGTCGCTCCTCGAATTCGCCGCGGAACTTGGCTCCCGCGATCATGGCGCCGAGGTCCAACGCCACCAGGCGCTTATTCTTGAGCGATTCCGGCACGTCCCCGCTGATAATCCGCCGCGCCAGGCCCTCGACGATGGCGGTCTTGCCGGTTCCTGGCTCGCCGATCAGGACGGGGTTATTTTTCGTGCGCCGGGTCAGCACCTGCATGACACGGCGAATTTCCTCGTTGCGGCCAATGACGGGATCGATTTTCCCGGCGCGGGCCAAGGCGGTCAGGTCGCGGCCATATTTTTCCAGGGCTTGAAATTTGTCTTCGGGATTGGGATCAGTCACGCGCTGGTTGCCGCGCAAATCGGCCAGGGCCTGCAAGACGGCGTCGCGTTTGATACCCTGGGCCTGGAAGATCTTTTTCAGAGCAGGGCCGCCCTGCTCCAACAGCCCCAGGAAAAGATGCTCAGCGCTGACGTATTCGTCGCGCAACTTTCCCGCCTCGGCTTCGGCGGCATCGAGAGTTTTCTTAAGGCTCGCGCTGGAAAACAAATCCGAGGAGGCCTCGCCCTTGACTTTGACCTTACGATCGATTTCCTCCTGCACGGCCTCGGCAAGGGCGGCGCCCGGCACGCCCAGTTTTTGCAACAGCGGCGGGACAAGGCTGTCGGTTTGCGCGAGCAGGGCGGCCAACAGGTGCTCGGCGCCGACTTCCTGGTTGGAATGGCGGCGCGCCAATTCCTGCGCTCCCTTGAGCGCTTCCTGTGCTTTAATGGTCAGTCTTTCCGGATCCATGTGGAAAAGTTCTGCCCGGATGCCAAACCTGTCAAGCGGGCAAGCGAGGCAGTGCTTTCACTCCCGCAGCCGGCCTTGTTTTCATTCCTAATCCTAATCTTAATCCTAATCTCTTTCCTTCCCGCGGAATGGATTAAGAGATTAGGATTAGGAGTAATGCCTACGCCGTCTTTGGGCCTATTTTGGGAGGATGGGCGTGCCGAGCAGATTGGTCGGGCCGGTTGCGGCGGGCGCGGCGGGCGCGTTGGTGTCCAACGAGCCGGGCGGGGCGGCGGCGTTGAGTTCCTTGATGATGGATTCGGTCAGGTCGTCCTGGCCGTTGGTATAAAGCAACACCGTGACCAGGTTATTCCGGCTTAAACCGGAGGAATCCAGGACCATCGTGTAACCTGCGGCTTTGGCGCGGGCCCCGACAATGCCTTGAATTTCTTTGACAAGATCCGCCATGCGTTGGTCTTCTTTGGCCCGGAGGTGCGCCTCCGCCCTGCGCTCGAATTCGGACACGGATTGTTTGTCCACTTCCAACTCGGCTCGTTTGTCGTCGGCGGCCTTTCTGTTTTTGTCGCGCTGTTCGGCGGACGCCGCCTGGTCGTTGGCCTTGTCGATAAGTTCGCGAAGTTCACCATCGTGTCTCTTGTAGCTTTCAAGCATCTGCTCCTCTTCCTTCTTCGCGTCGGTAATTTCCTGTCTGATGGTGACGCCGGCCTGGATGGTCTTGTAGTAACTATTGAAGGCTTTGGCGAAGTCAATCGTGGCGATTTTCTGCTCGGCACTCCGTCCGACAAGACCAAAACCTGCCAGCCCCGCGCAAAGGAGTCCGATTTGCATCAGCTTTTTCATATATTTCAATTAAAATGGATGTGAGAAGCCGAATCCGAATTGGAACCGGCCAAACTTGCTCGCGGTGCCATCATGCTCGATCGGCACGCCATAGTCCAGCCGAAGCGGTGTGCCGCCGGCAATGGGCAAAATGATGCGCACGCCCATGCCTACGTCGTCGTTAAAGAACTTGCGTCCGGGACCGGGATTCAAGCTGAACGAGCCGGGATAGACATTGCCGATGTCGTAAAAGAAAGCATAGCGCAAAATGGGGGCGAGGGGAATGCTGTACTCCGCCGAAGCGAACCAATACGTATCGCCGCCCAGCGCTTCACCCAAGCCATCCAAGGGGCCGACGGTTTCGTACCGGTAACCACGCAGCGAATACATGCCGCCCAAAAACCAGCGTTCGAAAATAGGAATGTGGGTCGTGTTGCCCCAGGGCGAAACCACGCCGCCCTTGGAGACGATTTCCAGGACGTGATTGGTGGAAAAACCTTTGAAGTACCAGGCCGTGCGCAATTCCGTTTTGTAAAATTCCGTGTTGCCGGGCGGCGTGGCCACTTCGGCTGAAATGGACGTGGATTGCCCGGCATTGGGCAATTTCCCGCTGTTGCGCGTGTCGTAAGTCAGCGAAAGTCCCAGTTTGGAGATCAAGTAGCTGCCGCGTTCAGCCATAATGTTGGTCGTGACGCCGGGCCCGCTGTAGCTCTCCTGCTCGTAATTGCCGCCGGTGGCGCCGAAATAGTTGGTGGTCAGGTAGGGCTCGAAACCGGGTGTGATCGCAACATGGACATTTTCCATGGTGTAGGTGGCCGTGCCCCGGAAGAATTGGCTCCCCAGCTCTTTGGTCAAACTCAACGTGCCTCCATCGAATGTCTCGTTATAATCGCTGTGCAGGGCGGTGTAATACGTTAAGCGATGGAACAAATCGATGTTGAAAATCAGGCGCTTGCCCATAAAAAATGGCTCGGTGAAATTCAAATCGTAATCCTGCAAGAGCGTGCCTATCGAGAGACGCAATTGCAGCTTCTGTCCCCCCCCCGTAAAGGTCGGCGGATTGAACAAATCGAAGTTGCCTTGCCTGACTTCCACCGTGCCGACGATGCTTTCCTCGGAGTTGAATCCGGCGCCGACGCTGAAGCTGCCGGTGCTTTTCTCCTCGACGTCGATGACGAGGTCTTTCTGGTTCGGCACGTCGGAATCTTGCGCTTTATCGTCCACCTTGCTGAAGTAATCCAACCCCTGCAGCTTGGACTTGCTGATTTTTATGCGGACCATGTCATAGATCTCGCCGGGATAGACCGCTAATTCGCGGCGCAGCACCCGGTCTTTGGTCCGGACGTTGCCTTTGATGATGATTTTCGCGATGTAGTTTTTGTCTCCCTCCTGAATGTCGTAGGAAACGTCCATGGTCCCGGTGCCGGGATTGGCGGTGTGGTTGGGCGTAATGAACGTCGAGCCGCGTTGCTGCGGGTCCATGGCGTCCAGATAGCCCTTGGCGCCGTACATGTCGCGCAAGGTCTGCACATCGTCGTTGAAGTCCGACGGCTTGAAAATAGCCCCCGGCACCATCTTCAGGCGCATGCGCATCTTGTTGATGGTGACCCCCTTGATGAAATCGTTGGTTGTGAACACCGTGTTTCCTTTGATGTCCAGCGCACCTACCTTATAGAGGCGCCCCTCCGAAACAATGATGCGAATAATCATCCAAGTGGGACTGATGTCTTCGAATTTGATGTCCTGGATGGCGAAGTCGATATAGCCCTTGTTCTGGTAATACTCCACCAACGCATCCTTGTCGTCTTGAAAATCGTCCTCTTTCAAGACGCCCGAACCGGTCAGCCAGGAAAACATCCAACGGCGCCGGGTCTTCTTGAGCACCTTGCGCAATTCACGTTGCGTGGCGGCGGTGGCGTTGACGAAGATGATGTCCTTGATTTTGATCTTGGGCGTTTCGTTGATCACGATCGTCGCTGTGGCCCGGCCCGACGCATCATCGATGATCGACGACTGCGCGGTCACCGTCGTTTTTTGGTAGCCCGCCTTCTCGTACATATCCTTGACCGCCAGGGCATCTTCAAAGAGCTTCGCTTTGTCCAACGGTTGGCCCTCCTTGGACGTGATCTTCTTCCTGATCTTTTTGATGCTCATCCTCTTGTTGCCCACGATAATGACAGGAGCGGTCAGGATCGGTTTGCCTTGCACGATATAAGTCACAGCCGCTCCGCCCGCGTCAGGCTCGTTGAGAACCCGGATGTTGAAGAAATAACCTGTCAAATAGAGGCTGGCGACGTCTTCGTCCTCGGACGAAACCGTCCAAGGCTCTCCCACCTTGAGGCGAATGTTGGCCCGGATGAAGGCATCGCTCACGGGCGGGGGGCCGACGAAGCGGACGGTAATTTTGTTGACAATGGTCCCGGCCTGCTGCGCCTCGGCCGGCGGCAAGCAGGCCGCCAGCCACACCCAGGTGAACAAGGCCAGACGCGCGGATAGTTTCATTGGTCAGGCTTCGGGCGGCACATCCTCCGCGCTGACCTTGGCCGCGCTCTCGAAACGCGTGTAACTCTTGAGAAACGTCAGATCGACGTCTCCCGTGGGGCCGTTGCGTTGTTTGGCGATGAAGAGCTTCACGGCAAG
>DASYNM010000208.1:0-3464 GCA_036008545.1 Verrucomicrobiia bacterium
CTCATGGAGCTTATGACGGATTGGTTGGCTCTCACGACGACCCCGATGGCATTTTGTGGAATGACGAGGCCGCCAAGTTGAGCGAACTCAACGAGGGTTGCGATGTCCGTGCCGGCAATGCTCGAATTCGTGTCATTAGCCATGCCTCCGAAAGTGTCGGCGCCTGCCACCAGGTTAGTGATATTGGGAGTGCAATAGGCCAAATCAGGTCCATTGTCGACGATGTTCGTATCCGAAAACGACACGTAAGGATTGGCGCTGGAGCTTGACGGAGCGCTGCCTCCAGTTGCAGAACCGTTGCTATCGGAGCGCCACCGGGCGATTCCTGCCGAGGCTATATTCGTGATACCGGGCGCATTGGTGGCGCCAACCCCCCCCGCTTACATCCAAAACATAATTTGTGCCCCAAATGATACTGCCAGCGGCCAGGCTAATCGTGCCGCCCGAGCCCACCGCCGCCTTGGCCGCCGGTGCCGCCGGCGCCGCCGGGGCCGCCTGTGCCGCCTGTTCCACCGGTTCCTCCATAGGTGGGGAAGTTCTCTCCTGGCTGTCCGGATTGGCCTGCAAGGCCAGGTGTCCCATTCGTCCCCGGATCTCCCATGAGGCCGGCTTGCCCATCGGCTCCGTAAGCTACGATTGCGCCGTTCAAAGTGAGCGTTCCCTGAACGATCAATTCTAGCCCGCCCCCGCCGCTTCCCCCGTTTCCACCAGCGCCGCCGGAACCGCCGTATCCACCGGTTCCTCCAAAGCCTCCGTTTCCGCCATAACTTCCTTGGTCGCCAAGAATATCCGAGCCACCTTGTCCGCCGCCACCGCCTCCGCCACCGGCTCCGCCCGCCAAGCCGATCCCAGCCTGTTCGCCCCCTCCACCGCCCGCCCCTCCGTGCAGCAAACCGTCGTCGAGTAGAGGAGTACCCGAAGGTACTGTTGCGCATCCGCCGGGATTTCCCGGGAAGCCATTTGCGCCGGGTGCACCAGGGCTTCCATTGCCGCCGCCCGCACCGTTGTAGGCCGGGGACTCAAAAGTTGCGGAGCCGCCCGTCTCCCCTCCCCCTCCGCCCGCGCCACCGGCGGCATTGGTGACGGAGTAGCTAACCATGATCTCACCCGGGCCTACATAGTTCGTGCCGCCCACGCCACCATCCGCCAGACAAGCCAGCCCAGGAAAACCGGCCTTGCCGGCCCAAGGGTAAATCCAATCGAAAACGTCAACGTAAGGGTCCTCGTAGTCGATGGCAGCGGCTTCGCCGGCTCCTCCGGCGCTTCCGTTGCCTCCGTTGTTATCGCTGCCATCAAGGCCAATTCCGCCAGGTGCGCTTATGGTAGTTCCAGGAGACCCCAGGTGGCCGCCGGCCCCTCCGGCGCCGCCCCCAGCGTCAGCAAAATTGGCAAGCCCTTGCAGGCTGACCTTGGCCCCGACCGCAATGTTCGCATTATTGCCCACTTCCAGACGCAGGAATTTTCCGCCGACCCCAAGCACCACATCGTCGAAATATAAATTCAAATCGCCCGCAATCCCGAAAACTGCGGCTGAATCGCTGTCGTAGCCGGTGAAGTAAATGGGCGTGCCGTTGATCTGCCCCAGGTTGGTCGGGCTGAAAAACACGTATCCCGGCGATGTCAGTCCGCTCGCCGCTCCAATGTCTGCCAACAAATTCGTGTTCAGCGGCACGCCATCGGTGCTGATGACATAGACTGTCGCCCGGCATTCCATCGCGCCGCACAGAGCCAGTGCAAACAGAGCAAGAAGTAATGCTTTATACGGCAGCGCAGTTTTCATGGTAAGTTCCTTATGCGGATTCCTCATTTGGTTTGTTGTTTAGGGTTATGGCGTAACTGAACTGTTGCTGGCTGGCTTCGTATTTATCATTCCACTGCTCGGATTTACAAGTTAATTCGCGGTGACAAACCCTCGTTTTACGGTGGAATTGGCCTGCTCGGGAAAGGGGGTTGAGTTTCAAGCCCTTGTTATTCCGCCGAAAATAGCGGGAAACCGGTTAGGGAAACGTCGTTTTTTGAGCGAGAATCCCCTTTCCTAAGTTACGGGGGCGCGGGGAGCTAGAACGTGGTGTTACCCCGGGTTTGTTAATGCGGATGGATCGCCTTGGCGCGGCTCGAAGGGACGGGATATTTTTGTTTCACTAAACGAGCTGGCCGGCGCATAATACTGTTGCTAGATTCGACACATGGAAAAGTCGCGCGAACGCTCGCTTGCTCGAAAAATCGTACGGCGGGTGGCAACGAACATGAAGCCGTTTGGCTACACGCTGACTAAACCAACTTTTCTTTGCAGAGAGTATCCACAGATCATCGCGTTTTTCCATTTTCACAAATTTTCGTTTGGTCCGTATTTTCGTGTGCATTTTGGGATTCGCGTCCTCAACAGCAGCTTTGTTGCTCAACATCTGAACGGCCCACATTTCGAGGACGCATACGAGTATTCGGAGAATGAAGAGTCCGTCAGTCGCTTAGCCCAGAAGCTCACGGAACTTTTGATTAGGGAGGGGATTCCGTGGGTTGAGGAATGGCTAAGGCCAGAAAGACTTGTCGCTGACAGTCAAAGCCCGCTTGCACAGGACGAAAAATCAAGGCTGGTCAGTGCGTTGAGAGGCCAACTAAATCCGGACCATATTTCCCTGTCTTACAGATTGTTTGGAATCAAACCCACCTGACCAAATGAAGAGCAACACCGTCCAGTCGTGGTTCTAATTGGGGCGCCTTTGGCGCCGTTTCCGTCATCGGTCAGCACCTCACGGTATTTCGATCTCGTCCTTCATACGGTAACCTTTCTCCTCGACGATCACCGTTGCGGCTTGGTGCAAGAGGCGGTCCAGCATGGCCCCGGCAACACGCATATCCTCGCCTTAAACTGCTTTCCTTCGCGCACTTTTCAGATTATGGTTACCGGTGGATTGCGCTTCCATGTCTGATCTGGCGAACAACTTTTCCGCCGCGGTCTCGGGCCGCCGCTCTCCCGCGGCTGCAACTGGCCTTCTTTGCTTTCTGCTGCTGGCGTTGCCGGCGCAAGCCCAAACCAACACTCGGCAGATGCGCCTTCAAGTGGTCGATCTCGAAA
This sequence comes from Verrucomicrobiia bacterium, assembly GCA_036008545.1. Lineage (GTDB taxonomy): Bacteria > Verrucomicrobiota > Verrucomicrobiia > Limisphaerales > Palsa-1400 > Palsa-1400. The sequence goes on from DASYNM010000208.1 coordinate 3,077, forward strand.
CTGGGCAGCCGGTGCCTGAGGTCAAAGTTCGCGCCTGGGTCCACGCCGAGCCAACCGATTCTTCCGGCGTGAGTTTGATTCCCCTGCCCAAGCCAGGCTCGGAAAGCTTTTCCTATCGCCTCACGCTGAGCAAGGACGGCTACGTCGGCCAATACGTCACCTGGTCCAAGGCGCAGCACGATAAGGTCGAAGACATGCCCACCAACTTCATCGCCAAGTTGGAGAAGGGAGTTTCCATTGGCGGCATCGTCAAGAGCGGCGCCGGAGAGCCGGTGCCGGGCGCGCGCATCATTTTGTCCGGTCCGCCGCCGAGTGACGTTGGGGAACGCGTGCGCAGCGTCGTCGCCCCCAATTACCACGCCGAGCGCACCGACGAGGAAGGCAAATG
>DASYNM010000209.1:0-2612 GCA_036008545.1 Verrucomicrobiia bacterium
CGCTTAACCCCGACTGCGGCATTGACCAGCCGTATTTTTTGCCGCACGCCCAAAGGCTGCGCAGCGACGTTATCTTGCAAGGCTTTAAAATTTTTCGGGTCCGGTTCGAAGGCCGTGGCGCCACTGAACTTGGCTCCAGTCTTGTTGATTAAAAACAGCAAGCTGTCGCCATCGAATGCCCCGCAGTCCACAAAATGCTCCTGCGCGTTTGGCCGCCAAAGGTCGCCAGGAAAATAAAGGTCGGACTCCGGATCATGATCCGCGAAAGTGGTTAGGTCATCCGCCATAAACCAACTCAATATTTGCTGAAACTCAGCACGGGATTTCTCGTCAGCCCAAAGCGCCGCGCAACGGGCGACTTCCTGGCGATGCTTGTCAATGGCTGTGGGCAGGTCAATCGATGCAAATGGCAAGAGCGGCGGTCCGAAGTGACGGCAAAAGACAGGCGCGGTCACGACGTGCTCGCAGCCCAGTTTCCTAAGCTGCTCCTGTCCTGCGCTGCTGTGAAAAATGGCGATGACGAAAACGGCCCGGCCGTTAAATTGCTTCACTGCCTCGGCCACGGAAAGCGTGGGTCGCCCTAGAAAAGTTGAGCCTTGCTTCTTGGGATTGTTGTCACAAAAGCATTTGACCTCTATCGGGAGTTGTTGAAGTCGCTGGCCGAGCACGCGCCCAAGCTCCCCGGTTCCCATAATCACGATTTGGCCGCCCAAGCCTTTGGCAATCTTGGGAAAAACGGATTTTTGCCGCTCAATGAGCGAGGCGAAATCATCTGGTATTTTCAACGACGACATGAGGTTGAGAGTGGAGACGCCTGAGGCGCATGTCAAACCTCTTTGGGTTGACATGAGCACAACCACAGCGGCATAACCTAGGGAGTGAAACTGTCATTTCTTGCAGATCCAGCGTTGTTTGATGCGCCGGCACCGGACGCGTGAATACTCCCTTGGTCTCTATCTGCACCCCGACCTATAACCGCCCCGAACTCCTCCAGCGCGCGGTCGAATCATGTTTGGCGCAAACGTATCCTCATTTCGAGGTAATCGTCACCGACAACAGCACAAACGGTGACTCCGAGAAATTGGCCTCCAAATGGACGGACCCGCGCGTGCGCTACTTCAGAAACGCCGGCAACATCGGCCCGCTCGCCAGCGTCAACCGCGCTATCTCAATGGCCGGGGGCAAATACATCAAAATTCTTATGGACGATGATTTGCTCAAGCCGCGCTTCCTGGAATTGACGGTCAAAGCCATGGAAGAAAATCCTACTGCGGGCTTGGCCATGGCACCCATGCATTTAATTGACGAAAATGATCGCCGGATATTTCCGCGCTTCTACATCCTCCGGACCATGCACTATCGCTTTCGCTATCAAGTGGGCGATGGCTTGATCCCTCGGCGTCGCATATTGAAGGATTTTTTGACGCGTGATTACCCCTGCACGGTTCCCAGCGGCATTCTACTGCGAATGGAGGCCTTGAAGCGGGCCGGCGGGAGCTCACCGAAGGCTGGTTTTGCCGGTGATCTCGAAGTCTGCATGAAGATCGCAGCGGAATGGGATTATTTTTATATCGATGAGGTCTTGTCCTCTTGGCGCTTCATGCCCATCGGAGACACGGCGACTAATTATCAAAAAGGCTTAGACGTCAGCGCGTTTTACTTCATCACCCGACAATGCCTTGATCATCCGGCGGTAAAAGAGATGTTTCGCGACCAATGGAAAAAAACGGTTCGTGACAGCATTTTCTTTTGTTCCTGCCGCTCGCTGCTGAACGTTTTGGCCGGTATTCGTTCCCGCAGCCCGAAGCTGATTTTCAATACTCTCAAATCGATTATGCGCGAGGACGAATATGTATTGAATTGGCTTCGTCTGCCGGTCTTTGTCGTCCGCGAAATCTTTGTCTCCGTTTTTCCGCGTCATGATCCGCCGCCGCGTGAGTGAACCCAGTCGTGCGGACGAGAAAAAGTTGACGTGTTCCTTGCCCAAAGTCATGCTGACAGAAAATGAACGACATCAAGATTGGCGATACGCCCGCAGGCGAATAATATGACTTCTCCCGTTAAACTTTCCCATTACGTGATGGATTTTGTCGCGCGGCAAAACGTCAAGCATGTTTTTCTGTTGGTCGGCGGCGGCGCCATGCATCTCAACGATTCCTTGGGGCGATGCCCGGGGCTCCAATATGTCTGCAACCTGCATGAGCAGGCCGTGGCCATCGCGGCGGAGGCGTATGCCCGCGTCACCAATCACCTCAGCGCCGCCATGGTCACCACGGGGCCTGGCGGGACTAATGCCGTGACCGGCGTCGCTGGAGCGTGGCTGGATTCCACGCCAGTTCTGTTCATCTCGGGACAAGTCAAACGGGCCGATTTGAAGCGAGACTCCGGCGTGCGCATCCTGGGCGTGCAGGAGATCGATATTGTGTCCATTGTCCGCTCGATCACGAAGTACGCGGTCACCATCGAAGACCCCGCCACGATTCGATTTCACTTGGAAAAGGCCTTCCACTTGGCCCTCAGCGGCCGTCGCGGACCGGTCTGGATTGACATACCTCTGGATGTCCAAGCCGCTCAGATCGATCCCGGCGGGTTGGCTGGCTTTACGCCTGAGG
>DASYNM010000210.1:0-13123 GCA_036008545.1 Verrucomicrobiia bacterium
GGAACTTTATGATGCAACTCCTGGTGGATGACCTCGACGCATGGTGGACACATATTCAGTCATTAAATTTGCCTTCCACGTTCGGAGTTCCGGCGCCCAAACCACCGGCCATGCAGCCGTGGGGACTACGGATTGCCTACGTCATCGACCCGGCCGGTGTTCTATGGCACATTGCGCAGCGGCCGACGGGCGCCACCCATGACGACTAGCTGCTCGTGCAAGTGTCGGTCCTCACTTTTTTTGCGTTATACTTGACGCGGCCAAATGCGGCGGCATTACAAATGTATCTTCATTTTAGCCGCTGCCAGATTTCCCGGATCTCGGTTCCGTCGGAGAGTTTCCCTGACTGAGAGAGTTTATCGCCATCGATCTTTATGGTAAAGACCTGCGGCTTGCCGAGGTAGGCATCCAGCCCCTCGCCGGCAAACTCAATCGTCTCGGTGTAAGCGCCATCCTTCAACGTGTAACGGCCGCCCGCCGAAGTCCGAATCTTCCCTGTCTTGGTCTCGTAGTCCAGCCAGGTGAAATGCGTCCCGGTGATCATTTTAAGTCTTCGATTCTCCGGCGGATAGTCCGTGTAATCTTTTGCGTCTCCGTATTTGGTCGAAACCAACTGCCAAGTGCCAAGATGGTCGCTTGCATTGGCTGGTTGCTGGTGTGCGACCACAACGATCGCGAAGGCCAGACTAAAGAGACTGCCGAGTATCAATGCTTTGTTTTTCATAGGGGGTTCCGATTCTAATTTTTGGCTTCTGATATATTAACTGGGATTTCCCATTTGATTTGTCGTTCATGGCATAAACGAACTGTTTTTGGCTGTGTTCTTGATAATCTTCCCGCCGCCCGGATTTGCAAGCCATTTCGGAGTGCCAAAAACTCGAAATATCAGACGTCGCCAAAAAGACCTGGTTTTTCGGGTTTGGTGAAGGGCTTGTTAATATAAGTGACAAGATTTTGGCGTTTTTCGGCTCGCTCGCTTCGCAACGCCATCCGGTTGATCTTCAATGAGTTGCGATGAAAATGGCCGGATTTTGTGTCAAAACTAATATCGCCATTGTCATATAAAGCGCCCGTTTTTATGTCTTGCGTAAATGCCTCATAGTGTGCAGGTTGCAAAGCAAACTGTTTAGTATTGACATAAAAAGCGCGCGAAAAGCATTTTTCTTCAAAAAAAAGCGTACTAAAACACTCCTGGAGGTTTTTTGCTTTTTGCGGTTTAGGCTAAAATGGTCGCCATGTTGAAGTATAAGACTGTCAGCCGGCACCGGAAAAAACCGGCGAGACAGGATGACAGGATGAACAGGATAAGGCACCTTTTCGGCGGGGAGCCCCCGGAGCAAGAGATCCTGTTTATCCTGTTCATGCTGTCAAAAAGGTTCTTTCCGGGCGCGCGGCCGAGGACGATCTGGGTCGCACCCGGTCGCACTCACACAAACCCAGTCGCACCGTCAAAGCCGGAATATGGAACAGAAGCTAACGAAGAAAACAAAGTAGAGTTCTCTGGCCCTGACTTGAAACCAAGTCAAATCACCTTCGTTGCCTTCGCGACCTTCTGTTCAAATCCCCGCGGGCTCGCAGACTGCTGCGCGGATTTCACGCATCTCCGGGCGGATCAGCGCCGCTCAGTCAAGCCAGTCGCACCCGGTCGCACTCAGTCAAACCAATCGCAGATCACGGGCCCTTTGGCGCTGCTGTGCGGGTTTCCTGGAAAAGGTCGAATGAGCTTATGTAAGTCGTTGATTTCACGATATTTGTCGATATTTCCTATGTGCTTGAATTCTCCCTCACCCCATGGAGAAGGAGAGTCGTCGCCAACGACATGGAAAAACCAGAGTGCTGCGGCTTATTTCAGCGTGGCGTTGGTCAATTCCCTCTCCAGGGGGACAGGGTTAGGGTGAGGGCGAGCCTCCTCGACATCGGCGCGACCTGTCCTAAGTACCTGATTTCCAAGAAAGTTTCAGATAGTTCTTGCGCATCCTCGTTAAGATACCCTCTCAAGCCCTTCGCGCATTGCCGGAAGGGAATCCGCCGCTGCTGTGATCTCGAAAACGATTCACGCGCGCCAGCCGTGGTTCTCCCGGACTTGGATCATGGCGGCCAGAATGTTGTTCCACGTCTCCGGCTTCATCATCACCTCGTTGGGGAACATGCAGCCGTCCCAACAGATGTGTTTGAATTTCCTGGTGACCTTCTCTTGCTCGTCCCGCATCCAATAGCCCGCGTCCCGCGCGATGTTCAGCTTCCCATTCGGATCGGTGGCCTGGCAATGGCGGCCCGTTTTGTCGTGCGAACCGGAGCCGCGGACCGTGGCGTCGTTTTGCGCGACGTGAAAATCAATCGTCCATGGCCGCAACGCCTTGGTCATCTTCTTCATGGCCGCGTGAAACTGGCCGGGCTCCCAATGAAAATCCTTGGGCACGATGCGGTGTTCCGGCGCGTTGTAACCCAGCGTATAAAGGAGCGTGTGCGCCATGTCGGCCTGGAAGCCGACGGTCTTGGGCTGCCCGACCTCATCCAGGAGTTGTAACATATATTTCCAACTGTGCATTGCGCCCCAGCAAATTTCCCCTTCCGCCGCCAGCCGTTCGCCGTTGTCCTTGGCCACCTTGGCCGCCTCGCGAAACGTGGCGGCGATGGCTTTGCTGTTGCCTTTCGGGTCCTTCTCCCAATCGGTCACGCCGCAGGCCGAATCGATCCGCACCACGCCGTGCGGACGGATGCCCATCTCGCGCAGTTGCCGGGCGATGCGGCAGGCCTTTTCGACTTGACCAACAAATTTCTTGCGCTCGGCCGCGCCGCCCATCGCGGAGCCGCCACCCGTCGGCGGCCAGACCGGCGCCACGACCGAACCGACCACCAGACTCTTGCCGCGAATCTTTTCCGCCACCTGCTTCAAGCCGTCCGGGCTGATGTCGATGCTGATGTGCGGGTCAAACAGAAAAATATCGACGCCGTCGAACTTCACGCCATTGACGTCGGCCTTCGCTGTCAAGTCGAGCATGGTATCGATGTCAATACAAGGTTCGGCGCCAGGGCCGCCCTTGCCGACCAGGCCCGGCCACAAAGCGTTGTGCAATTTGGGAAAATTATTTTGCGCGCGTTCAGTCATAATGTGTCAAGATTCGCCGCAAGAAGTATCAGCCCGCCCGTCGCATTCCAAGTTCCAAAATTCCGGCGGAAGAGTTCGATTTGACAGTCACGCCGGGCCAGTCCGACGGATAGACATCCGAGCGTCGAGTGATAGAATGAGATTAAAGCGCACCTGGAGACAGCCCGAGTCCAACAATGCTGCAGGCCTGAATCACGTTCAACCCCAGGCGTTTCACTTCCGCGAGCACCGCGCCCGATTCCGTTCCCGGGTTCAGCCACAATTCGTCGCATCCTTTGGCCGCAATGCCGGGCAGCAATGGCAACAGTTTTTCCGGCGGCAGGTAAACAGTCACGATGTCAGGCCGCACCGGCACATCCGTGATCGATTTATAAACGCGCGCCCCCTCGATTTCCGTCTCGCGTGGATTAATCGGAAACACGGCATATCCTTCTTGTTGATAGGCGCGAAGCGATTTGTTGCCGAATTTATTCCGGTCAGCCGATGCGCCTAAGATAACCACGGATTTCATAAAAGAGCGATGGATGCCATTGTGGAAGATGAACTGCGAACGGTCAAAGGATTCATGCGCCTCTCCCTCATTCGATTTTGAGGTTGCGACTCATCGGTGGGGAATACTCCCCAATCAACGCCAACCCCGCCGGAACGATTGGGTATTATTCCCCAAGCCACATCAGCCTGACCCGGCTGACGTGGAGCTAGCGTTCATTTATTCACCTGTCAATCAACTTGATACGTCAAATGCCGGATCTGTGGCACATGCATTGCTAAGAAGTCAGTGCGGTTGAGTTACCGTAAAATGGAATTGATCGGCAGCAGCGCCAAGGAGCCGCCCGGCGGTCGATTCCGATTTAAACAAAGTTATGTCGGGCGCAATAAGTAAGTCAAAACATGAAAACAAATAAACGCATAATCTTCGGGGTGGCTAGTCTTGCTCTCGCCGCCATCGCCGCTTACGCTTCCGGCGTCAGCACCGTAACCCTGCGCACGCTCGGTTACTTCATTGGTATAACCCAAGGGACTGATCCTGTTACCGGCGATCCGCGCTACGTGGACGCGGACTTTGCGGGACATAATCTGGTTGACCTCGCCATGGGCCGCCCTGTGAATGACACCAGTGTGCCTAGCCAGGTCCTGGCCATGACCTTTGCTTGCGATCTAAGCTCGGCCAATTTGGTGGTCTATGACGAATCGACTTCCAACGTGGTCGCCACCATCGCCTCCAGCACGTCCGTTGATTCGGTCCTGCAACAAGACGCTCACAAGGCGGGGCCTAACCGCGCTCATTTTGTCACGATGATGCAGATTAATGCCAATGGCAATGGGACGAACGGTGTTCTTGGCGGATATTTTACCGTCGCTGGACGCCTGAATCTCAATCCCACCAATGGTTGTCCGCAGCCCGTGATCGTAGGGCTTGACCGCGATCCTCTTGACAGGGTTGACGGCGACGCTGAATTGTCTGCCAATCAAGACCCGGACTCGGTGGCGCTCATCAAGCGCACGGGGCTGGCCCATCTGATTGGCGTGGTGGATTTGGTTGCCGATGGCGGGACCAACACCGTCCTCGTCCCGCACGGAGGCCTGAGCATTCGCCGTGAACTGCCGATCGTTCCCTCGGTAACCCCAGGGATATCCGAATAACGAAGCCCGCCTCTGGCGCTGTTCGGAAAGGTTGGCTTTTCCGACAGCGCGGGGCGGCAAGTGATGTGCTCCCTGCGGGGATGTTTTATTTCCGCTGACCGAGCCCCATGAAAACCGGTAAACGCGCTGCCAATCAGTCTGGGACAAAATCCCAGCTCGATTGGCAGCGCCATTTTCAATCTAGACACTGCGTAATCGGCCTGGTGGCCGCGTGCATCGTTCTCTTTGCGAATCATTCAGCGATAGCCCAAACCTGGACGCTGACCGACGCGTCAACAAATTTTGAATGGCAATCCCTCGCTTGTTCATCGGACGGAAGCATCTTGTCGGCTGCGGCCTACGACGACGGCTATGGTGACGGTGGCGCAATTTACAGATCGACAAACTTTGGAGCCTCATGGGCGCCTACTACCGCGCCGACGAATTATGCCTGGCAAGCAGTCGCCTGCTCGGCCAACGGCGTCAAGCTCGTCGCTGCGATTTACGAGGATGAGAGCGAGCATCCCGGTGCCATTTACGCCTCAACCAACTCAGGCCTGACCTGGAAGGCTCCTATCTCACCGACTAATTTTTGGACAAGCATCGCTGCCTCGGCGGACGGCACCAAATTGGTGGCGGCAGATTCTGGGTCCGGCGACGGTTTGATCTACACCTCCACCAATTCTGGAAAAAGCTGGAACCCAACCCAAGCACCTGCCGATTTTTGGGCTTCCGTCGCGTCGTCAGCGGATGGAACGAAACTGGTGGCGGCGGATTCTGGGTATGGCGATGGCTTGATTTACAAGTCAACTAATTCGGGAGTTGATTGGTCGGCCACCACCGCCCCAACCAACCAGTGGGCCGCCGTTGCCTCGTCGGCGGATGGAACGAAACTGGTGGCGGCGGATTCTGGGTATGGCGATGAATTGATTTATACCTCGACCAATTCCGGCGACAATTGGGCCGCCACCACCGCGCCAACTAACCAGTGGACCGCCGTTGCGTCATCAGCCGATGGCACGCAACTCATCGCAGCGGACTCCGGTTATGGCGATGGTTTGATTTACACTTCGAGCAATTCGGGAAGCGCTTGGTTGCCGGCCAGCGGGCCTGTCGAGTATTGGACTTCCGTCGCCTCCTCAGGCGATGGCAGCAGGTTGGCAGCCTCGTGCTACCCGGGCGGAATCTACACCTGGCAATCCATCCCAGTATTGAACATCGTGCCTGCAAGCGGGAATCTCGTTGTTTCGTGGCAGGCCTTGGATTCGGCAACTGGTTTTGTGTTGCAAGCGGCTTCCGACCTCGCAACGACTAATTGGGTCGCGGTGACCAATCAGCCCGCGCTGACAAACGGGATGAATCAAGTGGTCATTCCTTTGCCGCCTGCCAACAATCAATTTTACCGTCTCGTAAACCCATGAAGCCGCTGTAAACATGGGTCCAGGAAGCGATAAGCGCTTGCGGCGATTTCAGACTTCACAACTCGACCTTAGCACGCCAAGATGGCCGGCGATGCCGGAACCTCTATTGGCATGAGCGCAACTGACCTAAAGGCCGTAAGCATATTGATTGTCGAAGACGAATCGCTGTTGCGACGGCAATTGGCTGCCAATCTGGAGCGGTTCGGAGCTGATGTCACCGCAGCCGATTCCATTACCGCCACGCGCCAGCACCTGCGCGACGGACAATTCGATTTCGTGCTGCTCGATGTGAATCTGCCGGATGGACTCGGCACAGATTTGCTGCGCGAACATGCTTTTCCGCCGGCCACCGCCATCATTGTAATGACCGCGAACGGCGCCGCAGCCAGCGCGGTCGAAGCCATGCGATTGGGCGCCGCCGATTATCTGGTCAAACCATTCGACCTCGGTGAGTTGCCGCTGGTCATCGCCCGCGCCCAGCGAACACGCAAGAGCGCGCGATTGGACGAACAGCAGCGCGACGACACGGCAAAGGCGGCGGCAGTACTCTTTTTCGGGCGCGCGCTGGCGGAAGTGGAGGCGCAATTAAAGAAAATTATCGATGCCGACGCGCGCATGCAAACGCAGTTGCCTCCCGTGCTTATTCAAGGCGAGACGGGCACGGGCAAAACGACCATTGCGCGCTGGCTGCATCAGCGGGGGCCGCGCGCAGGCCAGCCGTTTGTCGAGGTGAACTGTTCGGCCGTTGCCGAATCACTGGCGGAATCCGAATTGTTCGGGCACGAACGTGGCGCATTTACGGACGCGCGGACTGCGCGGATCGGCCTCTTTGAAGCCGCGAGCGGCGGCACGCTGTTTCTGGATGAATTGCCAAGTCTTTCGCCGGCGCTGCAGGCCAAAGTGCTCAAGGTGATTGAGGATAATCGGCTGCGTCGTGTCGGCGGGACGCGCGAGCTGACGGTCGATAGCCGGGTGATCGCGGCCACGAATCAGGACATCAAGGAGTTGGTTGCCGCCGGAAAATTTCGCGAGGATTTGTTTCACCGGCTCGATCTCTATCGCATCCAGATTCCACCACTGCGCCAACGGGGCGACGATGTAGTTCGGCTGGCGGAGATGCTGCTCGAAAATCTGTGCCGCCGGCATCGCATGCCGGGCAAGCGTTTGGCGGCAGGCGGGCGGCAGCGGCTCATGGCGTATGCCTGGCCGGGCAATGTGCGCGAATTGGCGCACGAGCTGGAACGGGCGCTGGTGTTCGAGGGTGGCGCGGAGTTGAATTTGGAACAGTTGCAGGTTCCTATCGATCCAAAGAAAGCCGTAGAACACACCGAATGGTTTAATCCGAGCTTTCGTTTTCCGCCGGAGGGTTTTGTGCTCGATGACGCCGTGGCGGTGCTCATCGGACGCGCGTTGCAACAGACGGGCGATAATGTTTCAGCCGCGGCAAGATTGCTGGGTGTCTCGCGGGATTTCTTGCGTTACCGGCTCGGCGGTGGTAAGAATAAACCGGATGGTTCGGGTGGGGAATAGCACTCATTTCCCCTTGCGGAGATACACTGGCACTGGGTGAATTCACCCACAAGAAGCGAGCGAAAATGGCCCGAGGAGCGGCATTTGATTAAATTTGCCCATTGTTTACCGTAGCCTTGTCAAGATGACCAGGCCGTGGCATGATTAGTGCTTAATTTGACCTAACTAGGAACCAGCGGAGGCTGGCTCCAATAGGAGAAGGTTAGAGAATAATGAAAGCAGTTCGGTACTTAATTTTGACGGGAATGGCCGTGGCGATTCTCTGTGCATCCAACGGTGCTTGGGCGCAGGCGAGTTCAACGGCTACGACGCCTCCTGTCACCGTGGTTCCGCCGACTGCGACTGATCTTGCTGGCGTGCCCAAGGGCATCCAAACCCTGATCTCCAACTTCAACCAATTGCGGGACAAATTTCTCGCGGAGCAGAGTGCGTTGCTCATCAAGCTCAAGCATGCGACCACCGAGACGGAACGGCAGCAAATCCGCGAGCGGTTGCAGGCTAACCGCGAGGCCTTTCTGGCTGCGCTCAGGGACTTTCGCCAACAGCTCAAGAGTGAGTTGACGGCGCTGAAAGGTAAAATAAGTCATGAAGAGTTTTTGCGGATCATTGACGCGGCGCATAATGCGGGCCTAGAAGGCGGCCTGAGCCATCATAGAGGTCATTGACTAGGCGCCAAAAGAATTCTGAACCGGCTAAATTTCAAGAATTCGAGCCTGTCGGCCTTGGCAAGGCGCCAGGCTTTTTTGGCATGTACATGGCCCTTTTTACGGCGTTGCCTGATGATCATGGCATTTTTATCCGTATTCACGCTTCGCAGTCGCGGCGGTGACACTTCACCGGCCGCAACCAACATCATTTCCGGGAACGAGTCGCTATGGACCCAATCGATGCTATGGGATCAACAAGCCACCCTTTCGTCTGGACTAGGTTACAAGGATAACATTTTTCTGAGCGCCTTCAATCCGCGCAACAGTGCGTTCGTCGTCAACGGCCTGGATTGGATGGTGCTACGGTTGCCATTGGACGGCTGGAAGGTGGTGGGCTTGATCGACGGCGATGACACTCGTTTCTGGCGCAACGTCGGCACCAATTCGGAAGACTTATTCATTTCCAGCCTTCGTATCCAGCGGGAATTGCCGGACGGTTGGCAGGCCGGATTGGAATGCCGTGGCCTCTACGAAAAGCAAGTCCTCGACATTTCGACAAGCAGCGGCGCCCCGGCCACCGCTCTCGTGGAAGGATACGGAATTACGGCACAGCCTTCGGTGCGCAAAGATTTCAAGAACGGTTTGTGGCTCCAAGTGGAAATGCCGCTCACACGCTGGCTTCTCCAATCGCCGTTGGATGATTATTCGGAGTTCGGGCCGGTCGTGACGGTCGGAGACGATTTTGGCCGGAGTTCCACGGTCACCGTGAGCTACGGTGCCTCGTATCAAGACCATTCGGGATGGGTGGCGCTGGACCGTTTCGGACGCCCGCTGCCTCAACATCTGGAGATCTTCCAAGATCGGACGGAGCTCGCCTGGAACCAGTACTGGGATTCACATCGACACTTGCGGTCATCCACACGTTTTATTTTTGCCTACGACCAGGACAACGGCGGAGGTTATTTCAATTTTGACCAGTATCAAATCGTGGAGGACCTTCGCTGGCAAACGCCCGACTGGCAGGTCAAAGGCACAGTGCAACAGATTTACGAGCTTTATCCCGTCCAGGGCGTCGGCATATTGAACGGCCAACTCCTTAACCGGAATTTCCTGGATTTATCCCTCGAGGTGGAACGACGCCTGTATAAACACCTGAAGGGCTTCGGCAAAGTGCAATACCAGCGGGGCCATTCCAACTACGCCGATGACTCCGGCGATTACACGGCCAGGACTTACTCCGGCGGGCTGCGTTGGGAGTTTTAAAGCTATGCACCCATCGGCGCGTAACATTTTGGCATTTTAGGGCGTCTGTTGTAGCTTAAACACGAAATGAGAAACGAGGCTCAAATCAACCCACCGATCCAACGCTCGCGTTGGGCGCCCTTTCTTGTCATAGGTTTGGCGGTGGCCGTCCTCGGAGGCACTTTGGCCTGGGCTGCCTTTGATTGCGGGCGCGCTTTCGCTCCCAAATCGTCGAGCGTAATGGAGAGGTTCTCGACGCATTGACGCTCATGCAACGCACGAACGACCAAACCAACGGCGAGACGATTGCCTCCCTGGCTGACCCTGGAGAGCAATTGCAACTCGCCTTCGAAGTTTCGCACTTGCGTAACGTATTTGGCGTGCGTCTCTATTCCGCCGACGGAAAATCCGTCAATGCGGTTCCCGTTTACATCTCCGAGGCCGCGTTGCCGGCTGGCGACTTGGCCGTATTGCAAAACCTTACGCCTGTCAGCCACTTCTCCGCCGATGCCCGAATGCAGGAGCAAGACTGGCTGACCGAGACCAACAGTGTGACCGAGCCACTTTTATTCGTGGAAGTGCCGCTGCGCACGGAGGATAATCAGCATCTCGCCGGGGTGATTCAGTTTCTCATCGATGGCAGCAGCATTGCCGATCAATTCGCCGAGCTGGACCGGAACCTGGCGTTGAAGTTTTCCGCAGCGTTCGTCGTTGCCGGAGGCATTTTGATAATCGGACTTGGTCTCGCCTTGCGCCGGGTGCAGCGCGCGAATCGGCAATTGGCCCAACGTACCGACAACCTTCTACAAGCTAATCGCGAGCTCGCGCTGGCGGCGCGCACTTCGGCGGTGGGCGCGGTGGCGTCCCACTTAATTCATGGACTGAAGAACCCGTTGAGCGGCCTGCGCAACTTCGTCCACACTCACAATGCGGAAAAGAGCAACGGCTCCGACACGGAATGGCGAACGGCCCTGAGCACAACGCAACGGATGGAAGAATTGATCAACCGCGTGGTGCGCGTGTTGCAGGAGCAACAGACAGGTGCGGAGTATGAAATTTCAATCGCCGAGCTGGTGGGGATGCTCGCGCAAAAAGCAAAAGCGCTCGCAGATCCTGGCGGTGTTCACTTCAGCGCCAAGGTTTTGTTCGACCGGACATTGTCCAACCGCGAAGCCGATCTGATTTTACTGATTCTCGAAAACCTGGTGCAAAATGGAATCGAAGCGACTCCGCCAGGCAAGAACGTCGAAGTTCGTGTGACGGGTGACGACGGGATGATCGACTTCGAGGTTTGCGATCAAGGCGGGGGCCTGTCGCCGGTGCTGCAAGCGCGGCTATTCATGCCTTGCACCTCGTCCAAAAAGGGCGGCGGCGGAATCGGTTTGGCCATCAGCAAACAACTGGCGCACTCTTTAGGCGCAAAATTGGAACTGACGCAGAACAGTCCTTCCGGATGCACCTTTCGGCTCAGGCTGCATCAGTCAGCCGCGGACGCGAACCCGCGCGGCGCCACAGAACATATTCTGGCCATGGATCAACCGCGTTAAGTGTTCACGATTTTCTATGCGTCTCGCGCGACTCGTCTGGCTGGTGATGTTCTGTTCGGCCGCGTGGGTTTTTTCTACTTCAGCACAAAGCCTCGAGTGGCACTGGTCCAATCCACAGCCTCACGGCAACGATATTGTGGGCATGGCCTGGAACGGAACTTTGGGTGTTCAAGTCTGCGAACTGGGCCAGGTTTACACCAGTCCGGACCTGGTCAGCTGGCTTCCTCAGAACAGCAACCTGACCAACGACCTTGAGGCAGCCGCGTTTTTCGGTAATCGCATCATCATAGCCGGAGCCCATGGTGCGGTGGCTTACTCCGACGACGGGGTGAATTTCGTAACGAATTCGCTGCATACCACCAACTGGATCGTGTCCGTGGCGGCCTCGTCAAACCTTGCGGTAGCCGTCGGAGACAATGGCGCGCTTTACACCAGCACCGACGGCGCCGCGTGGAATCTGCAATCTCCCCCACCCGATTTAGGCCCGTACTGGCTTCTCAGTGTCACTTACGGCAACGGCCTTTTCGTGACCACGGGTGAACAAGGCTACATTGCCACCAGCAAAAACGGCACCAACTGGACAGCGCGATCCATCGCTGAAACCGACGGTCAATTGGAAGACGTGGCTTGGATTGACACCACCGGCTCCCATACGAATTTTCCTTACAAAGGGTTCTGGACGGTTAGCGATTCGGGCAATGCATTTTACAGCACAACCAATGGCGCGACCTGGACTGCATTCAACTTTGGATCGCAAGACCCTTCGACCAACGTGCTCTACACGCTCGCGGCTAACGATGTGACGGGGCTGCTAGCGGGAAATTCGGAGGTGCTGCTAGGTTCGATGGTCTCAAACCAACTCGTCTGGCCCGGCCAGATCGGTTCGGGTCTTACCAATGTTCCATCGTGGACCTATTTTGCCGCCGTGCAGGATACCAACGGCGCCTATGAACTGGCCGGCTATGACGGCATGATCGTGCAAAGTTATTTGACCAATGGCATTTACAATTGGGCGACCCCTTATTATTCCGCGCGCGATTGGCTCTTCCAGGTCACACTCGCCAACGGACTCTATGTGGCCGTGGGCGACAACGTCCGCATCATGACCAGCGGCGACGGTGCGGATTGGACGGTCGAAGAAGTTCCGCTGACGAATTCTGTTTCAAGCAGCAACACCGTATTCCTTTGTGTCGGCGGCACCACCAACCTTCTAGTGGCCGCAGGCACGAAAGGCAGTCTGGCCGTAAGCCCGAATATTCTCATTCCCGTAGTCGAAACCAACGAGGACGGCACCTTGTCCACCAACGAGGCCAGTTCGCTCGGCGTTATTTGGTATTCTCTGCCTGCGCCAGCGGCGACAACGAATGATCTGGCCGGTGTCTGCGCATTCAACAGCAATTATTTTCTTGTTGGCGGCAACGGCACGCTTCTGAACAGCCCCGATGGAACCAACTGGAGCAATCTCCCGCCCGGCACAACGGAGTATTTGTCCGGCATCTCTGCTTATACCAATGGCCTGCTGGTGGTGACGGGCAACAAGGGCACCATTCTTACCAGCCCCGACGGCACCAACTGGACCAGTCACGGTTCCGGCACGACGAATTGGCTTTACCGTTTGCGGTGCGTCAACGGCAGGCTGCTGGCGGTCGGCGAGAACGGCACGATGTTGACCAGCACCGACGGCACGAATTGGTCGTCGGTTGACAGTGGCGTGACCAATTTTCTGAATGACGCCACCATGATCAGCAATACCTGCTACGTGGTGGGAAATCAGGGCGTCGTCCTGACTAGCACCAATTTCATCAACTGGACCAATATCGGCACGATCACCACCAAATCACTGGATGGCGCCGCCACGCAAAACGGCCAATTGGTGGTGGTTGGCTTTGAAGGCAGCATTCTGCGGAGTCAAGTTGTGCCTGTTATGACTCCAGTCAATTTTATCAGCTACGGGCAATCGGGAGGCTACAATGTCTTTTCTGTTTCCGGCGTCGTGGACCAGCA